>CAISKQ010000035.1 GCA_903885965.1 uncultured bacterium
AAAGAACTTACTGAGCTTTCTAAAAACGAAAACAAAGAAAAATCAGCTACAAGAGTCTTAGTTGAAAATGCTTTAGCTGGTGTCAAAAGATTAAAAATTGTTACAGATGTATTTCGCAACAAAAAAGTAAACTTTGACGACGAGCAGTCGAGAATCAACGCACGGGAAACTTTCCCAGTATCCTAAAAAACCCCTGCGACATTTTCTGTACTAGAAGAAGTACAAGAATTGCCATGGGAAATAAATTAATTTTTGAATAGTATTACCTTTCGGATGATGAAAATTTTTAATCTCTACATTTTTTGAAAATGTTTTTCCCAGACGAAGACAACGTCTCTGACTCTGGAAGATTGGAGGGTCCCAGGATTTTATTCTTGGGACTTTTCGATTTCTGCTTCGTTTTGTGCTAGAATACAAACATGCATACGAAACTTTTTGCCTTTGAAAAATCTGTGGGCGGTGTGATGTTTCGAAAACAAGATGACAAAATCCTGTTTCTTTTGTTGCGTTACCGCTCTTGGCAATGGGATTTCCCAAAGGGACATAGTGAAGAAGGTGAAAGTGAAGAGCAGACCTTGCGCCGAGAGCTCTTGGAGGAAACTGGCATTTCCCAAATCTCAATCTTGCCAAGTTTCCGCAGAAGCGTTTTCTATTTTTATAAAGCTAAGGGAAATGAGAGAATAGAACGAATTGAAAAGGGCAGGGGAGTGAATATCTTTAAGAGGGCGATTTTCTATTGTGTTCAAACGCAAATAAGCGAGGTTACGATTGATTTTGAAAATAAAGATTTTGTGTGGCTTAGTTTTGAGGATGCTCGCAGTCGACTTGGCAATGATGATTCGAGACGAATTCTGACGCTTGCTAACGAAGCGATTTTGAAAAATAGTTAATTGGAATTTCGTTTGCGTTCTTATATTTTTTATTGCAGTATAAAAAGAAAAAATATATTTACTTAAAATAATCCTAATTCTTAACCCCCTAATCCATGTAAGCTGTCAATGTTGCCTAAATCCGGCTAATGTCATATAATGAAATCTATGAATATGAAAAGAAAATTAGAACTGAAGTTTGCAGGCATTGTTGTTATGGCTTTGATTGTTGGGGTTATCTCATATCCTCAAGCGGTTTCAAAAATAACTCCTCTGTATAATGCTGCAAATAAGCTGAAAATTAACCTTGGGCTTGATTTGCAAGGCGGAATTCATTTGGAATATAAGGCTGACGTTTCAAAAGTTGATTCGTCAAAAAGAGCTGATGCTTTGCAAGGCGCGCAAGATGTGATTGAGAAACGAATCAATGCTTTTGGCGTGGGAGAGCCTCTTGTTCAAACAAAAACCCCAAGTACGGGTGATGATTATCGCGTGATTGTTGAAATTCCTGGAGTCAAAGATATCGAACAAGCCAAAAACCAAATCAAAGAAACTCCACTTTTGGAATTCAAAGAGGAGGGCGTAGATCCACAAATTCAGCAAATGTTTGATTCAACAAACGCTCAGGCGAAAGAAAAGGCTGCTGGGCTGCTTGACCAGGTTAAGAAAGGAGGCAATTTTGAAGATTTGGCAAAAGCCAATAGTGAAGATCCGGGATCGAAAGATAAGGGCGGCGACCTTGGTTTTGTCAAAAAGGGGGCTTTTGTGCCAGAGTTTGACAAGGTTCTTTTTGAGGGAAATCTTAAGCCAGGAGAAGTTTATCCTGATTTGGTTGAATCTCAGTTCGGTTGGCACATCATTAAATTTATCGAATCACGTGGAGAAGGGGATAGTTTGGAAGTTCACGGCGAACATATCTTGCTGACAAAAAAGACTGTTGATCAGTATCCTCAATTCAAATATACTGCAACGGGCTTGACTGGAAAGAATTTGAAAAGTGCTTCCGTGGTTTTTCAAAGTCAAGGACTGGGCGAGCCTCAAATCTCACTTCGCTTTGATGATGAAGGCACAAAACTGTTTGCAGATTTGACCAAGAAAAATCTTGGGAAAACAATTGCTATTTTGCTTGATGGAAATATTATCAGCGCGCCAACAGTGCAATCAGAAATTACCAATGGCGAAGCTGTTATCACTGGAAAATTCACTTTGCAGGAAGCCAAAACACTTGCGCAAAATCTTAACACTGGTGCACTTCCCGTGCCGCTCACACTTATTTCTCAGCAGAGCATCGAGGCTTCTCTGGGAATGGAATCTCTGAAGAAAAGTTTAGTTGCTGGCGCAATCGGTCTCGGAGCTGTGATTATTTTCATGCTTATCTTCTATCGGTTTCTTGGATTAGTTGCATCATTGGCGTTGCTTATTTACACTGGACTGATGATTACGATTTTCAAAATGTTTGGCATCACGTTGTCACTTTCTGGTATTGCCGGATTTATTCTTTCAATTGGAATGGCAGTTGACGCTAATGTGCTGATTTTTGAAAGAACAAAAGAGGAAATTCGAAATGGAAGAACTGTTGCCAGTTCTTTGGATGAAGGTTTCAAGCGAGCCTGGACATCAATCAGGGACGGAAACATTTCTTCGTTGCTGACAGCTAGCATTCTTTATTTGATGGGAACGGGATTTGTGAAGGGTTTTGCTGCAACTTTGTTTATTGGAGTTGTTGTGTCGATGTTTACCGCTGTGGTTGTTACTCGCACGATGCTTAAATTCATTATCAATGACTGGATTCATGAGCGAACTTGGATGGTAGGAGTAAAAAAATCTGATGTCTCAGATTAAATTTTAAATTTTTAGTTTTAAATTTTAAATAAAATGAAAATTTATAAATTTTAAAATTAAGTCATTTAAAACTCACTTAAAACTTAAAATTTCAAATTTAAAATTGCTATTATGTTAAATATTATCTCCAAAACTAAATACGCATATATTTTCTCAGGTATTCTGACTATCTTAAGTCTTGCAAGCTTGCTGGTCTGGGGTCTAAAATATGACACCGATTTCACAGGCGGAACCTTGATGGAAGTTAAATTTGCCAATACTGTTCCGGCAAGCCAAGAGATTTCAGATACTTTAGCAGAAATGAAACTAGACAGTTTGACGATTCAAGCTTCAGCTGGTAATTCAGTCTTGATTCGCTATGCAGCTGATGATGACAAAATTAACGACACAGTGTGGAAAGCACTAAGCGCAAAATATTCAGATGCAACTCAATCTCAAGTTGATTTCGTGAATTCTTCCGTTTCAAAGGAACTCAAGAAAAATTCTTTTAATGCGCTCGGTTTGGCAATTGCGGCAATCATGGCCTATATTGCTTGGGCTTTCAGAAAAGTTTCCCGTCCGGTGCAGTCTTGGAAATATGGCGCAGGAGCCGTTATCGCTCTTGCACATGACGTTATTATAACTGCCGGTGTTTTCTCAGTTCTGGGGCATTTTTATGGCATCAAGGTTGGCATTCCATTTATCGCAGCACTGCTTACAATTCTTGGATTTTCAGTGCACGATACGATTGTGGTTTATGATCGAACCAGGGAAAATCTTTTGCGGGGTTCTTCAAAAGAACCTTTTGCTGAGGTGGTCAATCGCAGTCTCAATGAAACTATGGTGCGCTCCATCAACACTTCCATGACTGTGATTGTGACCTTGCTGGCGATTTATCTTTTCGGTGGAGCTTCGATTAAATATTTTTCTCTTGCCTTGTTGGTCGGAGTTACTTTCGGAACATATTCTTCGATTTTCATAGCTTCAGCGCTTTTGGTGACAAGTTACGATTTGACAATGAAATATAGGAAATAATTTATTTAAACAATAAATCATATGGGAATTTTAGATGCCTTTAAAAAAGATAAGAAGAAAAAGAAAATAGCTAATCCTTCAGACCCAGAAAGCATGAATATGATGCAGCGGATGGCAATGAAAAAATTGGAAAAAATGAATCCACAGGAGCGGGAAAGTTTAATGAAAAAAGTGATGACTCCGGAGAACATCCAAAAGAACAAAAAGGACATCCTTGCCACACTTGAGCAAATGGAAAAGTCCGGCCAAATGAACAGCCACCAAGTTTTTGAAGCCAAGAAAAGACTGGGACTATTATAGTCTCGGTTTTTTTAAAAATATTTTGCTAAAATTATGAAACTTTATCATGGATCTAAAAGGGACATTATCTTAATAGAAAGAAGGCAGGCTGGAAAGGCTGATAGCGTTGTAGTTCCAGAGACGGAATTACAAAATGCAATTTACTTGACGCCAGATTATGGTTTTGCTTTAGCTTGTGGAGCAAGGCCGAATGGAGTTACAACAATAGATAATGACAATAAGACTATTAACTTTGAAAATCCCGATCTATTTGATTCTAATGCAAGAGTTTTTGTATATGAAGTTGATGCTGGTAATATTTCAAAAGAAAATATAGAACAGATTGATGAACGGCAATTTGTCGTGAGCAACATGGAAAGCTTGTCGTTTGAAAATAAATTTGTTCACAAAGCTGGTGATGTTCAGAAATATTATGAGTTAAATAATTGGAAAGAAAAGCCAAGGGATACTAATATGGGCTTTAAAATAAGATAAATGGAAGCAGTTACTCCAGTCGGAAAATACACTAAAATACTCTGCTATTAATTAAAAAACAAAAAAAGGCTTGAAATAAACAAAGTTAAAAAAGAGGTCACTTTGTGAGCTGGAAATAGAAAATTTTCATACCTTTAGCTTATAAATTAAGAGAAACTTTGTTAAAATATTTTTTAGTTAGCTATAATTAAATTCACACCTATAAATTAATATATGGGTGTGGAGAAGAAATCATATGAAGTTATGTAGCGCCTGTCTGTTGGGTTTGAAGTGTCGTTATAACGCCGCATCCAAGCCCGATGAAAAAGTTTTGAAATTAGCCAAAGATGAAATCTTGATTCCAGTTTGCCCCGAGCAACTTGGCGGATTATCAACTCCACGAAAACCTGCCGAACAGCAAGGTGAGAAAGTCATGACTAAAGATAGCAAGGATGTGACTGAAAACTTCCAGCGCGGTGCTCAGCAAACCTTGGAAATTGCAAAATTATACAAAATCAAAACTGCAATTTTGAAACAAAAAAGTCCTTCTTGCGGTTGTGGGCAAATTTATGACGGAACTTTTTCGGGAACTATTATTGTTGGTGACGGAGTGACTGCCAAATTGCTCAAAGAAAATGGGATTGAAGTTTTAAGTGAAGATGATTTATGATTAACACACTTAGCTTATTATGAAATATTCATATCAAAATCTTATTAACTTGAACCCAGCTGCTAAAACTTTTCTTGACCTTGGTTGTGGGCAGGGTTTTGTTTCCCTTTATGCTTGTGCTAGAGGTCTTCAGGTTGATGCGGTAGATATTGAAAAAGTGACTCCCTTGGCAATTCAAGATTTGAAAACTGTTAACTATATTTCTGCAGATCTTAATAGTTGGCAACCTGCTGATAAATACGATATTATTGTGGCGCATCACAGTCTTCAATTTTTATCAAAAAAGTATGCTTTGAATGAGTTTATCCCAAAACTGTGTGCCTCACTTAATCAGGGCGGACTTTTGGAAATTTTTTCTTTTACGCCAGAGGAGGAATTGAATGTTCCGACGAAATATACCCTCGAAGAAATTTTAGCAGCGCTGAATTTTGACTTAGAAGTTATCAAGCAAGAAGTTCTCTCTTATGAAGGTTTGCATAAGAAATTAGGAAAGCATACTTTTCATGAACTCCATGTCATTGCGAGGAAAAAAGTTTATTTTAAAAAAATATAAAATTATATGGCAACCTATGAAGATTTTCAAAAATTAGACATTAGGGTAGGGAAGATTATTGAAGTAGAAGATTTTCCTGAGGCGAGAAAACCATCCTTCAAACTCAAAATTGATCTTGGACCAGAAATTGGGATCAAAAAATCTTGCGCTCAGCTTCCGCAAAATTACAAAAAAGAGCAGTTGCTTGGCAAACAAGTTTTGTGTGTGGTAAATTTTCCGCCTCGCCAAATCGGCCCTGCTGTGTCTGAAGTTTTGACCCTCGGTTTGCCAGATGAAAATCACGAATGCATCTTGATAGCTCCCGACCAAGAAGTTCCCCTGGGTGGAAAGCTATACTAATCCTAATTAATCAATGTGGTTGTGTTATACTTCCATATATCCATTTATGGAAGTGGAGCTATCTTTTATAAAGAAGAAATAAATTATATATAATAAAAAGCTCTTATCAGATAGCAGAATTATAAAAATTAAAAAAATAAAATAAAATTATATGTCGAAGGTAAAACCCCATATGATTGATCCGAATGAAAAGTTTCAAGCAATTGATAGTTTGTTCGAGGTCATTTCAAAACTAAAAACTAAGCAGGAAATTGTTGATTTTTTTCTGGGGCTCTTTACCGCCAGTGAATCCTTGATGATGGCACGCAGAGTTCAAATTGCTAGGATGCTCTTGAGTGAAAAAAGCTATGATGAGATAATGAAAAAGTTGAGGGTTAGCAGTCAAACTATCAATGCTACTGACAAATGGTTGCACAAGGGAGATGAAAAATATACAGCTTGGCTCAAAAGTAGAGTCTCAGCTGTTGAAAATATAAAGACTTCAAAAAAAGATTTGACCTATGCAAGTCTGCTGGATAAATATCCCTATCATAGATTTATCAAAAATCTTTTTGACTAGTAATTAGCAAGAGTCCAATACTTCCATATATCCATTTATGGAAGTAAGGAAATAGCTTGTGAAATATAAAATATGAATGATGAAATTGTTTTGGAAAAACTTTTGCAAGAATTTTCGGAAAAGTTGCCGAAGTTTGAGGATGGAAGAATTGACTATTCAACTTCCGACAAAGCACCGGTTTTGAATTGCTTTGTCAAATTTGAAAGTCAGATTTTGATTTTGAAGCGTAGTGACAAAGTTCGTGCTTATCAGGGACTTTGGAATTCTATTGGTGGCTATTTGGATGAACCTGTTGCGCTTGAGGAAAAAGTGTTGGAAGAACTCAGGGAAGAACTTGGTATAATGCCCGACTTGATTTTGCAAATAAAAAAGGGAAAGCCTTATGAACTTTTTGATGACGAAATTCAAAAAACGTGGTTTATTTTTCCAATTTTGGCAGAACTGAAAATGCAGCCAGAAATCAAACTAGACTGGGAGCATACTGAGTTCAAATGGATTAATCTTGGGGATTTGAAAGATTTTGAAACTGTGTCAGGATTGGAAAAGATTTTAGAGGCAGTATTAAAATAAGTTAAATACAAATGATATATATGAAAGTATATTTTTTTTAAAGTTATGAATGTAGAAGAATTTAGAAAAAAAATTAAAATAGATTTGAGAATAGTTGTTGATAATCAGATTTTTAAAATTGAGCAGCTAGTTAAATTTCGTTACGATGATGGTAGTTTTTATATTAAATGCTATTTACAAAACGGTTTTGTTTTGGCAGATGATTTGAATGATAATATTTTTGTATTCGTGAAAGAAATTCAAAGTGATATCCAATTGCCTTTTTCAGAGAATTTAGAATTTGACGGAAAGAAATTTGAATTCTTGTTTGAGGCGCATGCTGTAGCTGAGGAAATCTGGGGGAAAGAACTTTTCAAAAAGAGTGAGGGAGAAAAATTTTGGGATTATAAAAGCGAGGATGAATCATATCTTAGCCTTGGTATTCACGATGAAACAGGTAAAAGGCAAGATTTTTATGGAAAAATAATTAAGGATGTGGAGTTTTTATAATTTTGCTGTTTTATATTGCCATAATAGACTTAAATTGGTAAGATTGATTTATAAGAAATGTCAGCATTAATGAATGTCATCTCGAACTCCATAGCGATGCGGCATGGTTGTCGTGTTTCAGGATTGAGGATGTATAAAGCTAGTTGAGATAAAAGAGGTAGATTCTGAAATAAATTCAGAATGACACTCTAGCGAAGAATATGTTAAAAGAAAAAATTGTTAAAATCAAAGAAGAGGCACGGGTTGCAGTTGAAAACGCCAAAACTGTGGAAGATGTTTTGCAGCTCGAGATTCAGTTCTTGGGACGCAAAAGCGAGTTTGTGGGAATTTTAAGGCAACTTAAAGATGTTTCAGCGCAGGAAAAAAAAGAGGTTGGGCAACTGGCCAATTCTGTTAAGGTTGAAATTCAAAATCTGCTAGATCAAAAGAAAAAAAATCTCGCTTCAACTTTTGACGCAAAGGCGGAGAAAATTGACGTCACTGTTCCAGCCATCAAACTGCGCCAGGGACATCTCCATCCCTTGACTCAAATTCAAAATGAAATTGAAGACATTTTCACTTCGATGGGTTTTGAAATTGCCGATGGACCGGAAGTGGAAACAGAGTTCTATAATTTTGATGCTTTGAATATGCCTAAGGATCATCCAGCGCGTGATATGCAAGATACCTTTTGGTTAAAAGCGGAAGCAGGAAAAGAAAAAATCGCACTTCGTCCAATGACTTCAGCAGTTCAAGTTCGTTATATGGAAAAACACCAACCGCCTTTTCGGATTATTGCGCCTGGAAGATGTTTTAGGAATGAAGCCACTGATACAACTCACGAGCATTCATTTAATCAATTCGAAGCTTTAGTCGTTGGTGATGATATTAATGTTGGGAATATGAAATATATGGCCGAACAATTTTTTTCAGCTTTTTTCAAGCAAGAAGTTAAAGTTAGGTTGCGACCAAGTTATTTTCCATTCACGGAACCAAGTTTTGAATTTGATATAAGTTGTTTAGTTTGTGGGCATAAAGGCTGTTCTTCTTGTCGAGGAGCTGGCTGGATAGAACTTGGTGGGGCTGGCATGGTAAATCAAAATGTTTTTGTTGCTTCCGGTTATCCAAGAGGGAAATACCAAGGTTTTGCCTGGGGATTTGGACTTGAACGCTTGGCAATGATGAAATACAAAATTGACGACATTCGTCATTTTCACAGCGGCGATTTGAGGTTTATTAAACAATTCTAAAAGACCCTACGAAAATACAAAATAAATACAAAAGTACAAAAAGTTTCTCATCGCATTTATTTCGTATTTTCGTATTTTTGCCTGCCTCGACGGTAGGCGGGTAAAATTTTGTAATTATGTAGGTGCTAAAGTAAATTTGTAATTTGTAGAACTATGAAATATTCTTACAGTTGGCTAAAAGAAATATCAGGAACAAAATTATCACCAGAAGAATTAATCCAGGGTATCACAATGCATGCGCTTGAAATTGAAGGCGTGGAAAAAGTTGGCTCAGATTTTGAAGGTGTGGTGGTGGGAGAAATCTTGGAAATATCCAAGCATCCAAATGCTGATAAACTGCAACTTACCAAAGTCAATATCGGAGACAAAGTCTTGGATATTGTTTGTGGTGCCAAAAATATTTCAGTGGGAGAAAAGGTTCCTGTGGCGCAGATTGGTTCAGTTCTGCCAGGTGATTTCAAGATCAAAGAAGCTGAAATCCGGGGTGTCAAATCCTTTGGTATGCTTTGCGCCCCAGATGAACTGGGGCTCGGCAGTGATCATAGCGGTATTTTACTTTTGGAAAAATCTTTGAAAATTGGAACACCTCTAAGTGCATTGTTTGATGAGAAAGATCAAATTTTGGAAATTAAAGTATTGCCCGATAGGGCTCATGATGCAGTTAGTCACGTTGGGCTTGCTCGCGAAGTTGCTGCGCTTGATGGAGATATTATTGAATATGATTATGACGGCTTGAAACTTGCGAAAAAGAAAACCTCGAGCATCACGGTTTCTATTGAAAATAAAGATTTGTGCGAGCGATATATTGCCGCAAAATTGGATAATGTAACCATTAAGCAATCTCCACAATGGATTTCAACTCGCTTGGAGAGGTGTGGAATCAGGTCAATCAACAATGTGGTTGATGTGACAAACTATGTAATGCTAGAACTTGGTCAACCGATGCATGCATTTGATTTTGCACAAATTTCAAGCGGTGAAGTGGCGGAGATAATCATCAGGAATGCGAAAAAGGATGAAGAAATCGTGATTTTGGATGGCAGTGTGAAAAAAATGTCCAGTGATGATGTTGTCATAGCAAACAAAACAGACGTGCTTGCGCTGGCTGGTGTTATGGGTGGCAAAAAAAGTGGAGTTAGCGAAAAAACCACGAGTATTATGCTTGAGTCAGCAACTTTCAATCCAACCTCTATTCGTAAAACAAAAAATAAGTTCACGCTCCAGACAGACGCTGCTATGCGCTTTGAAAAAGGACTTGATCCTAATATTGCGGAAAAAGCGATGGTGCGAGCAATTGAGCTTTTAACCCACATTACTGACGCTAAACTGGCTGGAATTGTTGATGAGTATCCAACCGTTAAAAAAACTTGGACGATTAAACTTGATTTAAAATACGTAAATTCATTGCTCGGAGAAGAGATTCCTGCAAGTGTTAGCAAAAAAATTCTCACTTCGCTTGGCTGCGAGGTAAAAAACTCTGGAAAAGACTTGATAGTAACAGTTCCAACCTTTAGGCTTGATTTGCTCACGCAGGAAGACTTGATTGAAGAAATCGGCAGAGTTTATGGTTATGAGAAAATTGTTGCAACGCCGCAAATGGTTTCCATAAAACCTCCTGTAGCTAGTGAAAAAAGAACTTTTGTCAGGAGCGTTAAAAATGTCCTGGTTGGGCTTGGATTTTCAGAAGTATACAACTATGCCTTTTATGGACGCAAAGACGCTGAGGCAGCAAAATTACAAACATTCAAGCACTTAGAACTCGAACTCCCAATGAATTGCGAGCAGTCTATCTTGCGCGTGAGCTTGATCCCGAATTTACTGAAAAATGTACGGGAAAACTTGAAACACACAAAGGAGATGCATATTTTTGAAATCGGAAAAGTTTTTCTGCCAAATGATGCCAAAGCTTTGCCAGCTGAAAAAAATATGCTCTGCGGCATCGTGGTGCTTGAAAAGAAAGCAAACAAGAAAGGTGCTCAAGAAGATTTACAGCAAACTTTGTTTTTTTCGGCCAAATCCCTGGTAAACAATTTAATGATACAGTTTGGCATAACAGATCAATATTACGCAGCCATGGAAGATGGCTTTGCACAAATTTCAAAAACTTTTTGCCATGAAGGTCGTGCCAGTGAGATTAAAATTGACGGAAGTGACCAAGCAATTGGTTGCATTGCAGAAATAAACCCGTTAGTTTTGGCTGATTTTGACGTCAGCGGCAGGGTGGCATTTTTCGAATTTGACCTTGAATTACTGCAAAACATTTCCAATGCTCAATGTGAGTTCAAATCAATTCCAAAATACCCGAATGTTATGAGGGATATTGCGATGATTGTCTCAGGAGGCCAGAGAGTGGATGATATTTTGGCTGTTATTCAAGCAGAAGGTGGAGATTTGATTGTGGATGCCGATTTGTTCGATATTTTTGATTTTGCCGACGGGACCTCGAATTATGCGTTTCATATCATGCTAAATGCTGAAAATAGGACGCTAACAAGCGAAGAAGTCGACATTATTATGAAAAAAATAGCTTCTAAATTGGAGGAAAAACTGGAAATTAAAATCAGAAAGTAGGAAATTTGGATTGGTAACTTATAAATAAAATAGAGCAAGACGTAATCCCCGGATTGCGTTTTTTCATCGATTCTTGAAAAAGATTGACAAAAATTCATAATGTGTTAATATAATTTGAACCTTAATATATTAAGATATTGTAATATAAGCGATATGAAAAATGTGATTACTGAAGAAAAAAAGGCTCCAGTAGAAAAGGGATTCTTTTCTGCGGCCTTAAATGCGATTATTTGCGATTTATCAATGAGGTCGCAGGAAATAATTTTTAGTCGCTATGGTATTCATGGAGACGGAGCACTGACTCTTGAGGAAATAGGTGGGAAATATACCATCACCAGAGAACGGGTCAGGCAAGTCATTAGAGAAGCTTTGAAAAAAGTTCGAGAAAAAAACAATCATCCTGAATTTGTGAAAGTTCGAGAAATTGTTATTTTGGCTATTGCAAAAAACAGTGGTATAATTAGCAGGAAGAAACTTCTGGAGGTTCTTGGAAATGATAATCTTGCTGAACAGGCTGCCGTTCGTTTTTTTCTTGAATGTATTAATCAAATCAAGAGTCATGAAGTTAAAGGAGAATTATCTTTTTCTTATGCGCTTTCCGATTTTGATATTGAACATTGGCGCAAAACTAAAAATGCAACTTTGTCAGTCTTGAAAAAAGAGAAGAAGCCTTTGACAGCAGAAGAACTTTTTGAATTCGCAGTTGGCGAGTTGGAAAGCGATTTAAGCAAAGATCATTTTGTTTATCACCTTGAAATTTCACAAGAAATAAAGCAAAATAATTTTGGCAAATGGGGCGCTATCAAATGGAAGGAAATTTCACCTAAAGGCACGCGCGAAAAGGCCTACCTTGTTCTCAAGGAAGCAGGTAGCCCGCTTCATTTCAAAGAAATTGCAAAAAAGATAGACAAGCATCACCTCAATAAGAAAAAAACTCATCCACAGACAGTTCACAATGAACTAATTAAGGATAGTAATTTTGTTTTGGTTGGTAGGGGAATTTACGCACTTTCAGAATGGGGTTATCAAAAAGGAACCGTGAAAGATGTTATCAAAGAAATTATTCTGAAAAATTCAAAATCATTAAATAGAGATGAAATTCTGAAAAAAGTTCTCGAAATCAGACAAGTCAAGAAATCTACAATTGTAATAAACCTCAACAATTTTTTTTCCAAGTCAAAAGATGGTTTATATTGCCTCAAAAAATAGATAAGTGGCGCTGGAAACTATATAATTGTTATTGAATTTGTAAACCTGAGGCGAACTTCTATTTCGCTAAACAATAAAAACAGCAAACATAAAAATCATGGATATTATTTCAAGCTCACTGAATGAAATTATTGCGTCCACAAAAATGGCAGGGCAAGTTTTCGGTTATGTGTGGTTTTTTATCTTACCCCCAGTTTTCTATTTCTTGTTTAAAACTCTTTGGATGTATCATGTTCAAGAAGCTTTTTGGGCCTCAGCTAGCTGGGTAGTTTTAGAAATAATTCCTCCCAAAAATATTGAAAAAAGCCCGAAACCCATGGAATCTCTTTTTGTGGGTTTTGCTGGTGTAGAAAAAAGCTTTAACACGCTTGAGGAATTTGTCGAAGGTGGATTTCCGGATTACATGAGTTTTGAGATGGTCAGCGATCAAGGTTCGGTGCATTTTTATGTGCGCTCGATGAAAAAATATCGTCATCTAATTGAGGCTCATCTTTATGCTCAATATCCTGACGTGGAAATCGTTGAAGTGCCAGATTATGTTGATAATGTACCTAAGCTTGTTCCTAATTCTCAATGGGACCTTTGGGGTACTGACATAGCAATGACAAGAGATCATGATGCTTACCCGATTCGAACCTATCCAAGTTATGAAGAATCAGTAAGTGGGACCATGATTGATCCTTTGGCAGGATTAATTGAAGTTATGGGAAAGCTTGGGCCAGGTCAACACAGTTGGCTACAATGGGTAATTTCACCAGCTTCTCCAAAATGGAATAGCACGGTCGGAAAAATGCTCGTAGAAAGGCTCAAGGGAAAAGAAAAAAAGAAGGTAGGTATTTTAGATACGATGTGGAAAGATTTATTAGAAGTTTTTGGTAGCATATTTAAATATCTCAGCGCACCCGTTGAATTTGAAGGTGAGAAGAAAAAGGATGAGCAGCCACTGGACACACGTCTATCTCCAATGGAAAGAGATGTGCTCAAAGCTGTTGAAACAAATTTGGGAAAAATTCAATTTTCTACCAAAGGCAGATTTATTTATCTTGGCAGACGTGAGAATTATGACAAATCACTCGGCGTCTCCGCTTTTTGGGGAGCTTTAAAACAATTCGGCGACGATAATTTGAATGGTTTCAAGCCAGATGGAGATTCTAAAACTTTTGCAAATTATATTTTTAAAGTTTCACGTTTGAGATATCGGCAACGAAAACTTTTCCGCAGATATAAGAACAGAAGTAGGGATGGGGTCACAACAGTATTAAGCAGTGAGGAACTGGCTACAATATATCACTTGCCAGATATGAATGTTATGGCTCCATCAATTTCACGAGTTGAAGCAAAGCGTGGTGGCGCACCTTCAAATTTGCCAATTGAATAAGCTAGCTGCTAGCTTCATTAGCTGTTAGCTTTTAGGAAGTAAAATAATTTTTTTCAATAATTTCTAAACGACAACGATCGTATGAATAATAGTGAAATTGCTTTTTTTGCAAAAACTAATTTTCGAAATCAAGAGAGGGTCTTCGGAATCAAAACCGACGATAGACGAAGGCATATGTATATCATCGGAAAAACCGGTATGGGAAAAACTAACCTGCTGGAAAATTTGGTGGTGCAAGACATTCGCAATGGGCATGGAATTTGTTATATCGATCCTCATGGTGACACAGCCGAGAAACTGCTCAAAGCAATTCCGACGAACAGAATAAATGATGTTATCTATTTAAATCCTTCCGATCAAAATTTTCCACTGGCTTTCAATGTTATGGAATCAGTTGATCCAGATTACAGGCATCTTGTCTCATCTGGACTTATTGGGGTTTTCAAGAAGATTTGGGCCGATTCATGGGGACCTCGTTTGGAATATATCCTGCGAAATGCAATCTTGGCACTTTTGGAATATCCAGGCAGCACATTGCTCGGAGTGACTCGAATCTTGGTGGATAAAAAATATCGAGAAAGAGTAGTTGATAAAGTTACTGACCCAGTAATCAGACAATTTTGGGTGGATGAATTCCCGAAATGGAGCGACAAAGTTTTGCAAGAAGTCGTCTCGCCGATCCAAAACAAAGTCGGTCAATTTCTTTCAAGTTCACTCATTCGAAACATCGTTGGTCAAACTCAGTCATCTTTTGATATTCGAGATATTATGGATTCTCGGAAGATCCTTATTTTAAACTTGTCCAAGGGGCGTATCGGAGAAGACAACAGTGCGCTTTTGGGGGCTATGATGATCACGAAAATTCAGCTAGCTGCCATGGGTCGCGTTGACATTGAAGAAGACACCCGAAATGATTTTTATCTTTATGTGGATGAGTTTCAAAACTTTGCTACAGAGTCATTCGCAAACATCTTATCGGAAGCTCGAAAATATCATCTTAATTTGATTTTAGCAAATCAATATATTACCCAGATTGATGAAAAAGTTCGCGATGCCATCTTTGGTAATGCCGGAACAATAGTTTCTTTTCGCGTTGGCGCAATGGATGCAGAATTTTTGGAAAAGGAATTCGAACCAGTTTTCATGCAAAATGATATTGTCAATTTGCCGAAATATAACGTGTATCTGAAATTGATGATTGATGGTATTGCAGGGGATGCATTTTCTGCAAAAGTTTTACCGCCGGTACGTATTGAAGATACAATAGAAAATGAGCAGAAAATAATTGCTGCCTCAAGAGAAAAATATGCCTCAAGCAAAGATGAAGTTGAGGATAAAATCTCAAGATGGTCAGGGATTATGCCAGCAGCTGGCTTTCAGACTGTTAATAAGCCACCCGTGGCTTCATATGGCCCGAACCCAGTCATTATTCAGCAACAGCAGCGCCCTCAGCAGGCTTATGCGTCTCAAACTCAACCAGGGTCAAATCCAAGGCCCATGGCGCAACCAGTGTTTAATTCTGCCCCTGTCAGGCCTCAGCAGGCCACTGTCGCCCAGAAGGCGCCCTTAGTCAATCAGCCACAGCAATTTCAACAAGCTCCGGCACCCGTGACTAAACCTCAAGTGCAACCCATTGAGGAAAATCAAGATTATTACGTTAAACCGATTGACACCCGGCCTAGGTTTGATGCTATTTGTGATATGTGCAATGATCATATTCAAGTGCCATTTCAACCAGACGGATCGCGTCCAACTTTTTGCAAAGATTGTTTAAAGGAATATCAGCGCATGACTGCCAAAGAAAAACTTATGCAGGAACAAAAAATGCAGCGACAACACGAAGATAAACAAGGGGATGAATATCAGCAACAACCAGCTGCGCAGCCAAGCAGGATTCCTCGACAGGAGGTTCCACGGGTAACGCCGCAACCCACTAGCGAACCTGCTCAAAAAAATGTGCAGCAAAAAACCTATGCGCCGCAAGAAAGACCTATGTCACTTTCGCAGATGCAATATATTGCTCCAAAAAAATTCAACTCGCAGCGTCAACGGCCGAATGTAAATTTGGATGAAGTTCGCAGTTTGATAAATTCTTCACAGCAAAGAAGGGAAGAATAGCAAGCCATTGCTTGAAAGAATATGGAAAAAGATGCGTAGAACTGATTATGTGCAAGTATATCTATATTGAATTGAATTAAGCAACAAATTTAAGAAAATAAATCTGATTCTTTCTAAGAGACTCAAATCTTATTTAAAAGAGTGTATGAAAAATAAGTTTTTAACTTTTTTGTTAATAATTGGCTTGCCAATAGTTGTTGTAGCTATTATTTATATTAACCTTTCCAAAAATTCAAGTCAGGACGCTGCAAGTCCAGCTTCCTCATCGGTCAGTAGTAGCACTTCCTCCAGTCAAAAGAGTTATGCAACATCTACACAATCAACAAAAAATTCCGCACAACCGACAAAAAGTACGCGTGTTTCCTAGGAATTAGTAGACATAAGATTAAAACATCTCACTAATATAACAGTTGAGATGTTTTTTGTATCGCATAACTGGCAAATCTGATATAATAAATAACATAAATACAAATATATTAATATATGAATCGGAAAATAATCGAATTAACTTTGAGTATATTGACAATGGTTTTTGCATTTATATCTTGGTGGTCTGTTGCTCGAATCTTTGATGTTTCCGGTGCAAGTAGTTGGACGTCTTCAATGATATCTTTTATATTCTATCTTGTCTTGATTTGTTTGGATATTGCATTATTTACTGATATTGTTTTGCTAGAACTATTGTTGACTGGTTCTCTAGTCTTGGGCGTGGTCTTTACGGGTAGCTTGTGGCATCTTTTGGGTGCAATTATTGGCAGTTATTTTTTGTTTTTATCTTCTCGAAAAATTCGTCGAGATTTTAAATTGAACGTGAAAATTGATTTTCAAAAATCACTTCGGGCTGGAAAGGCAATGATGATTCTAGCGATTTCACTTGTTATTTCAGTTCAATATTTTTCGATTGTGAATCGGCTCGATGGTCAGATACTAATTCCGCGCATGGCGATAGGTGGTATTTCCAGTAAGATTGCTCTTAAGATTTTATCTTTAACCGATCAAAATTTTAAATCACTGGAAAATGCGAACATTACAGTCGATGACTTTATCCTGCAAACTCAAAAAAATCAAATCGCAAAGCAAAATTTGCAAACTTCTGATTCCAGTGTTTCTCAAATGGTTGAGCAGGAATTGGATAAACAAAACATATCTCCAGCTGATCGTGAGCAACTTCGAGCTCAAGCAGCTGATAAAATAAATAATTTAAATTCGCAGATTAACAGCGATGAGCAAGCACTCATATTGAAGGGTGGGAGAGATCAACTATCAACACTTGTTGGTAGAAACGTTCAAGGATCTGAAAATGTTTCAAACGTCATGGCAGAACTTGTTAGCAAAAAAATTGAAAATACTTTCACTCCTAGCGTCACTGGGCAGCAGCGCTCATCTTCTTTTGCGGGAGTACTTGCTGGGATATTATTCTTCACTGTCCTTTCTATTGGCTCTTTGCTAAGTTTCATTTTTTTTGGTCTGAGTTGGCTAATATTTTTACTTTTAACTAAGTTTAAATTTATTGAAATCAAAACGATAACAGTCGAAAAGGAAATAATCTTGTAGTTGCGACGTAGAATTAATTAGCACTCATCATTAGGGATTGCTAATTTTTTGTTTTCAAGGTAGACTATTTTAAGTAGAGTATTATCCCTGAAAAATATGTCAAAATAGAACTTATGTGCTTGCCCTTATAAATGTAATAAAAGTATCAATAAAATATATGGCAAAAGATTTATATGAAACTCTAGGTGTCAACAAAGGCGCCAATGATGATGAAATAAAAAAAGCATATCGGAAACTTGCGCACAAGCATCATCCAGATAAAACAGGCGGAAACGCTGATAAGTTCAAGGAGATAAATGCTGCTTATCAAGTTCTCTCAGATAAGGAAAAACGTAGCCAATATGACCAATATGGGCAGACTTTTGAACAAGGGCAGCGTGGCGGAGGCGGTCAAGGCTTCGGCGGTTTCTCCTCACAAGGTTTTGATTTTTCCGGCTTCCAGCAAGGCGGAGGTGGTCAAGGCTTTGAATTTGGTGGCGGTTTCGAAGATATTTTTTCTGATATTTTTGGAGGTGGTGGAGGTCGAGGGGGAAGTTCTCAAAAAGCTGGTCGCGACATTCAGATTGATGCTGAAATAAGTTTTGAAGAAATGGTCAAAGGCGCACATCGAGAAGTCTCATTGCTTCGCAGAGTCGTTTGCGGTCTGTGTAAGGGAAGTGGTGGCGAGCCTGGTGCAAAAGAAGAAAACTGTCATACTTGCAAGGGTTCAGGTCAAATCAAACAGACCGTGCGGAGTTTTTTTGGCACATTTGTTCAAGCCTCAACTTGTCCGACATGCTCAGGCAGCGGAAAAACTTATGCTAAAAAGTGCCATAAATGCAGTGGTGAAGGCCGAGTTCGAGAACAGCAATCAATAGCTTTTGACATTCCGGCAGGAATTTCTAATGGTCAAACTATTTCACTTCAAGGTCAGGGCGAGGCTGGAGAAAGAGGTTCTTCTAATGGAGATTTATTTGTTAACATTCACATAAAGCAGCATAACTTTTTTGAGAGAAAAGGCAACGATATTTTGTCGACTGAGCACATCTCATATTCTCAGGCTGTCCTGGGTGACAAGATAAGCGTGCGAACAATTAATGAGAATATCAGCATTAAAATTCCTGCCGGCACTCAAGGCGGCGAAACATTTCGCATCAAGGAGCAAGGCGTGCCGCAACTTGGCAGAAACTCTGCTCGCGGTCATCAATTAGTTAAGATTATTGTAGACGTGCCAAAAAATTTGAGTCGCGATCAAAAGAAACTCTTGGAAGAATTGAAGAAAAGTGGATTATAAACTATCATACGATGTTATTTTTGGGTATATAAAGCGAGCAAAAAATGCTCGTTTTATACATTTTACGGATTTCTAAAAAAAGGGTATAATAAAAAAAATAATAAACCTTAACTTAAAATACAAATAAAAATAATGAACAATGAAACACTAGGAATTTTGTTTGCTCCAAAATCAATTGCTATTGTTGGTGCTTCAAATAAAAAAGGCAAAATAGGTACCGTGCTGGCAGACAACATAATAAAACTTGGATACAAAGGAAAGGTCTATTTTGTAAATCCTTCATACGGGATGATTGGCCTGCGAAAATGCTATGCAACGCTGGAGGAAATTCCAAAGGAAGTTGATTTGGCAATTCTAGCCATTCCGGCCAAATTCGTGCTTGAGACAATCGAGAAATCTGCAAATAAAGTTAAGAATTTTGTCATAATTTCTGCGGGTTTTTCAGAAACGGGTGCAAGTGGAAAAAAGCTTGAAGATAAAATTAATCAATTAGCACGGAGCAAAAAACTTAACATTCTTGGACCGAATTGTTTAGGCTTTATTGCTCCTACAGTTAAGCTTAACGCTTCTTTCGCTGGTGGCATGCCTGCGGTTGGGAATATTGCTTTTGTGTCACAATCTGGAG
The DNA here is from genome assembly GCA_903885965.1 of uncultured bacterium. Taxonomy (GTDB): domain Bacteria; phylum Patescibacteriota; class Minisyncoccia; order Moranbacterales; family GWC2-37-73; genus CAIPMZ01. The sequence goes on from CAISKQ010000035.1 coordinate 19,616, forward strand.
CGCTTGCAGTAGCACTGATGGATAAGGCAAAGAAAGAGAATTTGGCTTTTTCAAAAATTGTTTCAATCGGAAACAAGATGCAAATTTCAGAGTCACAATTGATCGAATATTTGGGAAATGATGAACGTACGAAAGTTATTGGGATGTATTTAGAGGGAATTAAGGATGGGGAAGCATTTTTGAAAGCAGCTAGCAAGGTTTCAATGAAAAAACCTATCGTAATTTTGAAAGCGGGAAAAACAGCCAAAACTTTGCTCGCAATAGCCTCGCACACAGGAGCAATGGCAGGAAGTGATGAAATTACAAGTGTTGCGTTTGAAAAGGCTGGCGTGATAAGGGCAAATGATTTGGATGAATTTTTGAATTTGCTTAAATTGATTAGCAATTGCGATTCTCCGAAAAGCTCTTTATGTGGCGTCATCACCAATGCTGGAGGCGCAGGTGTTTTAGCGACAGATGCTTTCAAAGATAAAAACTTAGTACTGGCAGATATCTCTGCTGCTGCAAGAAAGAAATTAAAAAAAATCCTCCCAGCCGAATCTTCAATTGAAAATCCGATTGACCTTTTGGGTGATGCTCAGGAAGATCGCTATCAGGATGTGTTGGAAATTTTGCACAAAGAAAAAATCGAAAATATCTTTTGTTTACTAACCCCTCAGGGTCAAACGAGAGTTGAGCAGATTGCCATTACTGCGATGACATTTTCTCGGAAAAGAGATATAAATATCATTCCTGTTTTTATTGGAGGCGAAAAAATTGCTAAAGCGCTTAGGGGTTTCGCAACAGAAGGTTTGGTAAATTTTGCCACACCTGAAACGGCAATCAGTTCGCTGGAAAAATATCGAATTTGGCAGCTATTTGCTGATAATAGTGCAAAAGTCTCGAATTTGAAGCTTGATGATAGCAGAAGGCGGCAGTCACAGGCAATAATCACAAAAGCTATTTCTGAAAAACGTAAAGCGCTTTCTTTTGCAGATTCTGCAAAAATAATGGAACTTTATGGCATTGGGGCGGTTGCTCACGCAACTGTAACTGATGAAAATATAGACAATTTAAAACTCGGTTTTCCCTTGGCGCTTAAGGTTGATTCGGATTTGATTTTGCATAAAACCGATCAAGGCGGGTTGCGTTTGGGTATTAAAAATGAAGAAGAATTGCAAGAAGCTTTCGGTGAAATGCAAAAAAGTTTTCCTGGAGAAATGATTATTGCGCAAGCCCAAGTTGATAAATTTGCAGAAATAATTTTAGGCATCAAGAGAGACCCAATTTTCGGACCAGTAATTGTCTATGGCCTGGGTGGTATCTATACTGAGATTTTCAAGTTGGTAAATTTCCTGCTGACTCCCATGAATCTCAAGGAAATTGAAGCGCAAATCCTGAAAAGCAAAATAAATTTTTTGTTCAAAGGCGCCAGGGGTCAGGCCGTATGCAATAGTAAAGAGCTGGCTAAAATTTTATTTGGGCTGATGTATTTCGCTCAAGAGAACCCTCAGGTAAATGAGTTCGACATTAATCCGCTCTTTATATATAATAATGGGCAAGATGCATGTGCTGTTGATATTAAAATTATATTTTAGTTCTAAATATTAATTGGTGAGAGATTTTTGTGTGCTGAGTTGCCTTTGATTTGTTAGGGCTATGTAAATTACAGTATTTGATATATAATGCATAGATAATATACAAAAGAAACATCGCAAAAACGTTTATGGCAAAATGGCTAAGCAGAGAGCTAGTTGAGATTCCTTCTGAATTTTCACTGAAATTGCATTCCCTGGTAAAGCAAATTCTATTTTCTCGAGGACTCAAATCAGAAAAGGAGCTTCAGGCGTTCATTGCGCCAGATTATCAAACGGATTGTCTTAATCCGTTTCTTTTTTGTGAGATGGAAAAACTTATTGAAAGAATCAGGCTTGCGCGCGACCTCAAAGAAAAAGTGATAATTTTTGGCGACTATGATGCAGATGGTATCACCTCAAGTGCTATCCTGAAAGAAACTTTCAGTGAGCTTGGAGTTGACGCCGATGTCTACATCCCTGACAAGCGAACCGAAGGATATGGCCTTAATTTGCTAGCTATCGATATCTTTAAAATTGCCGGCGTGAAATTGATTATCACTGTGGACTGTGGCATTACTAGTTTTGCTGAGACTGAAAAAGCCAAGCAGTATGGGATTGATGTCATCATTACCGACCATCATCATGTTCCAGAAAAGCTGCCAAATGCACTGGCAATTATTAATCCTCATCAGAAAAATTGTGGTTATCCATTTGAAGATTTAGCGGGAGTAGGAGTAGCTTTCAAGGTTGTGCAGGCGATTTATGAAAAATTGATGCCAGAAAAGATTGGACAGACAAAATGGATGTTGGACTTAGTTTCAATTGGAACCATAGCTGATTGCGTTCCCTTGATTGGAGAAAACAGATTATTCGTGAAGTATGGCTTAGTTGTTCTTTCGAAGACTCGCCGAGTTGGTCTTTTAGAGCTGTTTACTGTGGGTAGAATAGTTATTGATGAATCTGCTATTCCTGATACGAAAAAAGTTTCTTTTTACATAGCGCCAAGAATAAACGCTGCAGGCAGAATCAATCATGCCAACTTGGCATACAATTTGATAGTTGAAAAAGATACGGTTCGCGCTCGAGATTTTGCCTTAGAGTTGGAAGAAAATAACATTGAGCGACAAAAGATTACGGCTGAAGTTGTCAAAGAAATCAAGTCATTGGCTGAAAATTCTTATAAAAACAAAAAAATTATTTTTGCAATTAGCGATCATTTTCCAATTGGCGTAGTTGGCTTGGTGGCTGGAAAAATTGCGCAAATGTTTAATAAACCGACAGCTATTTTTCAAAAGGGAACTGATGAAAGCAAGGGATCTTTTCGAAGCATTCCACAGATAAACATTATTGAATCCATCGGAAAGTGTAGTCATTTGCTGCTAAAATTTGGTGGACACAGTCAAGCCGCAGGAGTATCGGTGCGAAATGACCAAATGGAAAATTTCCAGAAGGCATTAGAGGAAATAATTGAAAAGCAACTCGAGGGAATTGAATTAGAATCAGAAATTATTATTGATGGGCAGGTGGAAACAAAGGAAATAGGTTTCGATTTAATCGCTGATATTGAAAAGCTTAAGCCTTTCGGAATGGGCAATGCTGAACCAATAATACTAGTAAAAAATCTAGTTATTAATGAAAAAAGATTCCTTGGATCTGAAAAGAAACATGTGAAATTCTTGCTCTCCCTAGCCGAAAAAAATTCCTCAGACAATGAAAGCATGCGAGTCTTTGAAGCGATTAGCTTTAATGGCGGTGAGAAATTTGCGTCGCTGAAAGAAAATGATCAGATTGACATTCTGTGCAACATCCAAAAGGACGACTGGAACGGGAATAGCAGAATTCAGCTTAACGTAGTTGATATGAGAATTAGCAAGATAAGTTAGTGGCTAGTTGTTTGCATAAGTTTCAAAATAAACAACTTTTTCTATGAAAATAGCTTTTGTTCATGATTATCTAGTACAACACGGGGGAGCCGAACGCGTCCTTGAGTGTTTTTTGGAAATTTATCCATACGCCCCGATTTATACAATCGTGCATAATAAAGAAGCTATGCATGGTGCTTTTGAGGATAAGCGAATTTACACTTCATATTTGCAAAAAATGCCTTTTGTGAAAAATTGGCATCGAATTTTTCCATTGTTGATGCCGCCAGCCATTGAGCAGTTTGATTTTTCCAGTTATGACGTAGTTGTTTCGGATTCTTCAAGTTATGCTAAAGGCATCATTACCCGTCCGGAAACTTTGCACATTTGCTACATGCACACTCCGATGCGTTACGCCTGGGATGATTGTCAAAAATATACGCGAGATTTTTATTTCCCGCGTTTTGTTAAAAGCGTCATTCCATTTGCGATGAACTATCTTCGTCTTTGGGACAGGGTTAGCGCCGACAGAGTCGATGTATTTGTAGCAAACTCAAATTTTGTGGCTAATCGAATAAAAAAATATTATCGAAAAAATGCTATCGTGATTCATCCACCTGTTGATACAAAAAGATTTTCTCCAGATGCCAGCATTGAAAAAGCTAAACCATATTTCTTGATGGTTGGCAGACTAATCGCATATAAACGTCACGACATTACCATTAAAGCTTTTAATGAACTTGGTCTGACTTTGAAAATAATCGGACGCGGCCCGGAGCTCAAAAGACTTAAAAAAATAGCCAGACCGAATATTGAATTTTTAGGTCGAGTTGATGATGCGCAATTAAAAAAATATTATCTGGGTTGCCAAGGCGTTATTTTCCCCCAGGAGGAGGACTTTGGCATTGTGGCCATGGAAGCGCTTGCATGTGGCAAACCTCTTGTGGCATTTCGAGGAGGGGACATTCCTGAACACATGGAAGACCAAACTATGGGCGTCTATTTTCAAGTACAAACTAGTCAAGCCATCATTGAAGCTGTGAAAAAATTTCAGACCTTATCTTTTGATCCCCAATATATTTCCAGCAAAGTCCAAAAGTTTAACCGTGAAATTTTCAAGGAAAGGATGAGGGGGATTATTGAGAACAAGCTCAGGGAGCACAAAACACGTAACGCATAATATGAAACATGAAGCATGAGGAATTCAATTCCTAATGTCTAATGCTGGGCAGGAATTTTATATTTTTGCATCCCTCTCCGCACATTGTGCAGTGCGTAGGCAAAAGACGAGTGATGAGCGTTAAGAAATTTTCAGCGAGCTTTTTCAGCAGAAAAAGTGCAGCGGGAATTTTAATTGGCTTTCAAAATCTTTGATTTTGTCCAGACAATATATACCCGGAGGGTGAAGCGAAGAGTGAAGTCTTTGCCCCAGCAACGCCTGTCCGCCTTGGGCGGGAGCACGTGTCGGGATTTCCCTGCCTGCCGGTAGGCAAGTTTTGTAACTTTTCTTCTAAAAGAAAAATTAACCCTTAATTTTGGCAAATAAAAAGAGATGGGCACACAAGCGTTAAAAATTGCTTGATTGTAGCACCCTATTATACTCCTTTTCCGCCCAAAAGTCAAGACTACCGCAAAAGCGGGGGATGGTATATGGTTAACTAAAGACAAAAGGCATTGTTATATTGATACACTGTTACATTGTCAGGGATACAAAATAACAATGCGCATCTATAATAACAATATAGCAATGTAACAATTTAGCAATATGAGAGTAGGAGTAGACATCCGTTGTTTGGTGGAGGGAAAAAATACAGGCGTTGAAGAATACACGACAAACCTTTTGCATCGTCTTTTCGAGTTGGACTCGAAAAATAGCTACGTTTTGTTCATAAATTCTTGGCGTCAGCCAAAGGCACAACTAGGACAATTTAAAAAATACAAAAATGTCAGCATCGGGCAATTTCACATTCCAAACAAACTTTTGAACCTGAGTTTGTGGTATTTTCATTGGCCTCACATCGACAAAATGCTTGGTGGCGTCGACACTTTTTGGATGCCAAATATCAATTTTGTGGCACTTTCCAACGAGGTTAAGTTTGTTTTAACTATCCATGATCTTTCGTTTGAAATTTTTTCGCAGACTTTTTCGCTCAAACGCAGACTTTGGCATCATTTCATCAATACGAGAGCTCTTTGCAAACGAGCAGACAAAATTATCGCTGTTTCTGATTCTTCCAAAAATGATATTGTTAGTTATTATGGCATTGATCAGACAAAAATTGAACGTATTTATAATGCGGTGTCTGAAGATGTTGGACAATTGGATCGCAATGACCCACATTTAATGGCAGTGAAGGAGAAATATCATCTTCCGTTTAATTTTATTTTTTATCTTGGTACAGTTGAACCACGCAAAAATATTCCCGCTATTGTAGCAGCCTTTGACCAGCTAAAATCTTTGCAAAATCCCCAATTAGAAAAATTCAAATTGGTAATCGCAGGGGGAAAGGGGTGGGGAGTTGAAAAAATTCTTTTCAAAATGCGCAACGCCAAGAGCACAAGCGACATAATTTTTACTAGTTGCGTTACCAATGAGGATAAAGCGGCTGTGTATACCTTGGCGTCACTCTTTGTGTATCCTTCATTTTTTGAAGGCTTTGGTATTCCCGTTTTAGAAGCGATGCGTTGCGGGGTGCCAGTAATAACTTCAAATGTCTCCTCGCTGCCGGAAGTTGTTGGAGATGGCGCAATTATGATTAATCCTGACAATCCGAACGAGCTATTCTTAGCCATGAAGGAGTTATTACTAGACAGGAATCTATATGAACAAGTAAAAAATAAGGGCATGCGTCAATCAATCAGGTTTAATTGGGTGACTTCAGCCCGGGAATTGTTGGTAATTTTGGGTAAATAGATTGATTTTTCCTATATTTGTGCTAAAGTTGAATCATGCAAAAAAAGAAAATATATATTGAAATACAAATTCCAGACCCTGTTAAGCGTCGTTTGGCGAAAAAAATTGAGATGTGGGGTGATTTGCCAATCAAGTGGAACAAAGAGGATAGTCTGCATTTGACTGTTTCTTTTGTTGGCTATGTAGATGAAAGTGTCATTCCGGAAATCTGTGCAAAGGTTAGTGAAGCAGTTGAAAACATTGAATCTTTTGATTTAGAGCTGACAAAAATTGTGCTAAGTCCAGATATTAATGACCCCAGGATGGTTATTCTTAGTGGTGAGGTTAGCAATGAGCTTGGGAATTTACATGGGGCTGTTCAAGACGCACTCGGCATGAAAACGCAGCAATACAAGCAATTTAGACCAAATTTAATGCTTGGAAAAATCAGAAAAGAAAAATGGGATCAACTTGCTGAAAAACCGGTTTTTGATGAAAAAGTTCACATTATTGTCCCAGTTGACTATGTGAGTGTAATGGAAAGCAAGGGCGGTGGCGCAGCATATGTTTCACTCGAGGATTGCCCATTAGGATAGAACATGTAATACCAACTTAACTTAATTAGTTGTAGTTTGCTATCCCAGAGCTTAGCTCCGTCCCAATATAACACTAATTTAGTTAATTCGGTATAACATGTAACATAATGAGAATACTTGGTGTTAGAATTGATAATCTTAGCAAAAAAGAAATTCTTGAAAAGATAGAATTTTTTTTGATTGAAGAAAAATTCCATCAAATTGCAACCGTAAATCCAGAGTTTATTTTGGCTGCGCAAGCAGATGCTGACTTTCGGAAAATATTAAATGATTGCGACTTGAATGTTGCAGATGGAGTTGGAATTTGGTATGCATTTTTGAGATTCGGAAAATTTTTACAGGGCAGATTTGCCGGAGTTGATCTTCTGGCTGAAATTTTGCAAATTGCCAGTGAAAAAAAATTAAGTATTTTTCTAGCAATTAGCAAAGATGGTCTCAGCTCATTTGCTGAAATTAAATCTATAATTCAAAAAAAATATCCAGATTTAAAAATTGAAGGAGCTGATATTGGGATAAATAAGCAGTCATCAGTCATCAATCATCATGGCATGAAGTCCAATAGTCAATTTAAAATAAATGATTGTGACATATTAATTTGCAATTTCGGTGCACCGTGGCAAGAAAGGTTTATTAAAAACGTAAAAAGTGCTAAAATAAGATTAGCCATAGGGGTTGGCGGTAGTTTTGATTTTCTCACTGGCAAAATTGCGCGTGCTCCAATCTGGTTACGAAAAGTTGGACTTGAATGGCTGTGGCGTTTTGCTCAAGAACCAGTTTACAGAAGTAAAAGAATCTTTAAGGCAGTAATAATTTTTCCTATTAAGATATTATTTTCAAAAAAATGACAAATCAAGAAAAAAAAATTAGAGTGCGTTTTGCACCATCTCCGACTGGGTATTTGCATATTGGTGGCCTGCGAACGGCACTTTATAACTATCTTTTTGCCAGAAAACATGAAGGAGTTTTTGCTCTTCGAATTGAAGACACGGACCAGAAAAGATTCGTTGCCGGTGCAGTTGAAAATCTCATCAAGGCACTTGAGCAAATGGGATTAAACTGGGATGAGGGCGTTTTTGAAGACGCTCAAATCCAAAATATCAAATCAGCCAAAAAAGAAAACTCAAAAACATATCCTGGCATAATTGAAGCTGGTGAATTTGGGCCGTATGTTCAATCTGAAAGACTAGAGCTTTACAAAAAATATGCCGAGCAATTGGTTTCAGACGGGAAGGCTTATTATTGTTTTTGCGATTCAATCAGACTGGAAGAAATGCGCGAAAAGCAGCAAAAAGAAAAACTTCCACCGATGTACGACCGTTATTGTTTAGATACTCTAACTCCAGAGGAAGTTGCTAAGAAATTGGAAACAAAAATTCCAGTAACTATTCGTTTGAAAGTTCCCAAAAATGAAGTTATAGAATTTGAAGACATTGTACGTGGCAAGGTAAAATTTAATACTGATAACATTGACGACCAAGTTTTGTTCAAGTCTGATGGTTTTCCAACCTATCATTTGGCGAGCGTTGTTGATGATCATCTGATGGAAATTACACAGGTTATTCGTGGCGAAGAATGGCTGCCAAGCACTCCAAAGCATATCTTGCTTTATCGCGCCTTTGGTTGGCAAGAGCCTGACTTTGCCCATATTCCACTCCTGCTCAACGCTGATAAATCAAAACTTTCCAAAAGGCAAGGAGACGTGGCAGTGGAAGATTATCTTAAAAAGGGATATCTAAAAGAAGCAGTCATTAATTTCGTAGCTATGCTTGGTTGGAATGAGGGGGAGGGAAGTGTGCAAGAAATTTTTTCAATGGAAGAGCTTATCCAAAAATTTGATTTGAAAAAAGTTCACAAGGCCGGAGCAGTTTTTGACATAAAAAAATTAGATTGGATTAATGGCCAATATATTAAAAAAATTCCAGTCGAGCAATTATATTCAAATGTGATAGTATTTCTTGCAGAAAAGGATTATTTTAAAATATGGAGTGCTGAACATGAGGCTTGGAATGAAACAGAAAAAGAAGAATACATCAAAAGGGTATTAACCATCGAGCAGGACAGACTTCAGAATCTATCCCAAGTTGGAGATGAAAACGAGTTCTTTTTCAGGGATATAAATTTCGACAAAAAGTTGTTATATTGGAAGGAAATGTCGAAAGAGAAACTTAATTACTCGCTGGAACATTCAATGGAGATTTTAAGTGATATTGACTGGGAAAACCAAGCTCCTGATATCGCAATTAACATCATAAATACAGCTCTTAATAAGGATCTTGAAGTCAGCAATACTATTAATCTGGTAAATCCTGAATTAGATGAAAACAACAATGAACTGCATAAATTAAGTGTTGGAGAATTGTATTGGCCATTACGTGTAGCTTTAACAGGGCAACAAAAATCGCCATCGCCTGCTGACTGCGCCTGGGTTCTTGGAAAAAAAGAAACTCTCAGGAGAATCGAAAATGCTTTGAGTAGTTTGTAACTGCAGAGAATTTTTTATCAAAAAAATATGTCAAGCGCAAAAAATAAAAAAACAAAAAATAACATCACTAAACTTGCTTTTCGAGGTAGTATTTTTTTGGCGATTGTATTTTTTGCAGTAATCTCAAAAGAAAGAGCCGCTGCTACGGACACGACCATTCCTGTCACCAGCGATGCACAAGCAAAAATTAATGAACTTAACAGTCGAGCTGCTATCTATCGTCAAATTATTGACATCAAGAAAAAACAAAGCGAAACATTGGGAACCAAGATTTCTTCAATGAATTCAACTATTCAAGATGTGAAAGCTCAAATACGAGATACTGGAAGCCAAATTGATGATCTTAATGCTCAAATTGCAAAGCTTGAAAGCCAAATCAATGAAAAAAAAGCACTCATAGTCTCAAATAAGGAAGTGCTGACTCAAATGATTCAGTCATATTATCAAATTAGTCAAACAAGTCCTGTTGCAATATATCTTTCAGATGACACTCTGGCATCATTCATGGTTAACGAGGATCGCATTTCTCAAACTGGAGACAAGATAAATCAAATGATTGAAACACTTAAAGATTTGAAAGCCAAAATTCAAGTTCAGAGCGATGAATTAGCAGGCAGAAAAGCTGACGTAGTCAGTGCTCATCAGGATTTACAAAGCAAAAGTGATAACTTTGAATCAATAAAGAAGCAGCAAACAGCGCTTTTAGTGCAAACACAAGGTGAGCAAGCTCAGTATTCGCAACTACTCAAAAATATCCAAGAACAGAAAGCTCAATTGTTGGATATTGACCAATTTTTTGCAGCTAGCGGTTTATCAGCATCATCATATCCGAAACCAGATTCAAAATATTTCGCATCTACTAGCTGGTATTTTTCACAGTGGGATTCTAAGTGGGGAAATATGACAATTGGAAAAACAAAAACATTGATGAAAAGTTATGGATGCGCCGTCACCGCAGTAGCTATGGTTTTCAAAGAACACGGTGGCTCAATTACTCCTGGCATGCTTGCAAAGGAATCAATATTTTCAGGAGATCTTATTAATTGGCCAGCCACCTGGAATAGCCCTAAGTTAAGCTTGAGTAATGACGGAAAATCACACAAAAATATTGATTGGTCAATTATCGATACTCAAATTGCTAAAAATATTCCTGTGATTGTATATATCGGGAAATCAAACGGATCAGGTGGTCATTATGTGGTGATTCATCATAAGGATTCAAATGGAAAATATGTTGTCCATGATCCATATTTTGGAGCTAATATTTTCCTGGACACCTCCAGAGCTCTTATTGGCGCTATGGGCTCAAGTGGTTCTACCTATGTCGATCAGATGATTATTTATAACTAGGCGGATGGTACTTTATATATATGACAGTCTTTTGATAATTAGTTATTTTAAAATACCCAATATGCTTGGGTATTTTTTGTTGTCACATTTTTAGATGTAAAAGGTTGTGCGACACTAAAGTGGGTAAGTCATTGAGAAGAGGTGGTTGTATTTTCTGAATCCTAATCATGGCCGTAAGTTGCATTTGAAAGCGGTATTAATTTGAGATTTCCAATTGCTTTGATATGTGCTTAATTAAATCTATCATGCGCATATGTAAATTGGATTTTGTCGAAAAATATTTTTTTTAAAAATAATTATAAATATAATTACAAATTTGAATTTCATTGGCAAAATTTTAGATGATCCAAATCATTGAATTAGCTATATATTTATCCTTAGAATAGCTTTTGCATAAAATGTGATACTTGAGTACCAAAAATGAATTATATGTCAGCAAAGGGTCAATATTTGGACCAAAAATAGCTAAAAATCACCCAAAAAGACGCTCAAAATAATGGCTTATCTGAGCCAAAAAACGACGCTCAAAATTGACCTGCAAGGGGCCTTGGATTGAGAAGTGATACACTTATACCACTACATATGGCTTATTTAAAGCTCAATTTTGGCCTAGGCATAATATTGATAAAAATATAAAAAGAAAGGGATATAGGTTAAGGAAATAAATAGAAAGCGAGCTAAATCTGAACTATTAATGGGTATGTAGGTGAGTGGGTAGTTACTGATGTATAAGTAGCTATATTATTGTAAACAGTTAAAGCTTCGAAGATGTGGTAGCATCTGTAAAATTGAATAATGCTTAGTAGGGACGCAGTTAAATTAATACTATGTCGTGAAAGATATATTGTGCGACGTTGTCTATAAAAACAAAATAACAGTCACCTAACCCATTAGTTATTTTTTGTCTTGATAATTTTTAATGGCGGCATGCAAAGCATCAGCGGCAAGGTTACTGCAATGCATTTTTGCCGACGGAAGACCACCCAACTCTTCAGCAACGCTTTTATTGGTGATGGCAAGTGCTTGCGAAATTGTCTTTCCTTTTGCTAGATCAGTAGTCATTGAGGAGGTTGAAATTGCTGCTCCACAGCCTAGTGTTTCAAATTTAACATCTTTAATTATTTCTTGCCCTTTTTTGTCTTTTTTAACCTTAATATAAAGACGCATAATGTCTCCACATTTTGGATTACCGACGGTTCCAATGCCATCAGCATTTTTAATTTTTCCCTGATTGTGAGGACGCGTAAAGTGCTCCATCACTTTTTTGGTGTATTTTTGCATATGTTTCTACGAATTACGAATTTTTACGAATGTACTAAGATGAAATAAATTATAGATTATTTTTTAACTGAAAACGAATCGAATTCGTACATTCGTACTCATTCGTAATTCGTAGTGATTACCTAAAGTCTGCTAATACGTTACCGGATATTTTTCGAAGACGTTTTACGACTTCCTTAGTTTTAGTGATAACGATATCCAACTCTTTCTTTGTGGTGTGCTTGCCAATTGTCAGTCTTAAACTTCCATGAGCTTGTTCATGTTTGAGTCCGAGTGAAAGCAGGACGTGTGATGGATCGAGCGCTCCAGATGAGCAAGCAGAGCCTGTGGATGCTGCAATTCCATCCAAATCAAGTGAGAGGATTAAGCCTTCGCCTTCAACATCGTCAAAACGAAAGTTAGCATTATTGGGAGATCTTTTCTCGGCAGAGCCATTAAGATATGACTTAGGAATTTCTTTCAAGACCTTCTTGATAAGATAATCCCGCAATGCGGTTATTTCTTTGATATCTTTTTGCGTGGCTGGCGTTTTGATGGCGTTAATTGCTTGTCCCAAACCAACGATTCCTGGCACATTATGGGTTCCGGCGCGCATTTTGTATTCCTGGTCTCCACCATCCTGAATGCGCTTAATTGGAGTTCCTTTGCGAACATACAAAAGACCAACTCCTTTGGGTCCATAAATCTTGTGCGCTGACATTGAAAGCAAGTCGACTCCGATTTCATCAACATCGCAATTAAAATAATTGATTGCCTGTGTGGCATCAGTATGAAAAGAAATCCTTGGTAATTTTTCCGTCGCTCGCTCAATGTTAATTTTTTTGAGTAATTTTCCGATTTCAGCAATTGGTTGAACAGTGCCAATTTCATTATTTACATACATCACGGAAATCAAGATGGTATTGGCAGTAATAGCTGCCTTGATGTCTTTAACTGAGATAAGTCCTTCTTTGTTAGGAGAAATAAAGGTAACATCGGCAAGTCCATCTTTTTGGGCAAATTTGCATGCATCAAGTACGCAGTGATGTTCAAAAGCGGTAGTGATAATGTGAGGTTTCTCAGTTACCTTTCTAGTAATAGAATTATACGAACGCAAACTCCCCTTTACAACTAAATTATTACTTTCAGTTGCGCCTGAAGTGAAAATAATTTCAGAAGGACTGGAGCGAAAAAATAAAGCTGCTTTTGCTCGAGCGTCATCTACTGCCTCCAGCGCCTCTTGCCCAAAACCATGCACACTCATAGCGTTACCAAAATTTTCGGAAAAATATGGCAGCATAGCCTCTAAAACTTTTTTATCCACTGGTGTGGTGGCAGCGTAGTCTAAATATATTTTTTTCATATATGAAGATATTATATGTCATCCTGAACTTGTTTCAGGATCTTCTTCATTTAACACTGGATGCGCTAAATTTCTGGATTCCGGATCAAGTCCGGAATGACACATGTTTATTTTATTTAATTAAATCACTCAACTTAATCCCATATAGCGTTTTTTGAATTTGCATTCCGAGCTTGTTCCAAACGATGCTTGATGGACATTTTTTTTCCATAGCGCAGAATTTTCCAACACATCTCATTGGAGAGATTGGACCATCAAGAATTTCAATAATTTCTCCTGCAGTAATCTTTCTCGGCTCTCTGGCAAGGATGTATCCCCCATTCTTACCCTTAATAGAATCAATTACGTCTCCATCCCTGAGTGTTCCCAATAGTCGTTCTAAATATTTCTGAGAAACACTTTCTTCCTTTGCAATTTCTTTAATGGTTTTTTGATTCGGATAACACTTAGCTAAGTTTACAATAGCCTTAAGACCGTACTCAGCTTTTGTTGAAAATTTCATCCCGTAGTAGAAATTCCAGTGGGCTTTGCCCAAAAGATTTCATGCTTAAACTAATTATTAATTTTATAGTTGTTTTTGGATTTTGTAATCCAGTTTTATATTTAAACTGGAATTCTCACTACGGGATTGTCAATCCCCACTAATTTAGTATACATTCATAATATCATCTTGATAATTTTCGTCAAGTCCTAATTTTTCTTGCCTCAAATCCCTCGTTTGGTATAATGTAATATACGATAATTGATATTTATAGACTTTTAACATTATAACTATTAAACCATTATTATGCGTATTTCGTACTCAGCTTTTGACACCTATCAAAATTGCAGCTTGAAATATAAATTTCAAAATATTGATAAATTAAAAGAGCCAAAATCAAAAGAGGCGGTTTTCGGAACCCTTGTGCATAGCACAATGAAATATATTCATTCCCCAGCATTAATCCCACCAAAACTTGAAGAAGCTTTAGCATATTTTTCTAAAGATTGGAATAGTGACGTATTTGAAAATGAACTTGAAGAGCGAAGTGCATTTTCTCAAGGCGTAGCAATGATTCAAGATTATTATAAAAAAAATGATCCTGCTCAATCCATTGTAGTTGATTTGGAAAGTCGTTTTGCCATCGAGATAGGCACTGATAAAAATAAACACATCATTTCTGGCATCATTGACCGCATCGACAAAACTGAAGATGGCTATGAAATCATTGACTATAAAACCACCAAGAAAATGCCTTCACAGGAAAAAGTCGATAATGACTTGCAACTCTCTGTTTATTTAAACGCATTTTTGGCTCGTTATCCCAAAGAAATTGATCGCCTCGATAAAATCACTGTCAGTCTTTATTATCTCAAACATGGGGTCAAACTTTCTTCAACCAGAACTCGCGAGCAACTGGAAAATTCCAAAAAACTTTTCTTGGATGTGATTGCTTTAATTGAGGAGGGAAAATTTGAGCCAAACGTAACTCCGCTTTGCGACTGGTGTGGCTTTCAAAAATTTTGTCCGATGTGGAAACATAAATTCAAGGAAGAAAGAAGAATTGATAGTCAAGAAGTGGAAGCTGCTATCAGTGACTACATAAACCTTAAATCAGCAATCACTTCAACTAAATATCAATTAGCAGAACTTCAAGAAAAAATTTCGCAATATATGCAGCAAGAAGGTGTTGATCGAGTTTTCTCCGATGAAGGAATTATCGCCCAGACTCTTCGCAAGACCTATAAGTATGACAGTGCTCAACTTCGTGACATCCTGGAACCGCTCGACAAATGGGAGGCAGTTCTGAAAGTTGATGGCATAGCTCTTCGAAGCGTCATGAGTGTCCTCTCCCCTTCCGCCCGCAAGGATGTCGAAGCTGCCAAGATTTTGGACAAAGAAACGAAGGGTTTTAGCGTGAAAAAGAAATAAATTTAAAATTTCACAAACTTTTCCCACTTCTCAAAAAGTTTTTTAGTGGCCAGCAGATCACCAACGTTATATCTGGCAATGTCGAAAAATCTTTTTTCCAGGAAAAGTTGGCCAACTTGATCGCCAGAAACTCCATTTGCCTTGGGACTTTCAATGCCAAAGGCTCGAGAGAAAAGATGCAGGCTTCCCTTTCGACGAACTGCGCCGTAAAAAGTCAATTGATCAAGCAAATCAACATGCTTGGCATTTTTTGGCTGGCTCGAGAGGTAGCGGTTGGCCATCAGATTTTTAGTTGGTCTGACGCCGAGAATAGCACTTCGCAGAAATAAGTATGGCACATCAAATGTTCGGCCATTGAAACTAATGAATTCCTCATATTTTTGAGCTAAATTCCAAAACTGCTCAAGCATTTCTTTTTCACCTAGAACCCTGAATTTTATGTTATCTTCTTCACTATCAGTGATATCGGCATCTGGCGCTTGAAAATAAACAGCTCCCTTGTCTTTTTCAACATCATAAACTCCAATTGCCGCAATTTGTCCCGTCAATGGAGAAAAACAAAGTCCATTTTTGATCTCCAGAAGCTGTTTTTCAGCTTCTTCTTCTGATTGCGTCAGCTTTTTAACCCAACGCGTCAAAGACTCTTGCGTAGTCTCGTCCAGACTATCAAAATCTTCCCCTATTGTCTCAATGTCAAATACTAGTTTACTCATATGCTTTTTGTATAGCATACTCACAACTATTGTTCAAGGTCCGCAAATACGGTATGATTCATTAATGAAAAAATCATTACAAAAAATTAAAAAGTTTTTCGTCCGATTCTTCACCTTGAAAGATAGCGCACACAATATCGCTGGTGGCATTTCCCTTGGTGTTTTCTTTGGTATTCTTCCCGGAGAAGGTGTCGGTACAACCCTAGTCTTAGCTTCTATTCTGAGGCTCAATCGGGCAGCAGCTACGATGGGAATCTTGGCTAGCAATATGTGGACCACTTTCTTGACTTTGCCATTGGCCGTTTTTATTGGCGGTTCTCTTTTTGGCCAAACCAAGAAATCTCTATACGATCATTTCTATCAAACTTACAATCTCGGATGGAGATATTTCCTTAGTAAGGTAATTTTTTTTGATCTTGCTTTGCCACTCATTGTTGGCTATTTGATTGTTTCTATTGTTATCGCTCTGGTTTTTTATCTTACCATTTTCGTGTTGCTAAAATATTTTAAAGTGCAACAATAAAGCGATTATTTTATCACGGTTCCAACAAATTTTTCACCATTAAGATACTTTTCAAAATTTGCAATTTTATTGCCGTTAAGGATTGCAACTTCGATTCCTTCCTTGGCTGCTAACTTCGAAGCAATCGGGTCAAATGGCACATTGGCGCCCGGATCCCAAGTCTCACCAACTATCTTCTGAAAATCATCCCAACTAATTTCCTTGATTCTTTTAGCATCGGAATATTTTTGCGGATTCTTATCACAGACATAGTCAATATTAGAAAGATTGGCAATTTTTTTCACGCCGAATTGCTTTGCTAAAAGCACCGCAATGTAGTCCGTCGAATTTCCTGGTTTATATCCAGCTGCAATCAGAATAGACTCCTTCGCTTTCAAGAAACTCTCAAGATCGTAAGGATTTTTATTGATAATAGGATGTGCATATTTCTTGAAAACGGTTCGCATGAAGTGGGCGTTAAGGCGCGTTGCATGAATTCCAAGCCAATCTTTGTCTTCGCCGTCTATGCCTTCAATTTTCGAACTTGCTTCAATATATTTTCGCGCCGTTTTTCCGCCACCAGTAATAATAATAAAGCGATAATCTTTTGCAATATTTTTTTCAATAACTTTTTTGAATTTCTTTACAAATTGCCAATCAATGTCTTGTGGCACAATTAGCGATCCTCCCAATGAAATTATGATAGTATTTTTGTTCATGTTTGTTAGTTCTTAAGATTTATGCATCTCCAGATTTTTTATTTTATATATTCATCGGCTTTCGACTTCGTCTGATGAAGCTTGGCCAGCGTATTTTCCATTTCCTCCTTAATGCTTAGAAACATTTCCAAACCTTGCTGTAACTTTGCAATGTCATTTTTATATTTGGCAATTATTTCTTCATCTTTTTTCTCACTTCCCTCTTGCAACCTCCTTTCTTTCTCTAAAAGCTCCTCTCCGAGCTTCAAAAAATTTTCAATTTCAGTAATTTCCATTCCAATCTGAATCAAATTAGTTTGCAGGTGTTCTTCGATTTGTTCAAATGATTTTACTTCACTAGCCATTGCTTCGTCGATCATAGTTTTCTTGTTCATCTAATGATTATTTTTTTAATTCGATAATAATGACATTCACTTTGATACTTTCGAGTATCAAAGTGAATGTCACATTCTTCTTGCTTAATGAATAAGTTTTTTGAGTTTGTGATATAGCTCAGTTTTTTCCTTAGACTTTTCAAGCTCAGCTATGACATTTTTGATTTTTTCTTTTTGCCTGCGACTTGAATTAGCAACAATATTTTCAAGCAAAAGTTCTGGCCAATAATAAGCCGGGAATCTTTTTTTGATTGACCCCCAATTCTCACCAATACCGACTTGCTGTTTGTCATTATTTTGATTAATTTTTTTCTTAGTGCGGGCAATAGCCTTCTGATAGCCCTCACCTGAAATCTTTAGCCACTCTTGCACGCGAGCAATGGTTGAGGAGCTAACAAGCAATTGCTCCTCAATTTCGCCATAGGTACTGCCGCCGATCAAATACTCCGCAATCTTTAGTCTTTTGGCGATCATTTCTGATTCTTGATATGAAAGCAAATCTCGCAGGAGCTCCGCAGCCTCGTTAGGATCTTTGATTTCAGAAATTGCTAAGCAAAGTTGGTATAAAATTTTATCAATTTCCTTTTTTGAAAGTTTTGAATTGAATTTAGCCATTATCTTTTTATTTAAAATTTTATTTCCTCAATTTTATCTCTGATTTATTTTTTTAGCAAACGCTTTGATACTTTCGAGTATCGAAGTAAGTGTCATTTTTAACTTGGCTAAATTTCTCGTTTCTTTACGTTGTGTCATTTGGTTGAGGCTGCACATTTGCTCTCCGTCCTTCCTTGCCCAATAGCCTGCGCTGCACTATTAAAGCATACCACATTCTCAGGCTTGATGCGTTTGGCATAGGAACAAGTCGGCAGATAAAATTTATTAGAGTTCTTGCTGCCCACAAATGCACAATTGGCTGTTTTGGTTTGATCGGCAGAACCTTGGGTACTGGCCTTTTGAACTAGTGCTGCGGCTTCAGAATTGGGCTTGTTTTGATTTTCTTGGCCGTTTGGCACATCAGTAGGTTTTTCAACAATAAGTGGCTTTTGCTGCCATTTTTGACCTTGAAGAACTCCAAATTCAAAGGAAACGGCTGAAATAAGGCAAAAAGCGACAACCAGCACGATTTTTTGCTCATTTTTGAGGAAAAAATCCTTAATTTTAAGAAATATTTGAGACATAAAAATAGCCTACATGTTTATACTTGATCAATTAAATTACTGCCAGCTGCAAGGAGGTTGAGCCTCCATTGGGGAGGCTCAACCTCCAACGATTAGCTAATATGAATTAAATTGACTTAGTATCAAATGTTTACATGCTTAAATGTTTGTATGCTTATAAAGTTATTGACATTCCCGCTAATTCTGTTAGAATAAATCCTGTAACACTGAGTGGCCTTTAAATTCAAATTGAGTGTCCGTGCGCGTGACACACTTTATTGCCAAATAAAATCAATTATAATTTCAACTGCCACAACGACCCCGTAACCTTTTTCTCATTATATTATATTTATGGATATAATAAAAATGAAAAAAGTGTTTGCGGAAAGATATATTTAAAATTTAACTACTTTAATAATAATTACGAACTATTTCAATCCCCTACTCGGTTATTGATTATTGGTTATTGATTATTGTTTGTTGCTTATGGCACATCGTAAAGCCGGTGGATCTACCTCACTGGGCCGAGATTCAATCTCGAAAAGACTGGGCGTCAAGATCTTTGGAAATCAAAAAGTAAAAACTGGAAACATTATCATC
Source organism: uncultured bacterium (assembly GCA_903885965.1). Classification (GTDB taxonomy): domain Bacteria; phylum Patescibacteriota; class Minisyncoccia; order Moranbacterales; family GWC2-37-73; genus CAIPMZ01. Next base: position 38,955 of record CAISKQ010000035.1, read on the forward strand.
AGACAACGTGGAACCAAATGGCACTCAGGAGAGAATGTGAAGCGCTGCAATGATGACACTCTAATGTCATTGGTAGATGGAACTGTAAGGTTTTCATCCAAGAAAGTCAGAAGTTTTACTGGACAATTGGTTCTTCGAAAATATGTTAGCGTTGTAAAATCTGACACTCCAGTCGTACTTAAACCTAAAAAAGTTGTTCTTAACAGAGTAACCTCTGCTCGTAAACTTCACCCAGGCAACAAACCTGGCAAAAGAAGTGGAGCCAAGAAAGTTGCTCGCAAGCCAAACATGCGCAAGACTGTCAGAAAGCATTTGGTTGCCCGAGAAGCAAAGAAGAACAAATAATTTTTCTGCGGATATGCACGGATTGATGACGGATTTTCACAAATCACGGATCAATACAAAAAAAGAAACCTCTTGAGGTTTCTTTTTTTGTTAGCTTATTTTGCTGAGAAGATCTTTCTTTATCAATCGTAAATTGTCCAACTTAGTGCTCCAAATATTTTGAGTGCTATTAACAGCATTTTCAATCTCATCAAAACTTCTCCATCTAACTTGCTGAACTTCACCGTCATTAAAAGATAATTCTTTGGTGTCTCTCATGTATCTCAAATAAAAAACATAGAAATACTCGCGGTTAGTAATTCCATCATGTTTCTTGCTAAAACCGAGAATTAAATCATCAAACTTGATATCCAGGCCAATTTCCTCTCTAATCTCAATCAGGGTTGTTTCTTTTATGGTGCTTCCACTTTCCACATGTCCTCCAAATGAGGAAGACCATTTTCCAGGATTAGCATCTTTTGTCAGCGATCGCTGATGTGTTAGCAATTCTATTTGACCACAATCTTCTCTGAATAAATAGATATGGACTGTTTGGTGCCACAGACCTTTGGCATGACAAACACTGCGAAGCTCTTTTTCGCCTGTAAGATTTCCATTTTCATCAATAATGTCAAGATATTCTTCGGACATAAAATCATTTGAACATTTAATCATCTAAGCATCGAAACAAATACAACATTTACAACAGCTAGAACAATTAGAACGTATCTGCTATTTATTTTCCTGATTTCGTTTTTTCGCAGCGCTGACAAAACCGAAGAAAAGTGGATGGGCTTTGAGTGGAGTTGATTTGAACTCTGGGTGAAATTGCGAGGCGACGAAGAAAGGATGCTTCTCACCTGGCAATTCAATAATTTCCATCAATTTTCCATCAGGAGACTTTCCAGAAAAAACGAGACCGGCAGTTTCAATTTTTGAGATATATTGCGGACTGACTTCCCAGCGATGTCTGTGACGCTCTGAAATTTCTGCTTGCTTATACAAAGTTGCAGCAATCGTTCCGGCTTCGAGCTTGGCTGGATAGGCGCCCAATCTCATGGTCGCACCGTAGTTTCCATCTTCCAGGTTTTTTTTCTGTTCGGGCATAATGTCAATAACGGGATTTTTTGTATCACGATTGACTTCTGTAGTGTTAGCATCTTCTAGCCCCAGAACGTTACGAGCATATTCAATTACAGCTAGTTGCATGCCATAGCAAATTCCCAAAAATGGAATTTTATTTTCTCTACAAAACTGAATAGCTTTAATTTTGCCTTCAATTCCTCTGCCGCCAAAGCCACCTGGCACCAAAACTCCGTCATACTGGGAAAGTGAACCAGTTTTTTCTGGCTCTTTTTCAAAAAGTTCACTGTTGATCCAATCTATTTTAGTTTTAACGCCTGCTTGATAGCCAGCGTGTTTAATAGCTTCAATCACTGACATATAGGCATCAGACAAAACAAAATCTCCCGTGCCAAAATATTTTCCCACAATTCCAATGGTAACGCTGTCTTTAGTAGCTTTGATTTTTTCCACTAAATTTTTCCAGGCTGAAAGATCCGAAGTTCTGGTTTCAAGACGCAATTTTTTCAAAATTGTTTCCGAGAGATTATCTCTTTCAAAATTAAGCAAAACTTCGTAAACATTATCCACATCTGGAGCACTGATAACAAACTCTTCCCCAACATTGCAAAACATGGAAATTTTTTCTTTGCGTTTTTGATCCATGGGAACTTCACTGCGAGCAATGATGAACTCTGGTTGGACGCCAGCGCTGTTGACTGTGCGCACAGCATATTGCGTTGGCTTGGTTTTCATTTCGCCGATTTTGTTGGGCATTGGCACATAGCTGACCAAAACTGAAAGCACATCGTCTGGATTTTTGATTTTCATCATGCGTATTGTTTCCAAAAATAACACATTTTGATATTCACCCACGGTTCCGCCAATTTCAATCAAGGTTATTTCAGAGCCATCTTTCTCAGAGGCTTTCACGATTCGATCAATCACTTCCAGGGGAATGTGCGGCACTACTTCCACGCATTTTCCGCCATATTCAAGATTTCTTTCTCGATGAATAACCGATTCATATACTCTGCCCGTAGTCATGTAGTTTTCACGTGAAAGCTGGATGTCCATAAAGCGTTCATAGTTTCCCATATCTTGATCAGTCTCATCGCCGTCATTAAGCACAAAAACCTCTCCATGTTCAGTTGGATTCATTGTCCCGGCGTCCACATTGACATAAGGGTCAATTTTCAGAGCCGTTACCTTGTATCCCCTAGCCTTCAGAATTGCACCAATGGAAGAAGTCGTAATTCCTTTTCCGACCCCACTCATAACCCCACCCATAACAAAAATGTATTTTCTGTTTTCCATGTGGAAATATTTCACAAATTAACTCTTGTTATTTCTCAAAGCTTCTCAAAAAAATACTAGAGCTAATTAATGATCAAATTTGTGTTAATTAGTTGTTTTATCTAAGCAAAAAGTCGCTAAAAGCGACCCCCTAACCCCATTATTACACAAAACGTTGCGGGCGGGCTTTTTTAATATCAATAAAAAGATGCTGCCCCTATTTGTCATTATATACTTTTTTTTAAGCTTGTTCAACTAGTACATTTATGGAAACCACAATGTCGTGATCAAGCGTAATTTTCACCTCGTGTGATCCAAGGTCTCTAATATGTCCGGCAGAGATTGCCTTTTCCGGAACTTCCAATTTTAATTTTTTGATTTCAGCTGAAATATCCTTTGCCGTTATTGACCCAAAAAGTTTCCCGTCTTTGGAACGTGCTTTTACAATAATTTGTTTCTTATTAAGTGATTCAGCCAGGCTCCTGGTTTGCGCTCGCTGCTGATTCAAAAGTGCTTGTTTTTTCTCATCTTCTTTCTGAACAATTGCAATTCCGCCTGGCGTTGCAACTGCTGCCATTTTTTTTGCCAACAAGAAATTTCGACCATAACCATCTGGTACTTCCTTTATTTGTCCCTTTTTGCCAATATTTTTAACATCCTGCAGAAGAATAATTTTCATAAATAGTAGTCTTATAATTTTTAACCTTTTATTTAATATACATCAAGCCGATATAATTTTCAAGCGATACTTCCTTTGTCATTCATCCCGTCATGTTCGCGCTCTTTTTTACTTATGAGCACAAAAAGAAGCAACGCTTGCATCGCAATGACTTTCATGGTCTCCAGATCGCTGCTACTTTGCTGGGGGGGTTTCTTTTTTAGGATTATGCACGAATATACATTGTCCATAGTTTTTGGTGATGGTATAGCGAAAAATTGATCATTTTCAAAAATTTGGACATCTGGATTGCAATTTTTTTGAGTAAAATTTATAGCAACATCAGAATTACTTTTAACCTCTTTCAGAACATCTCCGCTGCGCAAATCTGCAAAGCGAATCACGAATTCATCTGATTTTCCAAACAGCTGGACAGCCTCCATAATTGAGTTATAAAATTCTCTTTGTTTTTTTGGGGTAAGTTGTGAACTCTCTGGAAACCCAAGCGCTATGTCCATCATTATATCAAGCTTTCTATTAACTTCCCCAATGTAGGAATACGAATGAGTCAAGTCCTTATTAGTTTGATTCATCTGCCTAATCATTTTAAATTTCTCTTCCCGTTCTTGTAACATTTTTCTTTCTAAAGTGGTGAAAAGAATGAATCCGAATATTCCTAGACATAAAATCGCAAATTCCTGCGCTTGAACAACACTAAAACCCAACACGCCTTTTGAGACAATGGTTGGAATAAAAACTATAAAGGTGAAGATAATGAAATATATCCAATACACAATTTTGCAAGTAATAGTTTGATATATTTTATGCTTACATGTTCATGTTTGATAGCGACGCAGTATTTACACGCAGCCCCAGTATAATTGTTTCGATTAATACAAAACTGCTGCTGCATATATTCTTAATGTAATTCAAATAAAAAACCCACCAAGTGGCGGGCTTTTCATTTTCATTTTTTGCAATAAAGCTTGTTTATATATTGATCCAAGTCCTCTCTTAATTCTTCTCTGTCGAAAGCATATGCAAGTGTAGCTTTCAAATAATTCAATGGATCTCCAGTAGTGAGCCAATCTCCATCCTTAAGCTCCTTGGCCAGAAAAATTCCTCCACTCTTAACGTACGTTTTAATTGCGTCAGTGACCCAAAGCTCATTTCCCTTTCCTAGCGCTGTTTCTCTTAAGATGTTTATAAAATTTTGGTCAAGAATCATGCGTCCAAAATCAGCGAGTTGAGAAGGCGCTTCTTCGATAGAAGGTTTTTCAATAATGTCTTCAATTTCATTGGTTCCTTCTCTCAACTTTACGATACCATAACGGCTAACGACTTCCTTTGGTACTTGCTGAACGCCAATCATAAGTTTTCCATTTTTTTCATAATCCTCAATCATCTGCTTAGTAAATGATACTTTAGATTTAACCAAATCGTCGCCCCACACGAAAACAAATGGCTCGTTGTCAACAATAGAAGCAGCTGATAAAACAGGCGTACCATTTCCGTAGGGACCTTTTTGCCGCACATAAATAAAATTAGCCATATCTGCAATGCCCTCAATCATGCTGGCGTATGTTTCTTTGCCATTTTTCCGTAAATCATCTTCAAGTGCTGTACTGTGATCAAAATGATCTTCAAGTGGTTTTTTGTCCCAACGAGTCACAAAAATAATATCCTTGATTCCAGCCTCAACCAACTCTTCCACCACCAGCTGAATAATTGGCTTGTCTACAATCGGAAGCATTTCCTTCGGCATGGACTTAGTGGCTGGCAAAAGTCTCGTTCCTGATCCTGCAACTGCAATAACTGCTTTTGTTATTTTACTCATTTTTTTATGTATGAATAATTAATTTAGTTTTTTCTTGCTAAGGATTTTTAATTCTTCGTTAAATTCGTTAATCGCTTGATCCAAAATTGGATGAAAATTTTTGCTAATGCCTTTTTCTTTGACTATTAGTCCTGCTTCCAAGAGTGAATCCGGAGTTCCAGCATCAAGCCATTGTCCCTCAAAAATGGTAACTTCTAAACTTTTCTTTTTTAAATATGCCTTATTAACCTCAGTAATTTCAACTTCGCCTCTCTCAGAAGGTTTAATGTTTTTAGCAATGTTAACACAATCATTATCATAAAGGTAAAGACCTGTTACCGCATAGTCGCTAATCCATGCCTTTGGCTTTTCAACGATCTCAATTGCTCGATTATTTTTGTTAAACTTCACCACGCCAAATCTCTCAGGATCGGGAACCTTTTTAGCAAAAATATGTCCTCCGCTGCGAAAATCTTTTATTTGTTTAACGAAATCATCCTCGAAAATATTGTCGCCTAGGATAAGTGCCACATTGTCATCGCCAACATGGTTTTCTCCGAGTGTTAATGCTTCCGCAAGTCCTTTAGGCGTTGATTGAACTTCGAAAGTAATATGGATGCCGTGTTTTTTCAAAAGCGAACCAAGTAGATTCAAAAATTGACCAGAATGTTCAGGAGCAACAATAATCAAAATATTTTTAATTCCAGCTTTAATAAGCGTGTTTAGTGGATAAAAAATCATCTGTCTGTCATAAACCGGCAAAAGTTGCTTTGACGTTGTGGCAGTCATTGGGAAAAGTCTTGTTGCTGTTCCACCGGCCAACACAATTCCCTTCATTTTTCTTCTTTTTGGCTTTATAATTTCTTCCCCCATATGAACTAAATCACCAAGATACAAGAAACAATAACCAAATAATTTTTCAAATTAAAACAATTTTGATTATTGAATTTTGTGATTTGTTTGTATCTTGCTTCTTGATTATTGGTTATTTTTAAACAGTTGGATATATCGGATATTTTTTGCAAAATATTGTTACCTCTTTTTTAATTTGAGCAAGAATTTTTTTATCATCGTGTGCAATAATAATCTCTTCAATCCAGCCAGCAATCATTTTGATTTCTTTTTCTTTCATGCCTCGACTTGTGATTGCTTGGACTCCAATTCTAATTCCGCTTGGATCCATCGGAGAGCGAGGATCATCTGGAATCATATTTTTGTTAACGGTAATACCTGACTCGTCCAGCGCATGCTCTGCTTGTTTGCCAGTAATTCCCTTGCTACCCATCACGTCAACTAGGATCATATGATAATCGGTTCCGCCAAACATAATTTTAAAATCTCTTTTCGTAAGTTCAATTTCAAGCACTTTCGCATTTTTAATTACTTGTTTGGCATATGATTTAAACGCGGGCCTCAAGGCTTCGCCAAATGCTACAGCTTTAGCGGCAACATTATTCATGTGCGGGCCTCCTTGAAAACCAGGAAAAGCAGACTTATCAATAGCTTTAGCAAACGCTTGTTTACACATAATCATTCCACCGCGAGGACCTCGAAGCGTCTTATGTGTTGTGGTCGTCACGATATCAAAATATGGAACTGGATTTTCAATTGCTTTTCCAGCAATCAAGCCTGCAATATGCGCAATATCAAACATAGAAATTGCGCCAACTTTTTTGGCAATCGCTTGGAATTTTTTGTAATCAAACTGTCGAGTGTAGGCCGAAAAACCAGCTAAAATAAGTTTTGGCTTGTGCTCGAGGGCCAATTTCTCAAGCTGCTTATAATCAATTTCTCCGGCCTGGTTCGTTTTGTAACCGATGAAATTATATATTTGAGCTGAAAGTGTGAGCGGATGACCATGCGTCAAGTGTCCTCCATGAGAAAGGTCCATACCAAGAACCGTATCGCCCGGTTTCAAAATCGCATTGTAGGCAATCATATTAGCTGGCGCTCCAGAATGAGGCTGCACATTGACATGCTCGGCGCCGAAAATTTTCTTTGCTCGCTCAATAGCCAAGGATTCAACTTGATCGGTAAATTGCTGGCCTCCGTAATATCTTTTGCCAGGATAACCCTCGGAATATTTATTCGTGAAAACACTGCCAAGCGCTTCAAGCACGGCCTTGGAAACATAGTTCTCACTGGCAATAAGTTCCATCCCCTCTTGTTGGCGTTTGATTTCGCCAGTAATGGCAGCGTATATTTGTTTGTCTTGTTTTTTCAAATTTTGCATATCTATAAAATTTGCTTAAGTTAATTAAGAATAAAAACGATATTTAGAATACTTAAGCCAGGCGATTAGATCATAGTATTGGTAAAATTAAAATAATCATGTCATGCTGAACTTGTTTCAGCATCTTTATTATAGAGAACTTTATAAAACAAAGAAAATAGATCCTGAAATAAATTCAGGATGACACGGGAACTATTTTATGCCTTTTAAATATTCCCTGAGCGCAAGTTTATAACTTCGCATTGGGTTAAGCCGAGTGTTAATCAAAGTTGAAACATAGGGCCTCTGAGCAGGACGCGGAAACTCATCACTGTTAACCGGAATCACCTTAGTTTTAAGTTTAGCCATCTTATATAATTCTACAACTGCCTCAAACCAAGTGCAAGCACCTTCATTGACAACATGATAAATTCCAAAGGGTTTATTAGCTTCAATGATTTCCTTGGTTTTCTTGGCCAAATCAGGAGCATAGGTGAAACAAGATGTTTCTTCATCTACAACTTTTACTTCTGCGTTCTTTTTCCCCACCTCCAGCATAACATCAAAGAAACTTTTTTTGGCCGTTTTTGATTTGGCAGGCTTACCAAAAAGTTTTGAAAGTCTGATAATGTAATATTTTTCTCCGCTTTTTTGCACCGCCTGCTCCCCCATCAATTTTGTTTTGCCATATTTTTGAACTGGCTTCGTAATCGCATCTTCATCGAACCCGATTTGAGGCACGAAACCCTCATGTAAGCTACAAGAACTGCAAGAACCTCCGCAACCAGCTGGCTCTGGAAGCTCTGGCATACCAGAGAAGACATAGTCTGTTGAATAATGTACCAAAGTAGCATCAAGCTTCTTAGCGACCTTTGCAAGGTATCCTGGAGCTTTTCCGTTAAGCTTCTTGGCTTTTTCAAATTCAGCCTTATCTTTTTCACACAAATCAACTGCATTATAGGCGGCTGCATTTAGGATGATATTTGGCGCAAGTTTGTTAATTTTTTCTTTAGTTTGATTTTCATCAGTGATGTCAATTTTATCGAAATCCCAAGCTGTCACCTTGTACTGCTCATCACTTTTGAAAATTGAAACTAGCTCTTGCCCAAGCATTCCCTTAGCACCGATTATTAGAACTTTTTGCATATATTTAAATCTTAAAATTTTATCATTAAGTTCCTGTATTGTTGCAAATTCTGAGCAAATTGTCCACTAGAAAGAAAAAATGGCAACCTCTCCAAGATTAAGAGGTTGCCAAGTGATATACATAGATATTCCAGTTCATTAATAATAAATGTCTGGATTTAAAAAGTTTAAATCACCAAGGGTTCGGTATTTTCTCCATAAATAAACTACGCAGCCGCAAATAACAAAAGCAATCAGGGCGATTATATTCATAATACTCCATAATTATTTCGTTACGATATTGAACACCATACAAGAAAGAACAATAGGAGCGGTCAATAGCATCTGAAATTGCCTTAAGCAAAAAATTAATGACTTCAAAGGCAGCTAAAAATTCATTCGTCGAGGTTGGCATAGGTCCTCCATGGAAAAAACGTTTAAAAAAAAGAAAGAACAAATCATGGCTTTATTAAAACAGAATCTGGGGAAAAGTCCAGCAAGAAAATTTTCCCTAAATTTACCTAAAGAAAAAAAGTAATCCGATTTCGCCTGCATAAAGAACAATTTCCAGAATTGCAGCTAAGTCAAGACTGAAGTATCGCGTTTTAAACAGTATTGATAATATCTTGCGTTATCATAAGAACATTTCCATAACATGCTCATCAAAATATTGGGTACCTATTTTTAATTCATTGTGGAGTGTACCAACAAGTTTGAAGCCGAGCTTTTCATAAAGCCAGACAGCAGAAAGCTGCGAAGTATTAACATTAAGATCAATTTTTTCAATCCCTTTAAATGTTTTAATTTCTTCAATAAGTTCCACTAATATTTTTTTGCCAATGCCTTTTCCACGATAAGCTTTTTTCACATATACTCCCCAAACATAAGCAATATGGCGCATTTTTTCGCCTTCTTCCTGATAAGCTGCAGCAAGTGCAACTGTCTTGACACCATCGCGAGCAACCAACATTAAACTTCGTGGATTTTCAAATTCCTCTTGCCAGTGGCTATCATTAAATTGCAGTGATTCCCCATAGGAATCTCCGAAAGCTTCGCCATCCTCGCGAAGTGCTTCTAGTCTAATGTCTTTGTATTGTTCCCACTCAAGAGAAGAAAGCTTATACGTCTGAATGTTTGAGAGCATGTTTGTTTAACTTAAAAATTACCAACCACCTCCACCTCCACCTCCGCCACCTCCGCCAGAACTACCTGCACCACCGCTACCAGATGGAGCTGAAGTTGAGGAAGATATATCAGAAGAAAGATCATTGATGGTGCTGGCAAAACTATCAGCATTAAATGATGTTAAGTTGCCCACATACCAAAGGGGTGTATAATTTGTGAAATATTCAGAGCCATAAATTTCTTGAATTTTTTTGATCCAAAGCTTTGTCATGCCAAACAAAATCGCATATGGCAAACATTTTTCAAAAATGTTCTCCTTTTCATAAAATGCCGCTCTGTCCTTGTCGACCGTTTCCATAAAAAGTTTGAAACCTTTAATCTGCCAATCAAGCTCAGCTCCTCGGACTGTTTTTTGAGGCATGAATACGCCGAAGATAAGCATTATCAGCCCGCTAAGAAGTAAGTTAACACCCAGGAAAGTATAATTATTTAAAGCAATGATTGCAAAAGCAAATGAAAACATACTCAGGACATATAGACCCACGCAAATATTAATTCCCGTAATCATTATCAAGCCTTTGTTTTGTAAGTTATTTTTACCTACCTTCCAAATTGATTTTATTTTTGTGTAAAAATATTCTTTTAAATTCGAAATCAAAACTGAATCTAATCCGCTAAATACGCTTTCCAGGATTAACTTTTGTGGATCATTAAGCAAAGCTTCAATTTCAGGCTTTCTATTTCTAATTAACTCATAGTCTTTACTTGAAAAAAATAGGATTTTGTTCTCTATTTCCTTGATTGTAATTAAACCTCTGCTAGCTAACCAAATTATTTCAGCCGTAATGAATGACTTGTTATAACCACCACCCTTCATAAGCATTCCAGCTTCAATAGGTGAAAGGTTCTCTGGGATTTCATACTGTGCAATGATAGTTTTATTCACAACAGGATCCTTGCCGTATTTTCGCCAAAGTGAAAAAACAATTACGAAAACAAAAACTGGAATTAAAAAGAAAAAATACTCGCCATACGATTCCCAAAAATTTGGCACATAGGCAGTAAGAATATTTTTAGGAAAAATTATTGAGGCCGTAATGCCCTGTTTTTGAAACAACGTTTTCGTCGAATCAAACTCTAGGACATTAGACGCATTCCATTTGTAGGCAGCCAAACTGTTCTCTTTGGAACCGGTACTGCCAGTATAATAATCAACCGTTGCATTCTGCTGCGTTATTTCCTCTGGAAACTTGATAGTTGCGTGAAATTTATCAATTTGCAAATCCCAAAAATTTCCATTGAGATTCCAATAAAGTTCGTCGAAATTTTGGTTAGCAAAGCGAATTGCATTTTTTACTCGATAGTGAATAATGTAGACATTTACTCCATGCACTGAAGTCTTCGCATCTCCGATTTTCCATGTCACTGTGCCATTAGCTGAGTTTTTTGTGGTGCTATATTGATAGCCTTGTCCTTTTTCATTTGCAATACTTAATAGCTGAACGGGGGTTTGCACTTTTTTGCCGGCAATATCAAGCTGAGTTGGCAAAATTCTAAATATACCATGTTTATCAATTCCTGTTCCACAATCAGCAGTGATAGTTTCCGTAATGTCCAGCGAAGAATTTTTATTGACAACTATTTGAGAATCAAAATTTTTGATATACCAATCTGTGACATTCTCACGTGCCAAAGAGGTTTTCGGAAAAAGAAACATTATCACTGCAAACATTATCAAAAAGATTTTTTTAGACATAACTTTAAATTTATTTTTTTAAAATGTTTTCTAAATATGTTTTGACTTCTAGTTGCTGCTCGAAGCTGTTTTCCATTTCAATGCTGATGTATTCTGGCAAATATTGCAGAAATTTTTCAATATAGTCCACTTCATCCATACTTATCAGATAATGAGAACCTGCTTTTTTTAAAAAACGAAACAAGGTGTTCTTAAGTTTTGGCAGGGGTGAAACATGACAGCATCCGATTGCAAATGCCTTAGCGCATTTTTCTGTTTTTTCTGCCACACTAGGCCTGAACTTTTTAGCCAGTTGCCAATGTTGAAAGTCTAAGCACATTCCAGCAACCTCATTTAGTTGATTTTCCGGAATTGCTCTATGTGGATGATTTTCAATATATACTTTATTGTTATATTTATCCAAGAGCTCGATGTGACGTTCACCCATGTGAATATTATAAACCTGTGCTTTGTGCTTTTCAAACCACTGCATTTCCCATTCTTCCATATCCTCACCTCTCAAATGTACATGCGGAATAATCAGTCCTTCTATTTCATCAAGCATGGCATATAATTTTCTGCGTTGTGTAATTTTTAGAAAAGTCGGAAAAAGCGCAATCCGAGTAATTCCAAATTTTTTCATTTCTTCAACTTTCGCATGCCAGTCAGACCCTGGCGTTGTCGTTAGCCCTAAGAGAATTTCATGTTTCATTTTTTGTATTGCTTATTATAATATTCTTGATATTGCCCACTCTTAACCCGCTTCCACCAAGCTTCATTTTCCAAAAACCAAGCGACGGTTTTTTGCATGCCTTCCTGAAAAGTCACTTGAGGCTCCCAGTCAAGCTCGTTTTTGATTTTGGAAAAATCAATCGCATAGCGACGGTCATGTCCCTTACGATCTTCGACATATTTAATTGAACCTTCATTCTTTCCTAGCATTGATAAAATGGTTGTAGCAATTTCAAGATTTGGTTTTTCACTATTGCCTCCAATGCAATAAGTTTGTCCAATTTTTCCCTGATGAATAATCAGGTCAATGGCTTTGCAGTGATCTTCCACATAGAGCCAATCGCGAACTTGCAAACCGTCGCCATAAATTGGAATTTCTTTGCCCTCAATTAAGTTGGTAATAATAAGAGGAATGAGCTTTTCTGGAAAATGATATGGTCCATAGTTGTTGGAGCAATTGGAAATCGTGATTGGCAAATTGTGGGTGTGGAAATAGGCTCGCACGAGGTGGTCACTGCCAGCTTTGGAAGCACTATATGGACTGCGAGGATCATAGGGGGTGGTTTCGGAAAAGGGTGCCTCGTCGGCAGCTAAAGACCCAAAAACTTCATCTGTGGAAACATGGTGAAAACGCTTATTTCCTGCCTGCCTGGCCGCTTCCAAGAGGGTGTGGGTTCCAATCACATTTGTGCGCACAAAAGCCTCTGAGTCCAAAATAGAGCGGTCTACGTGCGATTCGGCCGCAAAATGGACGACGACGTCAACTTTTGTCACTAATTCCTCAACCAGGGCTTTGTCGCAAATATCGCCTTTTACAAAGGTATACCTAGGGTCAGCTTCAAACTCCTTAAGATTTTCTAAATTTCCAGCATAAGTCAACGCATCGAGATTGACAATTTCATAGTTTGGATAAGTTTTGAGAATGTGATGGACAAAATTGGATCCAATGAATCCTGCCCCACCGGTAACTAAAATTTTCATAAAAATTTTATCAAAGACACAATAACCAAGATACAAACACCAAACAAGATTTAATAATCAATTTTCAAATATTCAAACAGTTTGTATTTTTGGATCTTGAAATTTGGAATTTGTTTGGTTATTGCTTCTTGTGTCTTGGTTATTATTAAAATGGTGAATTAAATCCTTCGAACGTCTGCGCTTTGGAATCTTTGTCTGATAAAATCGGATTTTCAAGTGGCCAATAAATTTTCAGGGTTGGGTCGTTCCAAGCAATTGAGTGTTCGCTTTCAGGGGCGTAATAGCTGTCACATTTGTATTGAAATTCGGTGTAGTCTTCTAATGTGCAAAAGCCATGCGCAAAACCGCGCGGCACAAAAAGCATCAAATGATTGTCGTCAGTCAGTTCAAAACTTTCCCATTGTCCGAAAGTTGGCGAATCTTTGCGCAAGTCCACAATCACGTCGTAGGCGGCTCCTTTCGTCACTCGAACAAGTTTGGCTTGAGTGTGTGGCGGATTTTGAAAATGGAGTCCGCGCAGTACACCTTTGGTGACTGACATGGAATGATTGTCTTGCACAAAATCGGTTATGATGCCGATTTCTTCAAACTTCTTCTTTGAGTAGGTTTCTTCAAAAAAACCTCTTTCATCCTGAGAGACCTTGGGTTTAATAAGGTATGCACCGTTTAAGCTCTTTTTTATAATTTCCATGTATATTAGTTTTTAGCAAATATTGATACGATAAACCACGTATTTATCATAATATATTTTAGAGAAAATAAAAAGAGGCAGCCACTTCCCCATAAGTAGCCACCTCTTTAAAAAATGCCTAAGAATCTTATTTAAAAACTACATCACTATTTAGTGCTTTTGAAAATCCATCAGTTGAAGCATCTGGCTTTATTAAATGAAAAGTTACTGGAACTTCATTCAGGCCTGCTTGTTTTTGAACTTTCAAATTATAATTTTCACCAATAGATTCTGGTAAGGTGTAATTGATTTCGACAGTTTTAGTCGTTCCAATTGGTACACGAACAATTGCGCCAAAATATTTTTTGCCTAATTCATAGCCAAATTTTGCACTCTCAAAGTTTTTCTGACTTACGAGCCATGAACCCTTCGGCACATATACTCGAAGATAGTCGGTGTAATCCCGCGTCATCCAATCTTTAAGTTTAGCAGTATGTTCATATGTTATTTTCAAATGTGCCTCGGGAATTTTTTTAGACAAATCAACAGTATAGTCAATTGAGCGTTTAACGTAGTAATCACTTTTAAATGAACCAAGATTTGCGTCCACGGTCATGAGATAGTCACTGCTCCAACTCTGGTCAAGATTTCCAGCCCAAGAAGCGTCCTGCGCTTTCTTTTGCAAATTAGAATCATGAAAATATAACTGAATGTCCTTTTTATCTAAATCCTCAATCAAAACTTTTGCCAATTGAACTTTTTGAGAAGCAGAAAAAGAAAAAACTCTTTTTTCAATTTCCTTGCCCAGGTCATTCATTACTGATTTTCGATCTCCTCGAGAAATCCCTTGCTCTTCAAAAGCTTTTTCAACTTGATATTCAAGGGCAACAATAGCATTTGAACTTTCGTATGTTCCCGGATAGCCTTCAATTTGAATCGGTCCGGTAATTTTCAAAATTGAGGTAAACATATTAGCCGTAACACCAACAACACCATCAAATTGCTCTTGCCCGCCTCCGAGGTAATAAAATGCTTCTGCTTTTTTAGCGTTAGTTTCAAAGTCTGGAGAATAGTTTGAATCACGAAGTTTCCAAGCATTAATATGCAGCGTTTCTTTCATTGGATATGGCGGCTCAAACGTGTCAGGGATGCGACCATCAAAATTTGAAAGGTCGTGCGTTTCCATTGACGAAATTTTTCCATCCTTCAACTTTACAACAGCAAAAGCACCGATAAAACCACCGCCTGGACGAATCTCTAAATTATTTTGAAACAAAACTAGCAAAGTTCGCTGTTTTCCGTCAGTAGAAAGAAAATACTCGCCAAATGTTGCCAGTGCTTTATATTCTTTTTTTTGCATTTCGCTTATTGGAAAAAATCCAACAACCTGAGAAATCGTTTCCCCAACTCCCTTATTCTTATAATTCCAAAATAGATACCAACCGATCAAAAAGAGGCCAGCACATGTCCAAAAAATTATCCAAAATTTTAGTGAGTATTTTTTAATCATAAAAAATGAAGCATAGAACATGAAGCAGAAATATGAGATACATTTTTGCTGTATGTTCTATGTTTTATACTGTGGATTTTATAGTTCACCTTGCAGCAATTGATTAAGTCTTTTCTTTAGTTCCTCGGTAGTTGGTTCGTGAATTTTCTCTTTTGGAGTAGCATCATTTTCGAGCGCCTCAGCGCTTGGGCTTGGCGTCTCAGCATTTGATAGGCCAGTCTCCATTGAAAAATCAGCAATTGGAAGATTATCCGGAGCAGCCGATTTTACCTGGCTATGAATTGGCATCTCTGGAAAATTTGGATATACCCCACGATTTGCTATTTCTTGCAAATGCACGATTTCCTCTGCTGCCACATTTTCCTGATGGGAAACAGTTTTGGTCAATACTTGATCAGCTACAGGCAAATCATTTTCAGTATAAGCACTTTGATTGTGCTCTTCTTCTTTGTACAAATTTTCTAAAGCCTCAATTGGCATTGGTTGATTGTTTTTTCTCGAAAAACTAAGATCTCGTAGTGGATTGTTCTTGTTAAGCATGTCTTGAAAATCAGTAGCTTTTTTTCTAATTATGGAAATTTGCCCAAGTGCTGCCGAAATTAAGCTTCCCAAAATAATACTAACTAATAGCATCAATGGCCATCCAACCACAACAACTCTTGTGATTGGTCCATCAATTATCCTCAAATCAACGTCTTCCTTAACATTGTAATATAAGCTTGTAGTGTCAAAAAGTGTCCGCACCGTCTTTGAAGCAATAAGATTTGAACTCGCCTCATTTTCACTGGACGCTGAAACTAAAATAGCAGAACTACCGCTGTCTGATTGCTCAACTGAAAGCATACTATTCCAGATTTTTTTTCGCTGATCGGAATTTTTCCCGGAGGTAACATCTTTGATTGAATGATTTTCTCTCAACATTTTATCATAGAATGAAAGCAGTCTTGGCAGTTGAATAAGGTTATTTAAAATCTGATTTTGCTGATTGATTGCATTTGCAGATTTTGCAATGACTAAAATAGTTACCTCGCTTTGATATACCTTAAACTTTTCTACGCCAAGCAAGAAGAATGTCACACTCAAAACAACTGCCAAGACAACGGCCTGAAAGGAGAAGTGAATTTTTTTGAGTAGTTCTTTCATTATTTTCATTTATATTGAATGTTAAGCCTCTTGATAAACCTCGATTGTTTTTTTCGCGATTGAATCCCAGCTATAATTTTCTTCAATTCTTTTCTTTGCACGCTCACCCATTTTTTTTACTTCATCATTGCGACTGAGTAGAAATGCCAATTGATCGCGCAAATCAATTATTGATTTTGAAGCGAATGTGAAACCCTCTTCCCCAATAGCTTCCTTGTTTTCTTTGATATCGCTCACGAGTGGCGTAAGTCCATACCCCATGGCTTCAAGAAGTGCAATTGACATCCCTTCGGATTCTGATGGTTGCGCAAAGAGATATGCATGAGAGAACAATTGCTCCAATGATTCACCTGTTTGCGCGCCAGTAAAAATTATGTTATCGCGTCCTTCGCTAATAGTATGGAGATATTTGACATAATCATCAGTATAAAAACCATCTCCAACAATAACTAATTTAAAATTATTTAATATTTTTGCAGTATCTTCAAGTTGTTTAAAGGCTTCAATCAGATAGTGCACACCTTTGTGTTTAATAAGTCTTCCAACCGAAAGAATATACTTCTTATCCTTAAGCCCCCATTGAGAAATGGAATCTACTTGGCTGCTATAACGAATATCTGCACCATTTGGGATTACAGTTGTTTTGCTGCCATATTTATCCTTTGCCAATTGTGACAATGACTTACTCACAGCAATAGTCTTGTGCGGAACTTTGCATGTGATAATTTCACCAAAACGTAAGCTTGCGCGAGCAAATACGCCCCATTTCTGATGGTAATAATCTTGACAGTGAAATGTTGCAATGACCTTAGTCCCTGGCTTTAGGATTCTTGGAATTATGCTTAAAATCGTCGGTCCGATGCCGTGATAATGAATAACATCATAACGACACAGCAAAGCGTGCATACTTGCAAAGAAAGTATGGCTGATAGCTTCAAGATGCTTTGTTTGAATGCTAGGCAAATGAATAAGCTTGATACCTTTGTATTGCATCAATTCTTTTTCTGTATAGTTATTTCTAACATAAACAGAAACATCATGTCCTTGCTGCACCATTCGCACGGCAACTTCTTCGACATGCTTTTCAATGCCGCCTGATTTTGCTGGCAGACCTTTTTGTCCAATAAGTGCTATTTTCATATAACTGCAAACTACATACGAATTTATAAGTAAACACCTCTCAATCCTAGCGTTAGTTGATTCTTAGAATACTTGAAATATTTCCCTGTTTTGTTTGATCGAAAGTATTGTTTTTCTGAGAAGTCAATCCATTCCAAATGCTGGCGCTTACATTGCCACGAGAGATACGAGCAATGGCATATTTGTCGTTGTTGATAAACTTTGATTTATTAACATCGATGCGACCTGTGCCACCGTAAGCATTTATTTCAATTCCACTGTGTCCATTGCTTCGATAGGTGTTAGATTTTGTCCAAATGTCACTGTTATCCAATGTCGCGGAAATACCACTTCCGTTGTTACCTTTAATTGTATTCTTTTCTATCCAAGCGCTTGATCCCGCAACCATGCTAATTCCATCACTATCATTGTTGGTGATTTCATTATTCATAATTACCAAACGATGTTTTTGAGAAAAAATTCCTGAACGACCATTGTCCTTTATGATGCTATCCGTAATGTTGATGGCACTATTTTTCTTGGTCGATCCACTTTCAATTTTGATTCCGTCTTTTTCATTATTCTTGATAACGCAGTCAATTATGGAAGCTTTGGCATTTTTCTTAATCCAAATTCCCTCATGACCATCTTTAATTGTAACCTTATTTATTTCAGTGTTGCTCTTCATACTCACCACAACTTTTCTATGGCTTTTGGCCTGAATCACAACTTCATCAGCGCTGGTACCAAATATTTTCACGCCGCTTGGGATCTCAATATTATCTTCATAAGTTCCCTTAGCTACGTGCACATCACTTCGATCATTCGCGTGAACCAATGCTTCAGAGATTGTGTGATATGGCCTGCTTACAGAACCATCTTCAACGCCTGATTTAGAGCCATCCACGTAAATATCATTTCGGGACGAAGCGAATATTAAAAAAGGAGCCACAAAAACAGCTATCATGAGAAATCCTCCGATAAATTCAATTGTTGGCTTTTTAAAAGCATTTGTAAATTTTTCCATACTTAATATTTTTTAGTAATTATTATCTAGAAAGCGACTATAATAAAGGCTTTTTAACGGCATTTATCATGACTTGATATCATAGCAAATTTCAACTGATGTGTCAACCCCAGAAGGGTCTTTTAATATTTGCTGGTATTTTTCTTTATCTGTCTGCGCGGTAAGAATATTCATCATCTTCTTCAAATACTGCGTTTCGCTATATTTTTCTGCATGACTTTTGATGTCATTTTGATTGAAAATTTTCTTGTCTTGAGCAATTTCTTCAATCGCACTGATAAATTCAGTTTGATTTTCAACGATTGCCCCATCCACACTGTTTTCAATAATTTCTCCATATGCCCCAACATTAAACCCAATAAATGGTTTTCCATTACTGAGAGCTTCCAGCGCAATCAGTCCAAATGTTTCTGGCAACTGTGAACCGGAAACAACGCATTTTGCAGATTCAAGGTATCTGCGCAATTGAGCTGCATTGAGAAAACCAAGATGTCTAATATTGGCGTTAGTTGGAATTTCAAAACCTTCTTCAATTTCACCGGCAAGATAAAGTTTCATCCCTTTAATATCTTTGAAAACATCACAGAGCAAGTCAACGCCTTTTTCTTTAGAAATTTTTCCCGGATAAATAGCAAACTTTTCGGTTGCGAAATATATATTTTGCTTTTCGTCCTCATTATTGCTGGTTGAAATAAAATGTGGTAAGACAAATATTTTTCCCTCTTCAATTCCCCACTTAATTAGTATACTTTTCGTAAACTGACTTGGCGCAATATACAAATCAATATTTTTTTCATAAGTTCCAAGCCAACCGTGCCAATACATCTCAGCACTGGCTAGAAAACTCTTCGCATATGAGTTCTTAATAGCCTTGTCCAAAAAGCATTGATAATATTTCTTATTAGCGCATCTTTCATATGCCTTTCCATTGAGCCTCAATGAATGATTAGGGTTGATGATCTTAAAATCATGCACAGTCATGACAATCGGAATATTTCTTTTTTTAATTTCAAACAAAATTGCCGGAGACATTTGATGATAAATATTATGAATATGGACTATTTCAGGTTTAAAGTCATCCATAATTGCATTGATTTTTCTTTTAGCCTCAAGGGAATAAAACATTCGAAAAACGCCACCAATCTTTTGCCAAAATGAAAAAGCATCGCCATATCCAACCGATGAAAGGAAGTACTTGCTCCAAATCGATGGCTTATTGTCCGTTTGCCACATTGAAAAAGCTGCCACCTGATGGCCATCCTTTTCAAGCAGGTCAATCACATCCAAGAATTGCTTGTCTGCGCCACGCTTGGCATTGTAAAATTTATTGATTTCTAAAATTCGCATAATTTGTAGGTTTAGCTTAAGCTATTTTTTCTCCATATAATCTTCGTAGCACTGCCAAATTTATCCAGAAAAATATTCCCAGCAGGTTGGCTTCCAAATATGGTTGAAACATGAAAGCCACAAATTGAAAGACTAAGATACCAAGACTCGCATATGCCGCAATTTGAAAAGTCTCATCTTTGAAACTATATTTAAAGACATTCCAACTCAAAAACACTAAGATTGTCAGGATCATTGAAAGTCCAAAAATACCCATCTGTACAAGTAGTACCAAAAATGAATTATGAATATTGCGAACCTCAACAAAATCCCGATAAGACCCAATCTCTACCGACACACTTTGACCAAAACCAATTCCGAGAACTGGGCTTTCTGCATATTTTTTGATAGCTGACTGCCATACTGCTCCTCTCCAAAAGATGCTTTCGTCACCGTTAGTGTTGGTAATTGATGTTACTCGTTTGCTAAGCATATTTGCTCCGCTACTAAGATTTTCATAAAAAGAAGATCGAGGAAACAAAAGCACCACGTACGTCACGATGATGGCAAGGATAATGAGAATTACGCCATACGAATATGCATAACGTTTCAGTTTCTCTTTTTGCGTTGATCCAAAAAGCACAATTACGCCAATGACTGAAACAAGTAAGCTAATCCAGAGATGTCTCATCATGGAGCCAATAATGCCGATTGTCCAGATTGGCATCAGCACCAGCAGCCATCTTGAGAATGTGTCCTTCTTATGCGCAAGATAAATAAGCGCCAAGATAAGTGTCATTGAGAGATAGAATCCATGCGTAAAGGCAAGCGTTCTGATTCCATCGGTAGAAAGTGGCGTAAAATCTGACCAAAGACCGTGCCTGACCGCTATGCCATAGACCACAAACCAAATTATTGCGATTGCTCCAGCAAAAATTGCACTGCCAAGTTCAACTAGGCGCTGCCTTGAATCAATTAAGATGAACACCACAAAATACAGCAATGAGTAAAAGGCATAATTTTTTGCACTACTGAAAGCCAGGGAAATATTCCCACTACTAAATAGAAGATTTCCAACAAAGTATGCCATCGAAAGAAAAATAAACAGCCCGGCAACAATATCAATCTTTTTCCAAACAATTTTTAGGTTGCCAGTAGCTATTTGAAAAATCATCCCAGCTATCACCCCGCAAAAAAGTACATCAATTGGATAAAGCTTATATTCACTTCTTCCCATCGCAACGGGAACCAATGTGTAAAATCTTTCAAAAACGAAGGTCAAAAATATCATCGCATATAGCCCTGCTCGCGGATAAGCCAAAGCAACACCTGCCCCAACCAACATAGTAATCACATAGAGTGGCAAATTGAACCCGAAAAAATAATTCACGATTGCAAAAAGTGAAGAAAACGCAACAACAAATATCGCGTAAATTATGTCTAGTGGAATTTTGTCAGTTAAGTGATTTTTCATATAGGTCATACACTATTAATATATAATTTCTAATTTTCAATCATATCCCAATGTCAACATTTTAAATTGTTGAACTATTAGAAGCTCATTGCAAATTATTAATCCATTATCAGCTGATAAATGGAAATTTATCAATCTGGCAACCCTAGAATTTGAGTCATCTTAGGCATATTTGCCTAAACATAGCAAATATCAGAATATTTGAGATGACCATCAATTATAGCATAGTTTAATAAAAATGTAAAGCCCCCAAGTCACTAGTGTGATTCGGGGGCTTTGTTGTGGCGATTTACGCCGGGTTAGCAAAGAACTTACTTTTTAGCAGGCGGAACTGATGCACTAGACTTAGTATCAATTTTTTTCTCGATACTGTCGAGCTTGTCATGCACCGTTGATCTGCCATCTTTTGGATCACTAAGGGATTTGTGAACTTTCTTCACAACAAGGTGTGCCTCCTTGACAATCACCAATGTTTTCCTTGCTTTCTGATGCAAGGTTTTTTCATCCGCAGGGTCATCCTCACTTGGACGACCGATTGAATTCATAACCTCCTCACAAGGTCCATCCTTCTTGATCACTTTAGGATAATGCGCTGGGACAACCGAATGACGAGAATCTTCAATGTTGGCTCTCTGTCTCTTTAAATGCACTGCCCGCTCATCGTCGCAATCACTATTGTCAATAGGTGACTCTGGTGAGTCGCCTGTGCCAGTGTAAACAAACATCGCACCACCAGAATTGGCGATGCTAGATGTTTTAAAACTCATGCCCATTTTAATTTTACCTGCAGTCCTGATTTTGCAATCAGGAACCCCTAGCCAGGCACTGGAGTTTTCCTCCTTTGTAAAATTAAGGCATGTGGCCCCATTCTGCAAGCCAAACTCATCCAGCTTGAATTTCAAGACGGCGCTATTTGTGCCGTCGGTTACTTCGAATGGCATCACTGTTATTATTCGTTGCGCCGTGCTTCTCAGCCTATCCGGGCAATACTGCTGCAAGACAAGCCGGTCAATCGGTGACGAGCAATTCGTTTTGTCAACCAAAATGGTGACATCCCCGTGTCCTTCAGACGTAACCACCATCTTGTGTAATGTCGGAAATGGCACTGCGAGGGCCGCCGAACTTATCAATGTTAATGCAAATAATGCAATCATCGATAATGACTTTGTAGACTTTCTCATTTTTTCTCTCCTTGTTTTTGTTTAGTGCTTGATTTTTTGTTACAAGCACTAAACGGTTAACGTTACCTTTCCTTAATTCTCTACTCTTGATCAAGTGGCATTTTTGCAATCGTGACCACATCTTCTTTTGCACCAGGCAAAGTCCGATAAGATCCATCACTGGATTTTTCAACCTTTAATTCCTCTGATGCAGAAGCAGTTGTGATTCCTCCTTTCCACTTAACTGCTTCTTCTCTTCTGTCAGCGTCAAACTTGCGAAGGTTGTCACTAACGTTGTAACCAAGACATATTCCGATAAATGGCCCACCAGCTGCAAATATTGAGCTAGCGCTTAAGCTAAAATTTCTATAGCCAAGAACAATTTGTGGCCCAACCCCGATAATAGGTTTACCATCAGAAATATTAAATGATAATACGCCACCACCCTTACCTAGGAAGTCAGGCGTGAAACGATGTTCGCCCATCGCTGCAAATGCTAAGTATGAATCCTTTGGAAAATACTGCCCATCAGCAGTAATAATGATTACATCTCGGCTATTCAACGAATGAGTAAACTGCAGGTATGCGCCAGGCATAAAGCCACTCCGACTATTGTCAGTTATCCCAAACCGATAGAGCATTCTCATTTTAACAAGAATGTCATCTGATGGAGTGAAAGCTCGATAATAATCAAGGTTGACTCCTGGGGCAACATATCCCCAATGCCATGTGCCGCCTTTAGTTCCTCCGTAGTCAGTTCGCACCGTTGGACCATACCCAAGGTTTTCAGCGTCTTCAAGACGCGTCAACCAATGAGTCATCTCTGAAAGAGTCCAAAAGCCACTAGACCCAGCTCCCATAGCATGCCATGCACCTGTGTAAACACTGTACTCGTTAAAGGATGCCTTAAACGAGTGATCAGGCCTTTCGGAAGGCGGAATTCCAGCTGGATGCTGGCTAACGATTGCATGTGCTAACTCAGCCTCAACCGTTGGCACCCTTAGCTTCTTAACCGCCTCGGGTTGAGCTACAGTTGTTTGAACATTCTGCTCGCGAAATTTTTCTGGCAGAACCTTTACAGTGGCGGTAGCACATGGAACCTCAGCTTTTCCAAAAGCCGCTTCTCTGCGAGCTTTCAAAATGCGATACGTATACTCCGTATCTGAGTTGACCGTCCCAACTCCTGAGATGGTCGCCTTATTTTCCCTAGCATTTGCAGGCAAATTGCCAGCACACACCAGGAGCAAAAGCAATGAAATAGTTGTTATCCTGATGTTTTTCATTTTTCTCCTTGTTTTCTTGATTGTTGTGCAATAACATTTTCTTCATTGAGTTGACGAATCACTTCGAGACGAAGTGCGCCAGTAAAACCACTAATCTCACCCATCATGGCGCGATTAGGAATTTCTGAAAGATAATCCCACCCCTGAGATTTTGAAAAACCACCCTCAAGAATTGCCATGCCGATGCTCCAAAGAGTTGCCGGACTAGCACTAATTGTGATGTTGTTCTTCAGAATAATTTTGCCAAGCAAACCATAGCCGGGATTAATCCTAGCGATACGCTTGATAAAATCATCACCGTAGGGCGTGAGGATGTCACCCTCATCTGTCCCGCACGGATGCCACTTGAGAATGCTATTCGCGAAACCAATCAGTTGCCTGCGGCTTCCAACTCGGCTGCCGTATTGCGCAATGATTTCGTTTTGATATTGCTCATCATTCTTAAACTTGGCAGTATCAATTTGAAAACATCCCCCTTCCAAGTTTCCAACATAACCTCCAACGGATGAGAGGAATATAACCTTAGCATCCTTGACAATTTTTTTGTCGCCTTCAACTATGATGGCAAACATATACTCACCGGTTTTGTACATCCCAATGAGCACAAACTGTGCGAAGATTTTTTGTCCATTTGGAAGCATCGCCAAACCGTTCCAGCGCAATCTTCCCGGATACATTTCGGCATTGACGCACCGATCCGCAATTGGACCTTCCACAACTGTCACATTTCCAGAGGAAATATTTTCAGTCGCTTGAACACCAATTGATTGGACTGGTTTGACCAACAAGTCCATTGGCTCTCCTTTTGAATTGAGAACACCTTTTACAACCAAGTTCTGCTTAGCCATTCCAGATGCTGGAAGCATCAGGAGGCCTAGCAAAAAGATAAAGAAAAATGAATTTCTCATCGTATAACTCCCTTAATTTAATCCTAATTAATTTTTCAAGATAACAATTAAACCCAAAACAATTTCGAGTTTATTTGGGAGCTTATGCTGTATTACCAGGATAAGCTCCTCGATCTACTCAAAAATTCAAATATATTTAATGCTCGTCTTTTGACAGAAGCAAGACTCCCTTAATACTCTTCGTCATTCATAAAATTTCCAGATAATTCCATTCGATTCGGTGTAGAATAATTTTTCTGAACTTCCGGCTTGATAGTCAGTGTATTGCTCGAAAAAATATCTTTCTTTCTTCGGTTTTCTTTTGTCACAATCCAAAGCACACTCAGCATTGCACCCAGAATAAATCCACCAGCTGAAACTGCAAAGATATTTCCGACTGTTGGATTCTTTTCAAGCACGGGACCTGAAAGAACCTTCACATCGATACTTTGTCCTTCCCCACGAAACAAACTATTTTTAGTAGTAAGTACTTGCTCCACAGCCTGTGAAGTAGCTAAAGATGTTTGTTGATTATTATCAAAGACTTCAACGGTTATGATTCCCAAATCTGGATTACGCCTGACTTGAATCATATCACTCCATTGTTTAAGTTTTTCCTTTTTGTCAAAGGGTAGAAATTCCGAATTGACTTTTCCAGTTTTCACCATCTCATTGATGAAGAGTTCACTGTAAATTCCCTCATTTAAAATGCGTCCAATATATTCTGCTGATTTTGAAAGGGTATAAAAATCCTGTGATCCGCTTTGATTTTGAACAATTAAATAATCCGAGCTCACCTTAAAACTTTTCTCCTTTGTTATAAGCGCGAAAAATGAAAGCGCACCTACAAGAAGACCGGCCAAAACAATGGTTCCGGCTTTTTTCTTTATTAAAGCCAATATTTGGTTATTTTTCATGCATTTTTATCTAAATAATAATCAACTTATTATATTAGCGCAAAAATCAATTTTTGTCAAGCTACATCTTAACAGGTCGACTTATGGCAGATTCATTGTGGCAATTCAACTAGCAATTAATCTCCTCAAAATAATATCAATGAACAAATATATAAACTTACCTTTGCTAAAGTTGTAACTTTGGTGGTTATCATAATTAATTAATTTAAAAAAATCCCGCATCGCAGGATTTTTGTAGGTAACTTTTCTTGGTTCCTATAACTTTACGGGAATTTTAATTTCATTTCCCGCTCTTTGTATGGTCAATTCAATGTTGTCACCTTTTTGATATTGATTGATCAGGTTTGAAAGTGGATTATTGATATCAACTTCTTTGCCATTAACTGCTGTAATAATATCGTTTATCTTAAGTCCTGCATTTTCGGCTGGAGAATTTGCAATGATTGCTAATCCTTGTTTTCCGGATGGAGAATAAATAAGCGCGCCACGATCACGACTAAGACTGTTGACCAGTGCATACTCCTTAGATATTGAAACATAATAAAATCCGGTAAATGGCCTAGCATCGAATTTCCCATCAAGCGCAAACTTGATGGATTCCTGGACTTCATTTGCAGGAATTTGGAAAAAATGATCTTGACCATCCATTGTAACTTTGCCAACAATGCCAATTAGCTCGCCATTATAGTTGATGATTGGCCCTCCTAAATATTTACTTTGATTATTGAAATCCATCTCGAAAACACCTTCATATTTTTCAGTAGAAGCAACAGCCAGACCATCAAGATTGAATGTTTTATTGATATTACTCAATAGACCAATCGCGAAACGATTCTGATATTCTCCGAAAGTATTGCCAATTGCAACTAATTTTTTCCCTGGCTGCACCGACGATGAATCACCAAAAGAGATTGCTGTCAGATTTGGAGCACTAACCTTCAGATAAGCAAGGTCAGTGAAACTATCTATTCCAAGCAAGGTAGCATCGTAGTAACTTCCGTCATATGTAGATATTTTGTAAGTCGCATCTTTTTCAATAATAGCTCCTCGATAAGTAACAATTGTTCCATCACTAGTAATAATTACACCGGTCCCGGTCTTATCTACCTGTTTTGTCAATTTAGACACGGAATCTTTTTGACTTGCCAGTGAAACGATGTTAACAGTAGCATTTGAGGCTTGCGAAGAAATTTCATTTACCGATTCACCATCCTTTATTGTTATTTGCTCTGTTGTTTTAATTACCGTCACATTTTCGCCAATATGTTTGAGGAAGTCAATTTTTGAAAGATATCTATTAGTGCGCATGAATGGTAATACTTTTTGATCAAAATATACACCACCAGCACCCCCTATAATAAAAATGACAAACACAATCATTATCACCTTTAATACTTTCCCCGCCTTTATTTGGCTTATTTTCATATATTTTACTATCTAAGAAGATTAAATTGCTTAAATTATACAGCTGGAAACCATCTAGTGCTTGACAATACCATCATCACGATAATACCCAAGAAGACCATATTAGCAACAATTCGTCTTTTTGACAATTTTTGCAGAAAATGGCATTGGATGATATCCCAAAAAACAAAGTACAAAACAAGCCCCGCAACACTAGTTGTTAAATATCCGAAAGGCCAAAAGCTTAGCACCCAGAAAATTTCCGTCATAATAAATCCCAAAATCAAACCGTAACTCAGAACCAGCATCTTATTTTCACAAACAAACAAAAGGTATTGAAAACTAATTAATGTCGTAATTACCATAATAGTTGCCATCAGAAACCACAACGAAATTGCAAAGTTCAAATATATTCCATATGCTACACTATACAACAAAAAGATTGTAGCAATGCTCCCGGCGCTCATAACCCCGAGAGCGGTTTGATCTTTCTTGCATGAACGCAAGCGATAAATGGCCAAGTGTATCAAATAATAAACAAAAGTACAAATTACGATAAAGCAATTTTGTTGCCAATGTGTTTGAATAAAGTATAGTAATCCAAATGATCCCACTACAAACAAAACTGGTATCAGGGTCATATTGGAATTTCTGGATATTTTCTTTGAAACTTGATAGAAATACACGAGCAATCCCAGAAAAATCAACACCGTAAAAAAGATGCTTTTATCTGACAAAAAAGCTAATTCGGAGCTAATGAAATCAATTGAGACAAATTCCAGTACTCCTAAAAATATCAAGCTGTATAAGAATATCCTTACGTGAAAAAACATTTTGCATTTTTAACTAAATTTAATTTAACACTGCTACCTTGATAATATAGCAGAAATTTAGTTAATTTGAAACTAAAACAATCTTATCTTCTTCAAGTTGGACCTTCACCGTGTCACCAGCTGTAATCTTTTTCTCAATTATTTCAAGCGCTAGCTCATCCAGTATTTCATTTTGGATAACTCTTTTTAACGGTCTAGCGCCATAAATACTGTCAAAACCCTTATTCGAGATGTATTCCTTAACATCTTTTGATATCTTTAGTTTGATATTTTTTTCCGTGAGTCGTTTTTGAACGATGTCCAATTGTAACTGCACAATTTTTTCCAAGATTTTCTTACTAAGGGGATGAAAAATAATCAATTCATCAATACGATTCAAAAATTCTGGTTTGAAGTGCTCCTTAAGGCTTGCTTGAACTTTTGATCTCATCTCAGTTTCGCTCATACCATCCTCGTTCCTTTCTCCTTGAAAACCAAAGCCTTGGGCTTTGTATATTATATCCGAACCCACGTTGGATGTCATCACGATAACGGTATTTTTAAAATTAACTTCCCTTCCTTTAGCATCAGTCAATCTTCCATCATCGAGAATCTGCAATAAAATATTGAAAACTTGCGGATGAGCTTTTTCGATTTCATCAAACAAAATCACGCTATACGGTCTTCTTCGAATTATCTCAGTCAATTGTCCACCCTCCTCATAACCGACATATCCCGGGGGCGAACCAACTAGCTTTGCAGTCGAATGAGATTCCATATATTCGCTCATGTCCAATCGCACCAAAGACTTGGCATCATTAAACAAAAACTCAGCCAAAGTTTTTGCTAGCTCTGTTTTTCCAACCCCGGTTGGCCCAAGAAAAATAAATGAGCCAATTGGCTTGTTCTCTTCTGAAATTCCAGCCCTCGACCTGCGAACAGCATTTGAGACTGATTTAATTGCCTCATCTTGGCCAATAACTTTTTTAGCCAGTTCCTTTTCCATGTAAGCTAGCTTTTCAATTTCGCTGGCTAGCATCTTCGAAACTGGAATTCCCGTCCAACGAGAAACAACTTGGGCGATATCTTCCTCAGTGATTTCTTCTTTAAGAATTGAATTTTCGCGCTGAATTTTTCCGAGTTTCTTTTCTTCCTCAGCAATCTTTTTTTCAAGCAGTGGAATCTTTCCATATCGAATCTCAGCAACTTGATCAAGCTGACCTTTTCGTTCGGCAAGCTCGGCTTGCGATTTAAGTTTATCAATTTCTTTTTTGTGATTACGGCTTGCCAAGATTAAATTCTTCTCAGTTTGCCATTGAAGCATCAGACTGTTAGCACGCTCCTTTAGCTCAGCTAGTTGTTTATTGATTTGTAAAATTTTTCGACGACAGTCTTTTGATTTGTCACGTTGAATTGCTTTTTTTTCGATCTCAAGTTGACGAATTTTTCGCTGCATCTGATCAAGCTCAATTGGCATCGAGTCTATTTGCATTCGAAGCGCTGAAGAGGCCTCATCAATCAAATCTACCGCTTTGTCTGGCAAAAATCTATCTGAGATATATCTAATGGAAAGTTTCACGGCAGCTTCAATAGCATCATCGGTAATTTTAATTCCGTGATGCAATTCGTACTTTTCCTTAATTCCACGCAATATTGCAATAGAATCTGCAGCCGAAGGCTCCAGAACTATTACGGGCTGAAATCTCCTTTCGAGCGCTGCATCTTTTTCAATATAACGCTGATACTCCTTAATCGTTGTTGCTCCGATGGTTTTCAATTTTCCCCTCGCTAGGGCTGGCTTGAGCATATTTGAAGCGTCCAGTGAACCTTCTGTGGCTCCTGCACCAACAAGCGTGTGGAGTTCGTCAATAAACAAAATATACTTTCCAGCAGCGTGCTCTGTTTCTTTTAAGATAGCTTTCAATCTGTCTTCAAATTCGCCTCTGAATTTTGCTCCAGCTAACATCGATCCCAAATCAAGTGAGATCAATTCCTTGTCCTTCAGTGTTTCAGGCACGTCACCCGAGACAATTCTTTGCGCCAAACCCTCAACGATAGCAGTCTTTCCTGTGCCAGCCTCACCAATCAAAACTGGGTTATTTTTTGTTCTTCTGCTTAGCACTTGCATAACTCGACGAATCTCTTCATCTCTCCCGATGACTGGGTCAAGTTTATCAAGGAGGGCTAGTTTTGTAAGATTTATGGTGTATTTTTCAATAACTTGAAATTTACCTTCCGGTTCGGGAGAATCTACTCGCTGCGTACCCCTAACCTCAGAAAGAATTTTTAAAACATCATCATAAAATATACCACTTTCTTCCAGTAATTTCTTGGCAGGAGATGTTATGGATAAAAGCGCCAGAAGCAAATGTTCCGTTGAAACAAAGTCATCATCAATACTTTCCATTTCATCTTCTGCTCGCTCAAGAACCTGCATCAAGACTGGTGTAATAAAGATTTGACCAAGCACGCCTGTTGCGGCTTTTGGGTATTTTTGAGCCTCATCTAAAGATTGCAGCTTAATTTTTTCAACATCAACTGCAATTTTTTTTATTATTGTTGGCACGATTGATCCGTTTTGCGATATCAAACAATTGAGCAAATGAAAAACATCAACTTGCTGTTGACCGAGCGAAAGTGCCAATTCTTGCGATTTTCGCAAAGCCTCTTGGCTTTTGGTGGTGAGTTTTCCAATATCCATACACTTTATATTATTACTAATTTACTGCTTTTCCATTATAACCACAAGAAAATTTTAATTCAAGCAAAGCAGTCTAGTGAAAACATTCCCTCTGGCGCAAGAAATTTCAACTGGGTAGTATTACTAACCACTCTATTTTTCTCATCCCACGCAGCCCGAACTTCCCGATCATCAAAAAAAACGAATTGATATTTTATTATTCATATTGTTTGAAAGTTAATAATTTGTTTCGACAAAATTCATAATAATATCTCCTTGCATTATTCCCATACTTTTATTTTATCACAGTTGAAATTTATAGCGACCGCAATAAAATTCAATTCTTATTTTATTACGTTACATGATAATTATATCAATATGTCCATATAAAAACCAGCCCTAGAAGGGCTGGAAAAATATATTTTTTATTCTACTCTTGAGAATCTTCTTCGGCACTATCATATGCTAACGATAAACCATGTATAATGCCAGCAATATCACCAGCCACATTTTTAGATTCTCTCGCATTCCCACCCTCAAAATACTTATTCATCAACTCTCCAAAAAAATGCTCTTGAAAATTTCCTTTTGTCTCATAACCTAATTTACTCATGTTATTAATATTTTTTTAATAATTATTTTTTATGATATAATATATTTAGGAGAAACTGGCGAAAGTATTTTTTAGATACTTTCGCCTCTTTTTTATTTCTTGCTCTTCTTTTCTCTTTGAGAAAGAGCACTACCAGCAACTGACTTCGTCTTTGCGGTTGTATTCTTATTCCGTAAAAGACTAGATGCCTTTTTAGCAACTTTTTTGCTTGTGACTTTTTTTGACATATTTTTTTCATTTCTAGTCAACCTTTCGATTGAAATTATGATTATGCAAATTTTAGGAAAAAATCGACTATGTTTTTTCGTAATTTGAGAAAATAAAAAAAGGAAATTGATCAAAATGCATGGCCTGCATACTAATCAATTTCCTCTTAAGAAATATATCCTAATTCTTGTGTTATTTTTTTAGTTTATTTTTTGATTTATTATTTCAACCATAGCACTTTTAATCTTTCGTTTTTGTATTTTAAAATGGACCTTATTCAGTCCATTCTTACTTTTATAATACAACACAATATAGCCCTTGTCAATATTTAAAATAATGACTGCAATAAGCCATTATTTTGAGTTATCCACAATTCTTATCAAGTAAATTTCATATCATTTGGATTGTCTCTTTAAAAAA
>CAISKQ010000036.1 GCA_903885965.1 uncultured bacterium
CCTAACAAGTCCATTGCTCTGGCTTCACACTAATTCATTACTGAATTAACATGCAGAGTTCTGTACTGCTCTGGTGGTTAGCCTTTAAGCAGGTTGGATTTGAACCAACTGTAAACACTCAGCTTCTCTTGGCGCACTCACTAAACTACTATAATTTTATTGTTTGTCTAACAATGTAGCAATACGACAATGTAACAGTATATTTAAGAAGCCAACTGCCCACAAGCCCCCTTAATTTCTTCGCCCAGGCTTTTGCGAATCGTGGCGTTGATGAAATATTTTGCCAATTCTTTTTTGAAAAGTTGCGTTCTGGTTTTTGAGGAAGGTTTGAGATCTGCGCTGGTCGCATTATAGCGAATTAAATTCACATGCAAGAGATGTGCATTGCCAACACTGTGCAAATACTGCGCCAACATTTTGGCATCCAAGGCAGCGTCATTGACCCCATCGAGCATAATGTATTCCAGAAAAACTTTCCTTTTGGTGACTTGAAAATATTTTTGCAGCGCTTTTTTCAAGCTCTCCAAATTATCAACTTTGTTGACTGGCATATAGCGGTCACGTTTTTCGTCGCTGGCAAAATGCAGCGAAATGGCCAGATTCACTTGCGGAAATTGGTTGGCCATTTTTTCAATGCCACTGACAATGCCCGAAGTTGAAACTGAAAGACTGCGCGATCCAAAGCCAAACAATTTTTCATCCGTCAAATCCTTGATGCTCTGAGAAACATTTTCCCAATTATTAAAAGGCTCGCCCATGCCCATATAGACAATATTGTTTACAATATTGTAATTTCCAAATTCTAAATTACAAATTCCAAAAGGCTCAGAGTTATCTTTTTGATTATTTTCAAAACCACTTGATTTGGAATTTGTAATTTGTAATTTGTAATTTCTAGTCAGGTATTGTTTCCAAAAAAGAATTTGGTCGGTGATTTCTTCGGCGGTCAAATTACGCTTGAAACCCATTTTGCCAGTGGCGCAAAAGCGGCAACCCATCGCGCAACCAACCTGACAAGAAATGCACGCTGACCAAGTGCCCGGCTTGGGTGAAATCAGGACGGTTTCAATCAAGTTTCCATCAACCAACTTCAAAAGCGCCTTAATAGACTGACCATCCCCGCCTGCAACGCTATGCTCGTTATTATCTTCAGATTGTTGAGACAAAGAAATGTTATTATTAGCAAAGCCATTCGCAACATTACGCGTAGCATTACGGGCAGGCCCAGCCACCAAAACTTTTTCAACTTCAAAAGAAAGGATTCTCATTTCCTGCTCCAGTTTTTCTCGCAAGTCTTTCGAAAGCGTCGTGATGTCACCAAACGAAACAGCGCCATCTTGAAAAATGGCTTTTTGAATTTGTCCCAAACGAAACTTGGGCAAGCTATTAACTATTAAAAATTGTTCCAATTTTTGATTGTTCATATATCTTTACCCTAACGTAAAAAGTTTTTTAAGGCAAATAAAAAAGCCCTTTTAAAATTCTTTGGATCAAAAAAGGGCTTTCAAGAAAAATACGCAACTAAAACTAAACCGAAAGATTCGCTGCGGCAAGACAGTATTTTGCTATCAACGTTAGCGCCTCATTTGCCAGCGAGTTACGCATATCCTTTGATACCATAGCTTGTTCGCCGTTTTTATGCATTTCGTCAAGGATACTATTTAATGCTTGCTCATCAGTTGCTACCGTTACTCTTCTATTTCTGGCTGCAACACCAAGTAATGCAATTTTAGCAACCTCAATATCCCCAATTGGACTTTCGAAATTACACACAAGTAAATCAAAAAGTCTGATGCCATTTTGATTTATATGTTTTCTTTGCTTTTCTTTATCCTTATTCAGAGATAATCCTGATATGATAAAAGGATGCAAAATTTCCAAGGCTTCATCAGGCGGAAAAGGAATCCCTAAGGTCTCGTTTTAATTTCCTCTGATTTTCCTTTCTTTCCAAAGCTAAACTAATTAGCCCTATCAAGTAAGTCTACATATTTAATACCAGTTTGCTCCAACATTTTTGGATACATACTGATACTCGTAAATCCCGGCAAAGTGTTGATTTCGTTGACAAAAATTTTTTTCTTGCCCTTATTTCTTATTTCTTAAAATTGCTTCTTTGATAAGTCGATCAAGAAATTGGGAGAAATTAAGTCCGGCCGCTTTGGCAGCCTTGGGTACTAGACTAGCTGAGGTCATGCCAGGAATTGTGTTTATCTCAAGAAAATACGGCCTAGCATCCTTAGCACTCAAAATAAAATCGGCGCGAGCTAAATCTTTACAATCCAAGGCTTGAAAAATTTTCACCGCATCTTTTTGGATTTTTTTGCTTATTTTCTCAGGAAGATCAGCTGGGCAGATTTCCTCGCTTCCGCCGGCCTGATATTTGGCAGCATAATCAAAAAACTCTGATGTTTTCGGAATTATTTCAATCACTGGCAAAGCCTTGGGTTTTTTGTTTCCAAGAACTGCCACCGTAAATTCTCTGCCTGCGATGAATTGTTCAAGCATCACCTCCTCACTATATTCAAAAGCTTTCTCGATACCAGCAATCAAAGCTTCTTCTGATTTGGCGATGCTCATGCCAACTGAAGAACCAGATTCAATCGGTTTAATCACGATTGGAAAATCCAATTTGGCAATAATCTTTTTTTCAAAATATTTTTTTCCTTTTTTCAAGACTATTTCTTTTGCGACTTTAAGGCCGACACTTTTAGCGACCAATTTTGTTTTCTGTTTATTCATAGCCAGTGCGCTAGCCAGTGTTCCGGAAAAAACATACGGGAGTCCGAGCATTTCCAGCATGCCTTGCAATTTTCCATCTTCCAAAAAAGAGCCATGGCCAATTGGAAGGACAATGTCAAATGGTGATTTTTCTCCGTCACTCAACTTTGACAAACCGTTTTCACCATCGGAGCTCGTCAAAGCTTGTGATTGCTCAATTGCGACTCCGCCTTCTATTTCTGCATTTGGCAGATTAAGTTGCAGATATTCTTGTCCTTTTTCACCAACAAGCCACCTGCCTTCTTTGGTGATAGCCACCAGGGTTATGTCATATTTTTCTTTGTCCAGTGCATTTGTCACTTCTTGAGATGATTTCAGTGAAATTTCATGCTCCTGCGACTTTCCTCCGAAAATTATTGCTAACTTTATCTTTCGCATAAATTTATAATTTAGAAATTATTTCTTCTGCCTCTTTCAAATTATGAACATGCCAATCGCAAAATTCATTTTTTTCGTCAAAATATCGGCCTTCCTTCCGAGAAAGAAAAATTGTGATCATCTGAGGAATGGCTTTTTTGACATCTTCAATTTGCTCAACCCGGTCATCAATAAAAAACATTTTTTCATTGAGACTTATTTTTTTTTCTGTCAAAATTTTTAAAATTGTCTCGGCCTTGAGTTTTCCCATTATAGTAAAATCACAAACTAACTCACCCACGCCACTGCCAACAATCTTGCTTTGCTGAAAACTTGGCAAGCCAAAGGAAACCACCTGCGCATTTTCCTTGCCAATTTTTTCCAAAAAAGGTTTCACGTCTGAAAAGACAAAGGCCTTCAGGTTTTCAAGAAAAGGATCAAGCCCTTGTCGCAGCCGCGTGCCATCGATTTTTTCATATTTTTCGCAGCGCTCAAGCACTCCATATGGATTAAACAAGCGCACTTTGTCCTTGTCGTCAGAGTCGTAATAATATTTTTGAAAAAGCTCGCGATTGATTCCGCCCGCAACAAAAAAATCCTTCAAATGAACAAGAAAGTCTTTAGAGTTAAAAAGCACGTCGTCAAAATCAATAAAAATTTTCATAAAATTATTTCTTTTTTAAAATAAGGTTCTTATAATTTCCATCGCCAACCAACCATAAGCATAGCCCAACAAGATGCCAACCGCCACATCACTGGGATAATGCATGCCATTGTGCAAACGGGAAAAGGCCATCAACGCAATCATTAGGATTGATAAAATAAGCAATGATGGATAAAAGCTAACAATCACAACTAGCATAGCGACAGTTGTTGCCATGTGGCTTGATGGAAAGGATGAATCACTAAATTTCTTGCCGACTGATTTAATTAAATCTGGATAAGCAACATACGGACGCTTGCGCTTGGAAAAAAAACGAGTCAAAAAATGCTTGATTATTCCCTCTGTAATTGTAAAATGCAGCAGCAGCACGATAGAAACAGCTGCCATGAATCGCCAAGCAATAATGGGGTGAGCAGTTATCGCAACAGCTGCAAGCACTGTCCAAAAAAAGGCCAAAAAACCAACCGCATTTACCGCGCCCAAAAACTTATCGATCTTTTTTGAACCGATTTGGTTTAAATATTTTACAAATTTTATTTCAAAATTATCCATATGGGTCATGAAACATGGAACATACAACAAAAATACCTAATTTCTAATGTCTAATATCCAATGATGGGTTCAAAGAAATTAATTTTTTGACATAAGCATTATTTTTCTAAGAATTACTGTTTGAAAAACTTTTTATTGTCTAAATTTTTACATTATTTACGTTGACTAATGCCTAATTATCAACAGACAGATAAAATTTTAGCTACAATAAAAGGTTTTGAGTTTAATTCGCAGAAAAATAATGCTTATGTCAAAAATCTCCCTAAATGAAATTCATCACAACCATCGTAACAATCGCAACAGTCATAGCAATAACCGCAAACCAACCAAAAAATTTTACCCACCCAGGATGACGTTCTACCCCCATTATTGCAGGATTATCTCCAATTTTCATAATCAAATATAAAAGAGGAATAGCGATAACACCATTCAAAAACGCAGCGTAGTAAAGAGCCGTAATAGGATTAATCTTGAAGAAATTAAACAAGCCTCCGAAAACAATTGAGAGCGCAATTATCAAATAAAAACCTTTTGCCTGAAGAAATTTAAATTCCAATCCCTCATTCCAACTAAGAACTTCCGAAAGCGCATACGCCCCACTGCCGGCCAGCACTGGAATCGCAAGCAGCCCTGTGCCAATAATTCCAAAAGCAAAAAGCGCAGCCGCATTTTTTCCAGCCAATGGTGCCAAGGCAAGCGCAGCATCAGCAGCGGTGTTGATGTTTGTAACACCGTTGGCAAAAAGGACTTTTGCGGTTGTTAAAACAATAAAATAAAAAACAATGTTTGCCAAAATCATCCCAGTATAAACATCTGTGCGCATATGTGACATGCGAAGACATAATCCCTTTTTTGTCGTGCGTCCATGCTTTACTAATTTGTTTTCCTCAACTTCCTCAGAGGCTTGCCAGAAAAAAAGATACGGTGTTATTGTGGTTCCAAAGACCGCGACCATGGCAAACAAATATTCATTGCTTAGTGTTATAGTTGGAATAAAAGAATGCTTAAAAATATTAAGCCAATCAGGATGAATAATAAAGCCAGTCACCACATAAGCCAATACTGAAACACAAAGAAATTTCAAAAACTTCACATAAAGATGATACTGCACGAATATTTCAAGTAGGGTTATGCCGATTGTAAGTAGCACAATAACCAAATAAAAATTAACGCGACTAAACATTCCAATTGCAGCAGCCATGGCGCCAAGATCCGCGCCAATATTAACTACATTGGCAATAATCAGCAACGTTACAGCACCAAGCAAAACCTTACGATTATAGTGCTCTTTAATTACCTCAGCAAGACCTTTGTTTGTCACGACCCCAATTCGAGCACAAGCCTCCTGAATAGCTGTCATGACCGGTAATAGCCACACAGCCATCCACAAGATGGTTAGCCCGAAAGCTGCCCCTACGGCAGAATACGTGCCAATGCCCGAAGGATCATCGTCCGAAGCGCCTGTAATGAGCCCAGGACCAAGCGCCTTCACAAAAAGTCTGGCTTTTTTTATTGGCGTTCCAACTAGAATTCTCGCAACTGCAATCTCTGGGGCAGCAATGCGCAAAGTTCCATCAAATGCTCGGACTGATTCAATTTCACCCCAGACAATAAGCTTCTTCGCCAAAATTAGTGGAATTCCAAGTTCACGGCGAAATTCCGACAA
Organism: uncultured bacterium; assembly: GCA_903885965.1. GTDB lineage: Bacteria > Patescibacteriota > Minisyncoccia > Moranbacterales > GWC2-37-73 > CAIPMZ01. Next base: position 6,018 of record CAISKQ010000036.1, read on the forward strand.
TGTGAACAGCTTAGTTTGGGAGGTAGTCGGATTAATTTGCTGCTGTTTTAAATCGGTCATTTTTATTTAACAAAAGTTGTGCTTTTGTTTTTATGATTACATGGTTAAAATCTATACAATTTCTTTAATAATATTTTCATAGTCCCCCATTTGTAAAATCATCATTAGAACTTTTGCTAATTTATCACTATCGTGTCGAATGAAAGCTCTACGATTTGCAAGAATATCAACTTTATTATAGATACTTTTTTTATCACTCAGCAAATCAGATCTTACGATTCTATAGCTCCTGCCAAGTTTATCCTCCTGCGCAAATTTCACCAGCAACTCCTTCTGATTTTCATATTTTTTAATCAATGATGCGCTTGGTTTCTTGCTGTTAAAGGTAACGAAATTTATTCTCTCGCCACCAATATATCTGTTTATATCAGCCACGTAATCATCCAGCAGAAAATTTTCCGTATGCCCATGCTTATTCACTAAGTTGCAATTATACACCACAATTGCTTTTGACTTTTTGATTGCTTCTGGAATGCCAGCAACCAAAAGATTAGGAATAATGCTGCAATAATGATGCCCAGGGCCTATTACAATCAAATCAGCATCCAAGATTTTTTCAATGGCTTTTTTGTTTGCCTTTGCTGTCGGAAAAAGAAATGCTTTTTTGATACCTATTTTTTCTATTTCGCAGTCGTGATCAATATCTACGACCCCTTTGATTTTCTTCCCATTATTAAGCTCAATGAAAAGATTTGTATCTTGGTCGGTTACAGGAACAACCTCACCCTTCACATTTAAAATATTTGCTGCTTCGCTAACACCTTTGGAAAAACTTTTGTTAATTTTTTCCAAAGCCGAAAGAAACAAATTTCCAAAACTATGACCTTTGAGTCCGCCATCCTCAAAACGATAATTCATTAATTCTCGCAGCATTAAAGAAGAATCACTAAGGGCAACCAGGCACTGACGCACATCCCCTGGCGGAAGCACGCCCAATTCATCTCGCAAAACTCCTGTCGATCCGCCATCATCAGCCATCGAAACAATCGCCGTAAGATCCACTGAGTATTTTTTAAGTCCACTAAGCAAAGTAAAGCTTCCGGTCCCACCCCCAATTGTCACAATTTTTTTTCTCTCCATAGCAATAAAACTAATCTATACGGATTATTTACGGATTTTCACTAATCACTGATCAATTACAGATTTTTACTAATCATAGATTTCTTCATTTTTTTAATCCGTGATCCGCATTAATCCGTTATAAATCCGTGCTTATTAGTTAGCAAACTTATCAATAATCTCTTCAGCTTTTTTAATATCTTCAGGATAGCCAACTGGCAACCATTGATTAGCGATCACGATATCAACGGGAAAATCCTCGGCCATTTTTGCCAATGTCTGAGGCAGACCAAATTCAGTTTCGCTTATCTGAACCAACTCATAATTAAAAAAACTATCATTTAAAACAAAGGCGTTAGTGCTTATCAAAGCCCGCTCTTTCAATTTTGGCTTTTCAATTATTTCGGTCAAACGACCTTCCACATCAGTTTTCAAAACACCAAATCTGGTAGAATCCTCAACCTCATAAGCCAAAATAGCTAAATCATAAGATAAGATTTTTTCCAAATCTTTTTTGTAATAAAGATCATCACCCATAACAACCATAAACTTGCCTGAAAGCTGGTCTTTACAGGCTTGTAAAGCGCCACCAGTTCCATTTAATTTTTCTTGAATAACATATTTTATTTTTCTTCCATTAAAATATTCACCAAAATATTCACGAATCTGTTCACCTAAATGATTTACAACTATTATCACTTCATCAATTTCTTTAGGCAAAAAATCAATCGTATATTCTAAGATAGGCTTTCCCTTAACTATGAGCATAGCTTTAGGAATATCGTAAGTAAGTGGTTGCATTCGTGTTCCCCGCCCAGCTGCCAAAATAACTGCTTGCATATTTTATACCAATTTTCACAAATTATTTACAAATCCTCACTAATCACGAATTTCAAAGTTCAATCCGTGATTTGTGCTAATCCGTCATTAATCCGTGCCAATCTGTTTAGTTAAATAACGATATTGATTAATTTCTCTGGCACAAAAATTATTTTTTTAATTTCTTTTCCGTCAGTGTACACTCTTACTTTTTCATTTTCCAAGGCAGTCTCCTTGATCTCATCTTCTGTCACATCAATTGCGACCATCAAGCGCTCGCGGACTTTTCCATTGACTTGCACCACCATTTCAATTTCCTCATCCTTCAAATATTTTTCATCAGCCGCTGGCCAGGTTTGCAGAAAGATTGATTGCTCATTTCCCAATTGTTGCCAAAGTTCTTCAGCAAGATGTGGAGCAAAAGGCGAGAGAATTAAAAGCAATTTCTCATAATCCTCTTTTCGCATGTGCGCTTTCGTAGTTGCGCTTTTCGCATACTCTTTCTCAAGAGCGTTAACCAAAATCATCAACTGTGAAATCGCCGTGTTGAATCTGAAGTTTTCAATATCTCCAGTAACTTTTTTAATCGTCTTATGCAGCAAAGTTTGGATTTTTTTATTATTCCGTGTTTCTGTGTTTATCTGTAATAATAGTTTCCAAACTTTTTCCAAAAACTTTCGCATTCCGACCACGCCATTGGTGTTCCAAGAAATGCTCTGTGAAAATGGTCCCATAAACATTTCATAAAGCCGCATCGAATCTGCTCCAAACTGACCAATCACTTCATCTGGATTGATCACATTGTTCCATCGTTTGCTCATTTTGCGTCCATCCTGTGCCAAGATAAGTCCGACATATAAAAATTTCTTGAAAGGTTCAAGAGTTGTCACAACTCCAATGTCATACAAAAACTTATGCCAAAAACGTGCATAGAGTAAATGACGAGTCGCATGCTCAGCGCCGCCAACATAAAGATCCACCGGCATCCAATCCTTTTCCAATTGCTGATCAATAAGTCGTTCGTCATTTTTCGGATCAATATAGCGCAAATAGTACCAAGACGATCCTGCCCATTGCGGCATCGTGTTGGTTTCTCTTTTGGCAGGTCCACCGCATTTTGGACAAGTAGTATTAACCCAATCAGCAATATTAGCCAAGGGACTTTCGCCCGTGCCAGTCGGCTCATAGTTTTCAACCTCTGGAAGACGCACTGGCAGTTGCTCTTCCGGCACACCAACTGCTCCGCATTTTTCGCAGTGCACAATCGGAATCGGTTCGCCCCAATAACGTTGCCGTGAAAAAATCCAATCTCGCATTTTGAAATTTATTTTTTTCTGGCCAAGCTTATTTTCTTCCAACCACGCCGCCATTTTTTCACGCGCCTCAGCCGAAGAGAGATTATTATAGTTTTCAGAATTTATTAAAACGCCATCGCCAGCAAAAGCGTCACTTCCAGTTCCAGAGATAAGTTCTAAATATAAAGCTCTTTCATTATCATTTTTTCCCATTCTTCGTTCTTTTCCAGCAGTTATTCTATAACATTCAGCAAGCCACTGACTACCAGGAATAGGATACTCTATATCAAACATTTTTCCAGTATTATTTCCCAGATCATGCTCGAATGTTCCAATTTCTAAAATCAGATTATCCTTAATATATCTAGAAACTTTAAATTTTTCATTTTCTTTATCTTCTATTTTTGCATAGCCAAGTTTTTCTATGATATTGCGCGCATTGTCAAAATCTTTTTCCAGCACGCCACAATCAACATCTTGCGGAATATTAAATATTTTTTGATAATGCCCAATCACGCCCAATGTTCCATTAAACCAAATCTTTATATTTTCTTTTTTTAGTGAATAATCAATTTCAGCAACAATCTTAAATATCTTTTCAATATTTTCGAGATTTTCTTCGTAGCCCAAATCTGGTGAAATTGAAGCAATAATCGGCAAGCTATATTTTTTCGCAAATTCAAAATCTCGTTCATCATGTGCTGGCACCGCCATCACTGCCCCCGTGCCATAGCCGCCCAAAACATAATCTGCCACGAAAAGCGGCACAGCTTCATCATTAAAAGGATTCACAACTTCAACCCCTTCCAACTTCACGCCGGTTTTTTCTTTTTGCAATTCAGTGCGCTCCAAAATGGTTTTATTTTGAGAAGCAATTAAATATTTTTCAACTTCGTCGTAATTTGAAATTTGAGCTTTTAATTGTCCAATAATTTTATGTTCCGGCGCCACCACAGCATAAGTCATACCAAAAACCGTATCAAGCCTCGTCGTATAAACTTCAATCTTTTCTTGTCTATTTTTAATTTTCATTTCAAACTGAGCACCTTCGGAACGTCCAATCCAATTTCTCTGTTGCTCCTTGATTGATTCCTCCCAATTTATTTCTGGACTATCCAAGTCAGCCAACAAGCGCTCGGCGTAGTCGGTCATTCTCAAAACCCATTGGCGCAATTTTTTCTGCACCACTTGAGTGCCGCAGCGCTCGCAAAGACCGCCCTCCAAATCTTCATTGGAAAGCACGGTTTTGCAACTTGGACACCAATTGACCGGTTCATTGGATTCATACGCCAAACCTTTTTCAAACATTTTCAAAAAAATCCACTGGGTCCATTTGTAATAAGCCGGATCGGTCGTGTCAATTTCTCTGTCCCAATCATAAGTGAAACCAAAAGCTTCCAATTGTTTTTTGAAAGTGGCAATGTTTTTTTCAGTGGCTACGCTTGGATGCACTTTGTTTTTGATCGCATAATTTTCCGCCGGCAGCCCAAAAGCATCCCAACCCATCGGATGAAGCACACTATATCCATTGAGCATTTTGAAACGCGAAATCACATCCGTGGCAATATACCCCTTGGGATGTCCAACATGAAGGCCCGCACCAGATGGATATGGAAACATATCCAAAGCGTAGAATTTCTTTGCTCGACTGTAATCTTTATACAGTCCCGCACTTTCCCAGCGTTCCTGCCATTTTTTTTCAATTTCTTTTGGATCGTAATTATTATTCATAATAAGTGTAGCAATAAATCAACTTATAACAGCGACTCGAATTTACGAATGAACACTCGAATGTTACGAATGGAAATTCAATTCTAATCATTCGGGTGCAGATTCGAGTTATTCGAGTCGCCACTGGATTTCCTTTGACAATAAAAAATGCCACTATCTTCATTTTAGTGGCATTTGGGCATTCTGGCAATAGAAAATTCATCTTTATTGAGCCATAAAATGGCTTTCAATATCTCACTAGCTTATTTTTCTCAACCAAAACCAAGTTCTTTTGCTTTTTTGCTAGCTTAAGCAAATCAGTCGTAAAGCCACTCTTGCTGAATAAAATAAAGTATTCTTCCCGCTTGCCTTTCCCCCACTGCACAACTTTCGCTTTGGTTTGCAAATCAAAAAGCACGTTGGTGCCAACAGGCCTGGCTGACCATTTACATTCACCGAAAACAATCTTATTTTCTCTTTCGCTAATTCCCACAAGGTCAATTTCATTTTCAGGTGCCCACCACCTGCCAACTCTTTCAAGTGGAAACAGTTGTTTTTCAAAATCAAAAATGATTTCCTGACACACCCTTTCATAAACAAGCGCCTCAAGCGAATTAAAAGATTTATCAAATTGATCAAAAACATAGTCATACCTGCTGATTGCCAAATCACTTTTGAAAGGAAACACATATTGAAACCAAAAACGGAAAAAATTATCAGCAATCTTATATAAGCCTTTTCTGGATTTCTCAGGTTTTTTTTCTGTCACTGGAATTTCTTTTTCAATCAAGCGTAACCGTTCCAAAGTATTGAGATATTTTGTAATAATATTTTTTTCAAGTCCTGTATCATTTACAATTTCTCCAAATTTTTGTTTGCCAAATGAAATTGCCTTGAGAATTGCTAGATAATTTTTGGGCTCTCGCAATTCTTCCTTAAGCATAAACTCGACTTCATTATACAGAAACTCTGTCTGAGAAAATATCTTCTCTTCAATATTATCCTTGATTGTTTTTTCCGTATCAATTTGCAACAAATATGCAGGCATTCCGTCAGTAATTGCATAGATGCTCAAAAACTGCTGAAAATCCTTTGTTGGAAAAAATTTCCAACTATTCGCAAAAGTCATCGGTTCAATCAATAATTGACCAGTTCTTCTGCCAAAAAGTGGCGATTTATGAATCAAGGTCTCCGATTCCATCATAGCAATACTCGATCCAAGTAAAATTAAAAAAACTTTACTGTCTTTCAAATACTGATCCCAACCCTTCTGGAAAATTGAACTAACAGCACCATCAGTTTCAACTAGATATGGGTATTCATCAATCGCAATTGCCAATGGTTGATCAGTCTTAGTTGAAATATATTCAAAAAACTCAAGCCAGTCTTGAAAACCATTTTTTAGTAAGCTTTTATCTTCAAAATAATTTCCAACAACTCGTCCTAATTCCTTAAGTTGGTCGATTTGATTTCGCTTATCAGCTAAGAAATAAATAGCTGGCTTGTCTTTCAAAAATTGTTTTACAAGTTGCGTTTTCCCAACCCGCCTTTTGCCATAAATAATAAACAATTGAGCATTTTTTGTTTCCCATTTTTCCTCCATTGCTTTTAGTTCCTTTGCTCTGTTGATAAATTTCATTTTATTTTGACAGCTTAAATTTTAGGATTCTTATGATTAGTCTACTCTAAAGTATACTAGGTGTCAATACCTCTTTTTATAGCTACCCCAGGCCCCTAGACAGCTTACATAACTTCTAAAGAAAAAGTTTTAAGTATAGTTAAAACTTTCCTCATTCAAGTAAAATTTTTTAGACATACTAGCAATCACGCTTAGCCTTGTCCCCTTCCTGGGTTTTAAACGCCAGCCAGGTGTTTTCCAGCAAACAGGCAATTGTGACAGGCCCGACGCCACCGGGAACTGGCGTGATGAAGCCATTTAAATCCTTGGTTGAGCCAAAGTCGACGTCGCCGAAAACTTGGTCGCCCACCTTTTCAATCCCGCCATCAATAATGATAACACCATCTTTAAACAGTTGACCCTTCAGCAGCTCCGGCGAGCCCACAGCGCTCACCACAACGTCCGCCTCCTTGATTTTACCAAGCTCCAAGGAAAGCTGCCCGGCCAAGACAAATTCCGTCAAAAGTCCTTTTTGCTTAAGTGCCAGCTGCATAAGTTGGCTAAATTCTTGAGAATTTCCAATCACCACCGCCTTTTTGCCTTCCAAGTTCTCTCCTGCACTTTCAAGCAATTTCACAATCGCATGCGGAAAAACTGGATAAATCTCACCCGTGCCTTGCAAAAACTTTTTCGCATTTTCACTGTGAAATCCGTCCACATCTTTTCTAGGGTCAATGGCTGAAATTATTTTTTCCGTGTCAAAACCTGCCGACAAGGGAAGCTGCACAAGAACGCCATTTATTTTTTTATCATTATTCAACCGCTCAATGCATTTCAAGATTTCCTCTTCGGCAGAATTTTCAGCAAAACTAAAAAGAAAGAAATTCATCCCAATTTCTTTAGCTTTTTTTTCCTTAAGGGCTACATACATTTGCGAAGCTTTATTTTCCCCAATTAATACCACAGCCAGTCCCGGTTTTTCATTGCTTGCCGAAATATCCGCTTTGAGAGCAGCTAGGATTCTTTTGGCAATTGGCGCACCACGAAGCTTCTTCATATAAACATTTAAACATATAACTATATAAACATGCAAACAGGGAGTCATTTAAACATCCAAGCATTAAAACATTTTAACAAAAAAGAGCAACCTGAAATCAAATTGTGAAATCAAATTGCTACATTGCTACATTGTTACATTGTCAACAATTTAGCAATGTAACAGTGTAACAGTTTTCATGTTAAACAAAAAAATAATTCTTTAAAAATAAATAAACTTTGCGGAATAAGTTTATTTATATCGCAAGGCATCCAACGGGTCAATCCTGCTGGCTCTGCGAGCTGGAACCAAGCCCGTGAGAAAGCCAACTACCGTGGAAAAAATAATAATTGAAATCACAAACCAAAGCGGACTATAAAACAGACTAACCTTTTGACCTCCAAAACGTGATGCCACAATATTTATAATAGTATTAAACAAAACTCCACCCAGCCAGCCGATAGCAACACCAGAAACTCCGCCAAGAAATCCCATGATTGCCGATTCCATGAAAAACATTACCGAAATTCCCCAATCAGAAGCGCCAATTGATTTCATAATTCCAATCTCCTCCGTTCTCTCAAGCAGCGTTATCGTCATCGTGTTGAACATACCAATTGCTGAAACAAAGAGAGCTATAATACCAAAAAGCATCAGAACCAATTGAACGACACGAAAAATTTGATTTGCTTGATCGACAGTTTCAGATAGTGAGGAAACCAAAAGTCCAAATCCCAAAATCTTATCCCGCACAACTCCCATCTCGGCATTTGTGCGACACTTAACCTTAGCTTGACCATACTTATCAATATTGAGACTTTCCAATGCCAGTGAATTCAAATACACAATATTGTCTGATCCATCAACAACGCCAATGATTTTAAATTTTCTATCACTATCAACTCTTTTGAGTTCTGCCTGTTGAGGTTGATCGGCACTAACCGGTATCCCAGTGTCCACTGCTACCGGTATAAAAAAAGAAAAAGATATCTCCTTGCCCATCATTTCTTCTACTGATTTACCAAAGACCTGAGCAATAGCTGAACTAATGACCACACCATTTTCATCATTATCAGAAAGCAATGTCCCCATAGTCGTCTTGACTCCGCCCAGCTTTAAAAATGAAGTCTTGGAGCCCATTGTTATCAAGTCTGCTGACAGGCCATCAAGGTGTCCCTGAGTTGTTATTTGAAAAGCCGGGCTCACATCTTCTACCCCAGGCATCTCTCCAATGCTTTTCACCATGTCTCGATTGAGTGTGACTACTCCAGATTTTGCTTCAGAAACATCAAGCGTTAAAAGTGAGTCTGACGTTGTAATGCGCTCTAGCAAAGTTTTTTGCAAACCGTAGCCAAGTGATACTAAGAATAAAATTGCCCCAATACCAATACTCATACCAAGCACGGTCAAAAGTGTGCGAGAAGTTCTCGCCTTAAACATTCTGGTAGACAAACTAAATAAATCTGTAAATTTCATTGGGTTATTTTAATTTTTTTATTATCTGATACGACATCATCAATGAGACTCTGCCGAATAGCTAAGTAGCATTATCATTTCAGTTTCACGGATTACCTTATCAACCGTTCCCCTATAAAGACCCACTCCACCATTGCGCCTCGGAGCATCGAGTTTCTGCTCAAGGCCAAATCTGTCAATCTTATTCTCTATTCTTAACCTCATAAAAGCCCTAAATCGCAGCAGTGCTTCTGCATCTAATTTCAATTGACAAATCCTAATGAGATAATCAGTAAATATTATCAGGGATTTCTCATCATGCTGACCTATTACTTTTGCATTTTCGATAATTTCTTGTGCTCTATTAGCAAAAGAGATTGCCCTTAACTTGTTCCAGCCAGCTCCACCCTTTTCCATATCTAAATCAAGTTTTGTTTTTAAGGTATCATTATCAATATTATTAAACAGAAGTTCTTTCAAGAGACTTTCAGCAGCAGAAGTTTGTTCATCTGTCAGTTGAGAAAGAATGTGCGTCATTAATTGCTTTGCCTTGAAAGGAATCAACAGCACGCCGACTTGTTTTAAAGACAAATCTTTAAATGTTCGCATAAGCAATCGAAGTTCTGCCGAAATTTTTTCAGGTGCATTTGTGAGTTCAATTCCCACCTTTTCATTTTTTTCCTTAATCTCAATTGGACGCTTATCTGTGTTTATATCTTCTCTGACTTTTTTTCCATCCTTCATATGAATAATTCTATCAGCATAAACAAGATGCTCAGGATTATGCGTCACCATTATCAAGGTCTTCTTATCGGTACCATTGATATCTTTGAAAATATCCAACACATTCTGAGCAGACTCACTGTCTAAAGCTCCGGTCGGTTCATCAGCCAAGATTATTTGCGGATCATTAACCAAAGCTCGAGCTATGGAAACTCTTTGTTTTTGACCTCCAGAAAGCTGACTAGGAAACCTGTCAGCCTGAGTGCTGATTCCAAAACGTTGCAAAAGTCTCATTGCGGCCTCACGACGCTCGGCAAGATTCTCTCCACGGAAAACCTTCGGCAAGCAAACATTATCAAGCACTGTCAATGTGTCAATGAGATAAAAAGCCTGAAAAACCATGCCAATATTGGTTTGATGGAACTGAACTTTTTCTTTTTTTGTCATCTTAGCCAGGTTTTTTCCATTCACGACAACGTCGCCATATGTTGGTGCTTGTAGCCCTGAAATTCCATAAAGAAGTGTTGACTTGCCACATCCAGAAGGGCCATAAATAATGACATACTCTTCAGCATATATTTCAACACTAACACCATCAAGCGAACGAACTTCATTCGATTTCCCTTGATTATAGATAACCCTGAGCTGATCTACTTTGATTAATGCTTCGGCCATTTTTTTATTTTAATGAGAAGATTTATTTTTCTTTTTTGATACTTATTATTATAGCATACATTTTCATATTTAGGCCATTCCCACAAAAGTAACTCCTCACTGACCCCCAACAGGCATCAATGCCTGGTTGTATAAGCCAAAGAAATCTTGTTTAGATTTTCTCCAAAGAGACATCACTACCGAATAAATGATGCTCAACATGTCAGCCCCTTTTTGAGTTTTAGAGCC
>CAISKQ010000037.1 GCA_903885965.1 uncultured bacterium
AAATTAATCTTGATAGTAAAAAAAAGCGAATCTAATATTGGAGAGCCGGATGCGGGAAAACTGCTTGTCCGGTTCAACTAGGGGTTTCAGATGAGAGTCTAGGAATCTACTATAAAAAAGAAATTATTATAAAAAATAAACATAGATAATTGTTAAAATGTTTTTTATAAAGTTAGGAATTAAAAAAAATAAACTAAACAAATCGCAGTCAACATCGAAGTTGATTAGTTTATTGTGCTTAGTTTTTATGGGGATATTATTTGTTTTTGGTCATACTGAAGCTTCATCTGGAATTAATAAGCAAATAAGCTATCAAGGACAACTTACTGACAATCTTGGCAATGCAAAAGCGGATGGTAACTATAGCATGATAATTAGTCTTTATACTGGAGCAACTGGTGGCACGCCCGTTTGGACGGCGCGGGGAACAACTGCTACTCCAACTGCTAGAACTGTAGCTCTTGTTGGTGGAATATTTTCAATTATGCTGGGAGACACGGTCGCTGGAGATAACGCCTTGACGACAATTGATTTTTCACAAGACGCTTATTATCTCGGTATAACCGTTGGGAGCGATGCGGAGATGACTCCAAGAAAAAGAATTGGCAGTGTTCCTCAAGCTTTCAATGCAAATAATTTGGTGGGTGATGGTTTTATCAGAATTGCGGGTGTTCCAACTGGCAATACGGTTGATACTGGAACAGTTTATGTCAATCCAGCCACGGCCACTTCGGGTTATACTTTACTGGGTTTGGCAGTTGGAGGCGTACAGAAATTTAAAATTGATGAAGGTGGAAATTTAGCATTGTCAGGCAAGGCAACAGTTTCTACTTTGGGCACAACTAACACTAACAACTTACTTTGTCAAAATTCTTCAAATCAACTGGCGGCTTGCAATACTATCGGGGTTGCGCAGGGCGGCACAGGAACCGCAACAGCTTTCACGCAAGGATCAGTTATTTTTGCGGGCGCAAGTGGCATTTATAGTCAGGATAATTCTGGTTTATTTTGGGATGCGACCAATAAAAGTTTGGGACTCGGAACAAATTCCTTGACTGGTGCTAAATTTAAAATTTCAGAAGGCACTGGTTCAATATTTGATTATTATAATGACACTAGCAAAATTGCGAGCGCGGGTTTTTCAACTATCAATGCTGGCAAACTTCAGGTGATGGAAGTTTTGATTTGTAGCGATGCCACAGCTTGCGGAGATAAGTGTTCTTTTAATAGTTTGGTTTATGGCACAGTGTTGGGAGCAGATGGAAAGTGCTGGATGGATCGTAATTTGGGAGCAACTCAGGTTGCGACTTCTGCCACAGATTCGAACGCTTATGGTTGGCTTTATCAATGGGGAAGAGGAACGGATGGTCATCAGATTATCAGCAGCAATTCAACGGCTGGTCCTAGTTCTTCCGTTACGCCTGGGGCACTTTTCTTTACTATGACAAGTTCGGATAATTGGTATAATGGCTCAAATCCTACGCCAGACAATCTATGGCAAGGGCTTAGTGGGGTCAATAATCCATGTCCAGCTGGTTTTCGTTTGCCAACTCAAACTGATTGGACTGGAATCATGAGCGCTATGAATTTTACGTCTTGCGGTTCAAATTGTGATAATGCACTAGCTAGTTCTGTTTTGCATTTGACAACTGCTGGCATCAGAACTAGTGACTATGCAACAGTTAATCGTGATGGAGTCGGGCGTTATTGGTCAAGTACAACTAGCGGCACAAATGCAATATATTCAATCATTTCAGCTGGCGGTATCTCTACGAATTCAAATTATTCTCGCACTAATGGTAGTTCCATTCGTTGTATTCAAGGGTCTTAGTTTTGAAGCAGTTTATTAGGAAGAAAAATTAAAATTTATATGCCTAAAAAAAATTTTTTTCTTTTGAATATCCTTATAATAACTGGAATGCTATTTCAGGTTTTTTCGCCGTTGCCAACTTTCGCTTCAAGTTACATTCCTCAGGCAGTTGTCACTTCAGCTAATCTATTGGCTGGAACTTCAGCTTCAATTATTACCAACTTTCACTATAATCTCTCTACTTTGCCTGCCAGTTCAAGTGTTAGAATTCAATTTAGCAAGAATAACACTAGTTGGTATTCCTCCGCTGGAACTTTGAACGCTTGGGATACTCTATCAACCACGGGAGGGGCTGATATAAATTTAACCGCTTTTATCTCAGGCTCTTCTTGGACAACTGGAAATGATTTTTATTATAAATTTGAAATAAATTCTACAAGTGATCTTACTCAAGCTCCAACCATAGATGATGTTCGCTTGGATTATACGGCAACAAATGGCTATGAGCGTTCTTTTATTTTTGACAACAACGGTAATGTCGGTATTGGAACTACAACCCCAACAAACATTTTAAGTTTGGGTAATAATCAAAATCAGAAATTTTGGATCGAGAATTCAGCTTCAGGCACAGTTGGCAGGGCGCTAACTGTTGCCGCTGGAGGAACCTTGGGGGGAGCTTCTAATGTTACAGGTGGAAATCTCATTTTACAGGCTGGTTTAGGAACTGGCACTGGAGCAAGTACGATTTCTTTTCAAACTGGAACAACCCTAAGCAGCGGAACTTCACTCCAAACAATGTCGACTAAAATGACTATCTTGGGAAATGGTGAAGTTGGCATTGGCACGACTACGCCGGCAGTTATGTTGCAAGTTGGTTCAAATATTAATCCTGGAAATGTTCGAATTGACAGTGGCTGGCTTTGTGTTGACAGTGATGGAACATGCACCGGCGCTGGTGCTGCTGGCACAATTTATGCGGCCAATAGTACTGTTGTCGGCGGTGCTGACTACGCTGAGTATTTCTATACTAGAGATACTAATTTACAAGCCGGTGAAGCCGTTTGCGTTGATTTGACGGTTGAAAATGGAGTTAAACGTTGCCAAAATGATGGCGATAATAATATCATGGGTATTGTTTCTGCTAAACCTTCAATCATTGGAAATAAAAACGCCGATCAGGAAAAAGACCCAGATCATTACAAAATTATTGGAATGTTAGGACAAGTCGCAGGTAAAGTTTCCAATGAAAATGGAGACATTAAAGTTGGGGATAGTCTTACGGCCGGAGTCAGGCCAGGAGAGCTGCGCAAAGCTAATGCTGGGGAATCAACCGTCGGTATTGCATTGGAGAATTCCTTAAATATTAATGGAACAATTCAGGTTTTGATTTCCAGAAGAAACCAAAGTCTAACAGTTGAAAAGGTTCAACAAGCCGTGACTGAAAACATTGCCACTATGAATATTAAAGATAAAGTTGATGTGCTTGTCAGCAAAGCTTCAGCAGCATTAGACAATCAATTATCCGGACAAACGGCAACTTTGGTAAGTCTGCAAACTCAAAGTGAAGATGCTAAAAAAATCACAGATAAACTTCAAGCGCAAATTGATGATATTAAGCTGCAAAATAAAACCCTGGGAGATTTTATTGCAATTCTTGATCCGAAAAAAATGATCTACAAAGACTCGCTTGGAAATCTTGATTTATTGGGTGGCAAACTTATTGCCTCTGGGATTGAAACTGGAATGCTAACGATTAAGGTTGCTGATTCTGAAAAGTCTACAATTGGACAAATTGTAATTTGCCCTGCAAATTTGGAAGCTGATAAGAGCAATAAATGCACTGTCGCGCAAACAGATGCAGATCATAATGGTTTAGATGACAATACGCACAATGCAATTAGCGATGGCAAGGGAGTTGAGATTAAAACTAGCGCAGTTGGCGATAATTCTAATATATTTTTAACCCCAGAAGGAGATGTTGGGGGAAGAATTTGGGTGGAAAAAGTCTTTGATGATGAGATAAATAGCTTTACCGGATTTAAAATCAAATGTTCTGATATTTTGACAAGGGGTATTAAAATTAATTGGTGGATTGTTGACTCTGAAAAATAGTAATATTGAAAAATGAAAGACAATAGAAGGAAAAAATTAAAGATGAGTAGTTGGATGAGAACGCATGCCGTGCTTACTTTTTGTTTACTAATGGCGTATGTAATACTAGGAACGTTCGGAGGTGTCGATATTCTTAAGAATGATCTGAGCCAGAAATATGCTTGGGCAGCTGGTGCAAATATTGGTGTTTTTGTGGATGGTCTTCCCGGTAAGCCAGCTATGATCGGTGTGGCGGCATGTGAAAGTAAGATATCAACCGTGAATCTTTCCTGGATTGGCTCGGAGGGTGCCACATCTTATTCTATAAATAGAAATGGAGAATTACTGGCTTCTGATTTTCAGAGTATGTCTTTTAAGGATAGTGCTGTTTTGAACTTGTCGGATTATGTATACTCCGTGACTGCCTTTGCTGCTGGCGGGCAAGCAATCTCAGATGATTTTGTTATAAGCACTAAGGATTGTGAAACATTGAGTCTTCCAAGTCCGGTCGCAGGGTTGATTTCTTTTGATGGAAAAGAAATTTTGCAAGGGATTGCCCCAATAACAACGAACGGTATGTTCAAAGTAACTGGCACAAGCAACATTTCAAATGCAAACATTCAAATTAAAACTTTGCCTGGACCTATTTTTATCTCAACTTTGCAGGCCAATGAAAATGGATATTGGGAATACTATCTCCCAGAGCAATTAAAAATAGGGTCTTATGATTTTCAAATAATTGTGACTGATCCAGAAAAGCCTATTAGAAGTGCAACTGAATATTATCCTTTTCAAATAGTTAAGGATGTCGTCACTCCTATTCCGGTTATAGCTATAAATGTCAACAGTAGTGGTGACAATGGAAGTAGCAGTGATAGCTCTAGTAATAAAAAACATACAAATAATGTTCAGTCAGGAACTGCGACAAATGCGCCTAGTGTTGGATCTTCACAGGTTGAATTGCCTGGTGCATTGACGGAAAATCAAGCTAGCCAACTTTCAGGAAATGCTCAAAAAGCCATTCAAGGTGAAACAGCAAGCATTGTTGTGACCCTTAAAAATAAAAACAATAAGGTTTATCGAAATCAGGATGCGCAAGTTGAAATATTACTCAACCACAAGGAAAGGTTGACCGATGTCTCTTTTTCTGGGGCACTTAATCTGAAATTTGAAATTTTAGATAAGAAAAACACTGTAGTTTTCAGCAGTGAATCCGTGGAAAAAATAAATGGAAGTCAACTTGAAAAAAATATTCATGTTCCTGAGAGGATAGCAGATGGTGATTACGTGATTAGGGTTTCACTCATTGATGGAAATGTTATCCTGAGTGGTGAAGGTGCTTTTATTTTTGATGATATGCCAATAATTAATTTTGGCGGTGGTATAACAGCAACATATAAACAATTTACTGATGAAATAGGCTGGGTGGCTATTGTTTCAGCAACATTGTCATTGTTTTTTGGCTTTATGTTTGTGATTGAGTTTTATTTCTTTAAAGAGTCGATTTTCACAGTTGATGAATATAATTTATCCGTAAGAAGCATGATTTCAGTCAGAAAGGGGGTGCCGCT
Organism: uncultured bacterium; assembly: GCA_903885965.1. Lineage (GTDB taxonomy): Bacteria > Patescibacteriota > Minisyncoccia > Moranbacterales > GWC2-37-73 > CAIPMZ01. The sequence continues at coordinate 5,473 of CAISKQ010000037.1, forward strand.
ATGAGCGAAGCTAAAATAATTTTAGTTTTAAATTTGGTTGGGATATTGTTGACCTTCTTTTCGATAATCTATGCAGCGGGTGTTGTTTGGAGAGTGGAAAAAAAATTGGACATTTCCTATAAACTTTTCTTGGCAGCCATTTTGGTTTATGCGGTCAGTTTATTTTTGGAAATGTTTAATGTCACAAATGCGGCGGTCATGGAATTGTACATCAGTATTACTAAGGTTTTATTTGTGTCATTGTTCTTGGCTGGAGTTTTGATGATGAGAGATTTAATTAGGGATATCGATGGAGAAAAAGAGGAAAAATAAAGTTTTTTTGGGTTTTGAGTTGGGGTAACTTTTGGAATTGTTAACTTTTTTTAAAAAGTGTGCTACAGTTAATTTGGTTAAAGAGGGTTGTAAATAGTAAAAGATTTTAATCAATTGATAATTGCTATTTCTTGATTAGTAGAAGGCAAGATGAAAAAGAAACATAATAATTTTTTCCATGTGCTTGGGCTGATGTTTGCTGGAGCCTTGCTGTTAGGGGCTTTGACTGTTCGAGCAACTGGAGCCACGCAAAACTTCACCACTCTCGTCGGTACCACTATTTTGGAGGCCCTGTCGCTTTCCTGTGGAAATGCAACCATTGCAACAAGCATCACTGCTGGAACTTCGCAGAGCGTGCAAGCTTTGTGCACAGTTTCAACAAATGGCCCCCTTGGTTTCAATTTGAAAGTTCACAAGACCACCGCTTCTGCAGATGCCACCAAAACCTTGGTTAGCAATGGAACTTGGATCACAGACACGGGCGTTGGTTTGACTGCCTACACCCCTGGCACTTCAGCTCTTTGGTCAGAATCAACCACTAAAGGTTTGGGCTTTCGAGTCAGATCCACAACTGGTGGCACAACAAATGCCAACACTGTCGCCGATTGGGGCTCCGATGAAACGTCTGGAAATGCAAAGTATGCCGCTTTTCCCGTGGCTGATCAAACAATCTATAACTATGCCTCCTTTTCAGCTCCACCTTCATTGATTAATATTGACTACCGAGTTGATATTCCAGGAACGCAGAAAGCTGGTGTCTATACTGGAACAGTTTTATATACTGCGACTTCAAACTAGTTTAGCCTTAAATTTAATCAACCTAAGAAAAAAAAGATGAGAAAAAAAGCAAAAATTTTTTTGTTGCTGGCAGCATTCCTGGGCTTGGGCGCAGTTTTTGCAATCACCCAAAATGCGCAAGCCACAACTAGCCAAAGTGGAACAGCGACAATTTTGACTACTGTCTTGGACACCTTGTCAATGTCTTGCGCAAATGCCAGTATTCCAACTCTCACAGCCGGACTTGCTCAAAGCGTGCAAGCTGCGTGCACAGTCACCATCAACGGGGCCAGTGGTTTCAATTTGAAAGTTCACAAGACCACCTCAGCTTCTGATGCCGCTAAAACACTTGTCCACAGTGACAATTCAACTTGGATCGCAGATGCCTTGACTCCCTACAATGAAACTGCTGGAAGCACTGCCACTTGGTCGGCTGGAACAACAAAGGGTCTGGGCTTTCGCGTACAGGTTACTGGAACCACCAATGCTAATACGGTCACCGATTGGGGGGCTGATGGCTCTGCAAAATATGCCGCTTTTCCCACAGTTGACAAAACGATTTACAACTATGCTTCCTATGTTTCAACAGCTTCAGCAGTTAATATTGACTACAAATTAGACGTGCCATCTGCCCAGAAGGCGGGAACCTACACTGGCACGGTTTTGTATACAGCGACCACTAACTAATAATGCTGGAAAGGGAATTTTTCCATGACAATGGTTTATATTTCCTGATATTTATGTTTAAGCCTGCTATTTATAAAAATAAAAAATTATATGCACAAAAAAAATAAAAAATGTAAAATAATAATTTTTGCAATATTGCTGTCGTCTTTTGTTATTGGTGCAAGGAGTGCACAAGCACAACAAAAAAGTGATGACAGCTTTCAAATCTCACCGTTGCGATACGATTGGAATGTTAATTTGAATGATGACAGGGCTGGATCAGTCTTTGTGAAGAATAATTCTGCTAAGGCTATGAATATTGGGGTGGATATTGAAGACTTTTCGGTTAAACAGGATCTTGAAAATAATACAAATTTCTTTACTCCAAATGAAAATCATCCGCTGAAAGCTTATGATGTGATAAATTGGATTAATATTGATAAGGCACCTTTCGTACTGGAGCCAGGGCAGACAAAGGAAGTTGCGTTTACTGTCCATATTCCACTTGGAACACCAACCGGTGGCTATTATGGTGTCATTTTCTTTACAAAGAATCCTTCTGCTGAAGATGCTTCGAGTTTACCGGTTCAAATTAACGCAATCTATCGAATGGGCACACTGCTTACTTTTGGGGTAAGGGGAAATGAGCCAGTTATTGAAAAAGGTGAAATGAAGTTGTTCGAAGCTTCTAGAAAGGTTTTTATTGATAATGCTATTAGCTTTAATATTCAAGCCAATAATAGTGGAAATATCCCGTATAAGGTTTCAGGGTCTATTGAGATTTATAAATTCGGACAAAAAATATCAACATTAAGCATAGCTCCAAATTTGCTTTATCCTAATAGGGTGAGGGGTATTAATGTTCTGCCTTGGAATTTATCAATGTTTGATATTGGAAAATATAGTGCTAGGATTAACCTTACTTCTGAAGATGGTAACGTTGTTATTAGTGGTGAAACTTCTTTCATGGTTATTCCTTGGAAGCTAGTTGCGATTGCGTTTTTTGTTTTCATCGCACTTTGGGTTATTTTAAACATTGGTATAATCAACGGACGAATGAAAAATAAAGCACAGGCGGGAGAAAAAACTAAGGCAAAAATTAGCACAAAAAATAAGAAGAAATAATGAAAAAAAATAGATTGTTTTGTATAGTATCTTTTAAATCAACGTGTTTTTCAAGTCGGCTTGCTTATATTAGACGCATCATAAGCATATGGCTGAATGTTTGCTGCGTGTCCGCGTTCATTTTGTTTAGTTTATTTTATTGTGAAATTGTTAAGGCGGAGACGATAGGTCTTAGCGTGAATACATCTGCTATAATGCTGCGCTTGGAATCGGAAAAAAAACAAGATTTTTCTTTTACTGTCAAAAATGAAACAAGTTCACAGCAAACACTGCACCTACAGGAGAAAGATATTGTAATCGGAAATGAAAATGAAGTTACATTTTTAGATATTCAGGATGGGCCAAGTAGTTGGGTGACTTTCGAGCAAAATGATTTCCTGCTAGAGGCGAATCAATCACAATTGATTCGCGCTACTTTTCAGATTCCTGTTGGTCAAGTTGTTGGTAATATTCAAATGATGACGTTGGTTTCATTTGAATCAGGAAATATTGTTAATCCACTTGATGGTCAGAGGGTCAATGGAAATATTGGCATATATACAATATTTTCAGGCAATGATGCTCAAAATGCTTCTGGGAAATTTGAGAAAATGACATGCTCTAAATTTATCAATGAATCTATTTCCATAAATGCCGTATATTTGAACAATGGTGACGTGCAGTTTGTTCCAATTGCTAAGATAAAGTTTTTCAATCTTTTCACAAAAAACTCCCGCGAAACATTTCTTGATAGACATTTTGTTTTCCCAGGAAAAAAAGTTACACTTAAGCAGAACTTTTCAGGTTTTTCATCTTTTGGGATTTACAGTGTGAAAGTCTCGATTCTTGACGGCAATGGTCAAATTTCTGAAAAGACGAGTTATGCTGTGGGGAAATTATTTCCGATTGTTTTATTGTTAGGCATCATTTTTTTCTGGTTTCTTGCCAGGTTGCTGATGATTGCAAGAGCGAAGAATAGTAGAAAAATGCTAGTTCGGGAGGCTATCAGAAAGCCAGTGGAAAATTACAGACGAATGCGGCGCTTGTAGGAAATTTATTTTTGTGTAATTTTATAAATATACAATTCATTATGAACCATATTCAAACCTGGGGGGAAGCTATAACTGTTTCTTTAATTCAACTTTGGGACAAATTTTTCAACTTTTTGCCGGCGCTTATTGGCGCCTTATTGGTCTTTTTGATTGGTGTGGTGGTAGCGACAATTTTTGGAAAAATTGTTTCAAAGATAATTCACACTATGAAGTTTGATCGGTTCGACGTTTCCAAACAACTAAAACATGCTGGGTTTGGTTTTTCTGTTTCGCAGTTCTTGGGAGAGTTGATGAAATGGTTTCTGATTTTAGTTTTCTTGATGGCAGCAACTGACATCCTGGGCTTAGTTCAGGTGACGGAATTTCTCAATAGTATAGTTCTTTATTTGCCCAATGTTGTTGTGGCAATCGTTATTCTAACAATTGCCTTCGTGATGGGAAATATGTCTTATGCTATCGTCAGGGGAAGCGTGCGTGTTGCTGGTGTGATGAGTGCAACGCTCTTGGCTGGCATTTCAAAATGGGCAATTATGATCTTTGGAATTTTGGCGGCACTTATTCAACTTGGGATTGCAACGTCTTTAGTTAATACTATTTTTATTGGCCTAGTGTCAGCCGTTTCCTTGGCGGTTGGGCTTGCCTTTGGACTTGGCGGACGCGATGAAGCTGCCCTTATTTTGCGAAAATTGAGAGACGATTTTGGCGGGAAAAAATAAAAAGCTTGTTATCCTGAATTAACTTGATTGTCGGTAAAAATTTTCTTAGGGCCGTTTCTTAGAGGCTAAGCCTCCACCGTCTGCTACCGCGAATTAATTTGATTTCGTATAAGTGGTAATTGGTAATTTCCAAAAAAATGTGATAAAATAAAAAAATAAAAAAGAAAATTTTTAATGCAAAATTATCTTTCAAAACAAAAAATAAACCGGAAAAAAAATGGTGTTGTTTTGATGCTTTTTTTGGTGTTGGCGGGAATTTTGTTGGGCTACTTTTTCCTGCAAAAGGCCAAAAGAACTGCCGAAGTTGAAATCCAAAAACAAGCAGCCCTGGAAAAAGCCAAAATCAAAGAAAATGTTTTCGTGGGTGACACTGAAATTGTTGAGAAAAAAACGGCCGAAGTTGTTTCGCTTCCAGCCTTTGTCCCTCGAAGTGAAAACTTTCAAATGCGAGAAGCTATTTTTGGCAATTACGATCCTTCTGCGGGCGACGAAGTGAAAAGTACTCCACTGAAACTTTTCGATGTTCGCAGTGAAGTCTTGGTTTCCGAGGATGGCAAAGAATCTAAACTGTTTATCGCCTGGAGAACCAATAAGCTGGCCATCAGTCAAGTGATTTATGCGAAAAATACTGAGCCGGTTAGTTTGCTTTCCGAAGATGGCTTGAGTTTTTCGCACGCTCTGATTGTTGGAAAATTTGATTTTGATACGCGCTATACTTATCACGTAAAAGCCAAGGATCGCTGGGGAAATGAAGTTCGTTCGGAAGATTTTAACGTTTATTCCGGGAAAAAAGCTGATTCCGTTTTTCTGTTAATTACTAGCGAATTTAAAAAATTATTTAACTGGATGGGGGCGTAGCAAGTCTTAGAGGCTAAGCCTCCTATAGGAGGCTTAGCCTCTAAGAAATTACTTCGGTTTAAATCAAAAAAAACAAAAAAGCATGTTTATTTTTAAGTTAAAAACAAAAATCAAGCTCACTGGAACATTAGCCTTCCTGCTTTTGTTGGTGGCTGGTTTTGTTTTTCAGCAAAAAAGCCTGCAAGCTGCTTCCGCTAGCAATTTTAATTTTACCGCCTATATTGTTGACCAAAGTGGGCAAGCCATTAGCGATGGACAATATGAAGTGCGTTTTGGGCTCTATAATAAAAACCGCGATCAAATCGATCCTTATCCTTCCGAGAGTGATCCAAGAATTTGGCAAGAAACTCAACAAATTTTCATTTTTCAAGGCGTCCTAAACGCTGATTTGGGCTTAAATAATGCTTTTCCGGCGAATATCGACTTTAGCAGTGGCGACTATTTTATCGGCGTGCGAATTGGCACGGACAGCGAAATGGCTCCGCGCAAAAAGCTTAGCGCTGTGCCTTTTGCCAATAATGCGGCTTCGCTTGCAGGGGCTATCGCTGGCAATCAAAAGGGTGATATTCCCTTGGTTACCAACACAGGACTGGACGCTGCCATTTTAAAAAATATCAACCAAGTCGGAACCATCGGTAGCGGAACTTGGCAAGGAGCTGCGATTGCGGATAAATATATCGCTAATTCGCTGACTGGCAAAACCTATAACAGCCTTACTTTGACAGCTAAAGCAGCAGGTTTTTCGATTGCTGGTGGCACGGCAAGCAAGACCTTGACTGTTTCTCAGGACGCTTCGCTTGATCAGGATTTGCTGACGACTTCCAGTCCGACTTTCAATGGGCTGACTTTGCTTAATTCTTTGAGTGTGCTAAACGGTGGAACGGGCTTGAATGCTTATGCAAAAGGCGATTTGCTTGTAGCTGATGATGTAGCTTCTTTGACGAGGCTGGCAATTGGCGCTGCTGGTCAGGTGCTGCGTTCCGATGGCACGACGGCCGGCTGGGAAACTTTGACCAAGGACGATGTGGGACTTTCCAATGTCGAAAATATTGCCCTCACGACTTGGAGCGGTTTTGATAGTCTTTCTACAGTTGGCACGATTGAAACAGGTGCTTGGCAAGCAAGTATTGTGGCTCCAAAATATGGCGGAACTGGACTGGACGGATCAAACGCTCAAAATGGACAGCTGTTGATTGGCAATGGCACTGGAGGATTTTCATTAAACAATCTTACTGTCGGGGCGGGACTTTCGATAACAAATAGCTCAGGTTCAATCAATCTTACTAACATTGGCGTGACTAGTCTGGCTGGCACAACAGCTAACCAGGTTGTGGTTTCTGCTTCGGGTGGGGCAGTAACTTTGTCTTTGCCTCAAGACATTGCCACCTCTTCAAGCGTGGCCTTTTCTGCAATGACTTTAACGAATCCTTTGAAAATTATCAGCGGTGGCACAGGTCTTTCCACCTATGACAGCGGTGATTTGCTCTATTATGCCACCGGCGAAACTTTGGCAAAATTGGCCAAGGGCAATGACGGGCAGGTGCTTTCGCTTTCGGGCGGTTTGCCAGTGTGGTCTTCTTCTTCGCCAGCGGCTTCGCACGGGCTGCTTTCTTTGCAACATAGTGACACAAATCCTTTGGCTAGCGTTTCGCGCGGGGCTTTGGTGACGGGGCAAGGTTCTGACCCAAAGTGGAGCTCGCTGGCTTTGGGAACAACTGGCTATTTCCTCAAATCCACTGGCACCGATGCGGTTTGGAGCGCTGACAACAACACGACCTATTCCGCAGCTGGCACGTTGCTTTCGCTTTCTGGCACTACTTTTTCCCTGAAAGAAGGGCTTTTAACCAGCGGCAAACTTTGCACCTTTGACGGCACCAATTTGGTTTGCAACACTGACGTTGGCAGCGTTGGTCACACTCCGCTTTCCATAGGCACAGCTGGCAATGGGCTTTCGCTTTCCGATCAAGCAATTTCCTTGGCTTTGGCTTCGGCTTCAACCACTGGAGCGTTGAGTGCCGCTGATTGGGACACGTTCAGCAAAAAACAAAGCCCACTTTCTGGCACGGGTTTTGTCAAAATCGCTGGCACGACAATTTCCTATGACAATACAACCTATGTGGTCGGCACGCCTTGGACCGCTCAGGGCTATGTCACGGCTGCTTCCCTGGACACTTTCACGAACAAATCTGGCAATATTTCCCAGTGGAGCAATGATGTTGGCTATATCACTTCGGGTGGCACGGCTGCTAGCGCCACCACTTTGGAAGGTTTGACCGCGACAGTCATCAACCTCAATTCCGTCACTGGACTGCTTGGAACGGCGGCTTTTACTTCTGCAACGGCGTATCAATCTGCTTCTGCAAACCTGGCTTCGCTTGCCAATCTCGCCTACACGACCAACGCCTTGGTGAAAATGACCAGCGTCAACACTTTTGCCTTGGATACTAACGCCTATTTAACCGCCAACCAAGCCATAACTTTGACTGGCGATGTTGCTGGCTCTGGCATAACGGCAATCACCACCACCATCGGCAACAACAAAGTAAACGGAGCCATGCTTGCCCTTGGCTCAGATGCGCAGGGAGATGTGATGTATTACAATGGCACTGATTGGGTCAGACTTAGTGCTGGCACAGCTGGTCAGTTTCTCAAAACCCAGGGCGCTTTGGCAAACCCAACTTGGGCAGCTGATAACAACACGACCTATTCCGCAGCTGGCACTTTGCTTTCGCTTTCTGGCACTACTTTTTCCCTGAAAGAAGGGCTTTTAACCAGCGGCAAACTTTGCACCTTTGACGGCACCAATTTGGTTTGCAACACGGACGTTGGCAGCGTGGGGCATTCTGCGATGACGCTTTCGGGAACGGTTGATTATCTGACAGCGGTGGGTCAACAAATCACACTTAATCAAATTGATTTAAGTACGGATGTTGCTGGAGTGCTTCCGATTGCCAATGGCGGAACTGGACGCTCAACTGGGCCAACTAGCAATGGTCAACTTTTGATTAGCAGTGGTTCTGGTTATGCTCTTTCGACTTTGACGGCCAGCACGGGCATTTCGGTTGCCAACGCGGCTGGTTCAATCACCATTTCTAACACGGGAGTGATTAGTTTGACTAGCACAACTAATCAAGTTAATGTGGCTGCTGTTGGTGGGGATATTACTTTGTCTTTACCACAGTCGATCGCCACAAATTCGGATGTGCAGTTCAAAAGTCTGAGGCTTTCGGATGCGTTGACTGTGGCTTATGGCGGTACGGGGCTTTCTTCTGTTTCCCAAAATTCGATTTTGTATGCCTCGGGAGCCAATGTGCTTTCGGCTTTGACGCCTGGCGCCAATCAAATGTTGGTGACCAATGCTTCTGGGGTGCCAAATTTTTCAAATCTCAGTGCTGATAATTTTGCCCAATATACCTTGCTTGCTGGGAGAACTGGCGGACAGACTTTGACCGGTGGCTCCGCTGTAACTGACATCTTAAAACTCCAAGGCACTGCTGGCAATGGCACACTGACTTCCCCTGCTATTCAACTTAAGGTGGGCGACAATGGGGCAACGACGGCGATGACGGTGCTGAATAATGGCAACGTCGGCATCGGGACGACGAGTCCGACTAGAAAATTAGAAGTATATGGTACTGGAACAGCGGATGATATTTTACTTAGATTAACAAATCCAAGATTTACTGGTGGCTATAAAAGTTCTCTTGAATTCGTAGGCGCTATAAATGGTAGCGGAGGACAAGCTCAATTGGCAGAAATATCAAATACCTTAAACGGAAATCTTAGTGGAACCCTATCGTTTAGTGTTAGAAATAGTAGTGGTTCACTTACTAAAGTTTTTGGAGCTGATTCTGCCAATGGATTAACTGTAAATTATCCTGGTGACAATCTTTCGACTGGTACTGTATTGAGCTACGTTAGTAATGTAAGTGGAAATCCAATTGGTGCTCAACAACAGGTTTATGTAGAAGGTATAAACTCGGCTTCTTCATTACTTTTCTTAACATATAATGGAACAACCTTAGCTGAGAAGATGCGTATCACATCAGGTGGCAACGTCGGCATCGGGACGACGGCACCAACAGCTAAACTTCAAATCAAGGGAGCAGGGACGACTTCATCCACGCTTGGGCTTTTGGTGGAGAACTCTGGGGGGACGGCAGGATTGACAGTGAGGGATGACGGCAACGTCGGGATCGGCACCGCTGCACCGACGGCGAGACTGCAGGTTGTGCAAAGCGGAACTGCAACAGAAGCAAATTATGGCACCCGAATCGAAAACACCGCAACTTCTTCAACCGATTCAATCAACAAATATGGCCTTTATGTTTCTTCAACAGGAAATTGGGATGGCTTCGGTTCCACGAATTACGGACTTTATGTCGCTCAACCTTCCGGAGCGACAAACGGCATCAACACCACCGCCCTTTTCGCCGGATCCCTCGGCAACATCACCATGATGGGCAGCGGAGCCGAAATGCAATTTTCCCGCAACAGCAGCAACTACATCACCGCCTCCGACGCCAGCGGCTCCCTCGGTTTCCGCACCGGCGGCACCAACACCCGTTTGAGTCTCGATTCCAGCGGAAATGCCAACTTCAACGCCGGCCAACTCTATGTCCAACAAGCCACTGGCAATGTCGGCATCGGGACGACGAGTCCAGGGTATATGCTTACTCTTAATCAGTCTGCTGATGCAAATGGTTTGAGGATTTACGGAAATAATGGGACAGGGAATGGTGCTCATTATGGGGATTTTAGCGTGACTGGAACGGGGCGATTTAATTTGAATGCTGATAGCACTTTCCAAATTCAAAAGGGTGGAAGTAATTATATTGTGTTATCTTCTTTCGGTGTAGAACTTGGGACACAACCTTTGGATACAAGCGGAACGGGAAACTCAATTGTTATGAGAGGACGTTCTGGACAGACAGCGGATATTTTCCAAGTGCAAAACAATTCCGCAGGGGTATTGTTAAATGTTCAACCGAGCGGCAACGTCGGCATCGGGACGACGGCACCAACTGCTAAACTCCAAATCAAGGGAGCAGGAACAACGACTGGTGTTGCTTTACTGACACAAGATAGCGCTGGAAAGTCTGGCTTGTCGGTTTTGGACTCGGGGGTGACAACTTTGCAAGGCTCAACGGCGACGGATTATCCGACACTTGGAGTGGAATTGCTTACGGGTGGAACGTGGACTTCGACCGATTGGACAGGGGACGCTTCGGGCTGGACACACACCACTGGCAATGTTTCTCCGCTTTCGTATTCTGCTACGGTTACCGTTGGCAACCTCTATGAAATCAAGGTTATCCGCACGAATGGCGTGACTGGCACGGCTACGATGACGATTGGGGGAGCGGCGGCTGGCACTATCTCGGCAGGAGCAGCGACATACTACCACGCTCCAAAAGCCACAGCGACAACGGGTTTGGTCATTACGCCTGGTTCAACCTTTGACGGGACTGTCGTGGTTTCGGTCAAGCAAATCACGGCTATTTCCACTCCGCTGTATTCCTTGCTGGACTCGAATGGCACGGCACGCATGGAAATGCGAGTCGGCACTGCAACGGGAAACACCTTTATCGGGTTAGGGGCAGGGAGATACAACACGACAGGAAATAACAACTCAGCACAGGGGTATCAGGCTCTCTACTCCAACACCACAGGAGGTAGTAACTCTGCACAAGGGGTAAGTGCTCTCTACTCCAACACCACAGGAGGTAGTAACTCTGCACAAGGGGTAAGTGCTCTCTACTCCAACACCACAGGAGGTAGTAACTCAGCACAGGGGTATCAGGCTCTCTACTCCAACACCACAGGAGGTAGTAACTCAGCACAGGGGTATCAGGCTCTCTACTCCAACACCACAGGAGGTAGTAACTCTGCACAAGGGGTAAATGCTCTCTACTCCAACACCACAGGAGGTTACAACTCTGCACAGGGGTTAAATGCTCTCTACTCCAACACCACAGGAAGTAACAACTCTGCACAGGGGTTAAATGCTCTCCTCTCCAACACCACAGGAGGTAATAACTCTGCACAGGGGGTAAATGCTCTCTACTCCAACACCACAGGAAGTAACAACTCTGCACAGGGGTATCAGGCTGGTCGCTATATCACAGACGGAACAACGGCAAATGCTACGGGGTCAAATTCCCTTTTCCTTGGGGCAAATACAAAGGCCCTGGCAGACGGACAAACCAATCAAATCGTGATTGGAGATAGTGCGATTGGTTTGGGGTCAAATACAGTGGTTTTGGGGAATAGCAGTATTGTAACGACGGCTCTGCGGGGGAATATCGGCATCGGCACGACGAGTCCGGGACAATTGTTGCAGGTGGGAACGACTTTGTATGTAGATAATGCTAATGGACGAGTTGGAATTGGAGGCGCATCGGCACCGAGTCAGGCATTGGAATCTCGTGTAGCTGATGGAAATCAAAACGCATTTAAGTTTATTCAAACTGGTCGTGGTTCTTCGATGTTTGGGCTAAAAGCATCTGACACAAATTTGTATATCAGCAATACTACGGCTACGGACGTTGATTTTGGTGTCGCAGGCAAAAGTATTACGTTAAATACAAGCGGCAACGTCGGCATCGGGACGACGAATCCAAGTGACAAGTTGCACATTGCAGCGTCAGGCGGTGCCGTGATCAGACTAGAAGACACGACTTCTGGCGGTGCTCCGGCGCTCTACATCAGCAACGGTGGTTATCAGAAGGG
>CAISKQ010000038.1 GCA_903885965.1 uncultured bacterium
CCTAACAAGTCCATTGCTCTGGCTTCACACTAATTCATTACTGAATTAACATGCAGAGTTCTGTACTGCTCTGGTGGTTAGCCTTTAAGCAGGTTGGATTTGAACCAACTGTAAACACTCAGCTTCTCTTGGCGCACTCACAAAATAAGCATACCACAAAAAAAAATATTATCCACAGGTCAAACAATATTCCTGCATACTATTTTTTTTCGATATTTTCAGTATTCACAGCTACCGAACTATTATCAAGTTTATAGAAAACTTTATTTTCTGCTCTTAGATCTATATAAGCGATATCTGCTTGCTGGGTTTTTACTAATTCTTTTTTCAAAATAACATCCAGCGTTTTAACAGCATTTTCAAGTGGAAATTGAGTTGAAAAATACAACTCCCCACCTTCACTTATTTTTACATCAATTTCATCAGCCACCAGTGATGACGTCCAAAAATCACCATCAATGATAACGCCAATATTTTGAAGCGATTCCTTTAGTGCTGAGATGTAGCGGATGTATGCTTGATCCATAACATCATCTCCGATTTGAATATCCTGTGAGCTTTTATCTAGAATTTTAATCAAGTGATTTTGCGTAAGTTCCGGAGAATCAAAGTTTGCATCGCTATATGCTGTACCATTCTCGTCAATCAAAAAACATTTTTCTCCACTGCATAGTATCAAGAGTGCCTTTCTCTCTTGAAGAGTTATTTCCAAGGTATCTGGAAATTTTTTCACTACCGTTACTTGTTTTATTTTTCTAAATTCATTCATAAGTGAACGTTCCGAATTTTTAGCGCTAACAAGTAAGAAGTTATCTCTAGGAATGACTTTGAGTATATTTCCCTGCTGATTACTTTCAATGACATTTTTAATTTCATCTGAATTTAACTCTTCATTACCCTTAATAACAATTGTAGAAATTTTTAAATAGGCAGAGAAAAATAAAACATATCCAGTCACACCCAAAAAGGCCACCAATAAAAAATAGAAAGCAACCCTTGAGACAACTGCGTCAGCTGCTTTATCACTTGCTCGCTTTTTTTCATTCTTGATGTGTGAACCAGTGCAATTTTGGATGTATGTTTTTTTACGTGCTAACATATATTTTTTTGTTTTATTTCTCATGCCACCTACGAATCAGCTACAAATCTACAAATACTAACTTCAAAATAAAGTGCTAATTTCACATTTGTAGATTTGTAATTGATTTGTAGATTTGTGGGTTCTTCGTACATTCGTACTTTTTCGCCTGCCTGCCGGCTTGTCTGCCGATAGGCAGGTAATTCGTAGAAAATTTAGATTTCCATAAATAAAACTTCAAGCAAAAGTCGACCATTAGCATTAGTACTTTTCAATAAGGTCATACTTTTTTGGATTTTCTCGATTGTTTCATAAGTTTTGTTTCGAACACTCTCATCACGATTTGAAAGCGCATCGCTTCGCAACAGCCAAATCCAAGCATTGAAAGTTTCCAACGCCCGACCAATATCTTTCGAAAATTCTTCCGCCAAGAGCATTTTTTCATTAAGCGTTCCCGTTCTAAGCTTTTCCAATTGTTGTTGTTGCTGCCGACGCGATTCCAACTGCTCACTGCTTTCCAAAATATTTTTAGCAATCGCGGGACGACCCATGGCAAGCACCGGAATGTCTGTTGCGAAGTTGTCTGCGTCACTAAAGGCCAGAGAAATTTCAACTTGGGTAACCAAAGAAAAATTAATCTTTTCGCAGCGTGATTGAACTGTTGGCAGAATTCTGTCCATCTCACTAGTTACTAAGATAAGGATCGAGGTTTGATTTGGCTCTTCCAGCAATTTCAAAAGTGCATTCTGCGCCGAATTATTCATTCGATGCGCGTCTTTCACGATGAGAACCTTATACTTTCCGTGATATGGAAACAAACTCAACGCCTGCTGAGCTTGACGCACCGCCTCAATGGAAATGTCCCGCATCTTGATCACGCCTTTTTTCTCAACCGTTTCCGGCTCAATTAAAATCAAATCAAGCATTGCATCTTTGTCTTGATATTTAACATCTAAATTAAGTTTTTGACCACTAATTGCCGCCTGCGCAAACATTTTCGCCAACGTGGTCTTCCCAACCCCCTGCGGTCCCGCAAAAATATAGGCATGATTAAGTGCACCTCTTTCAAGCGATTTCTGCAAAAATGAAACTGTTTTTTTGTTACCAACAAAATCCATATTTACTATAATTTTAAATTTTAAATTTAAAGTTTTAAGTGAATTTTAAATTTCCAAATGACAAATTTTTAAACATTTTTTCATTTAGATTTGATTTAAAATTTCAAATTTAAAATTTCAAATTTGTTTTCTGCTTGATAAATTCCCTCAATTCTTCCTCAAACCGTTCCCTACTAAATTCACTGCCTCGCTTTTTAATTATTTCTTTATCATAATTTTTCTCATTATCCAAAAATCTGCGCACGCCGTCAGCCAAAATTTCTGGAGTTTGCGCATCAAAGAATTCGCCCGTCACTCCCTCTTGCACCGTTTCCAGCACCCCGCCTTTGCGAAAAGCAATCACTGGCACGCCAAAATTCATCGCTTCCACCGCCGTCATTCCAAAATCATCTTCAGCTGGAAAAACAAAAGCTTTGGCATTTTTGTAATATTGCTCAGTTGTGGCATCATCTTTCCAACCTAAAATTTGAACATTGTCCTTGGCAATTTTCTTAAGCTGTTTTTCTTGCTCACCCTGCCCAATCACAATCAACGGCAAACCAAGCTTATTAAAAGCCTCCACCACCACGTCAACTTTTTTGTAGGGAGAAAGTCTTGACACCACAAGAAAATAGTTTTTAGCCCCAATGGCATTTGCCATGGGGTAAACTTCATTAGCTTTTAGTTTGTTAGTTTCATCTATTGCATCTTGACTGTGAACTATTGACTGTGAACTGTGAACTTTTTCCTCTCCTATTGGTGGATATATCACAACCGAATCCCGGCGATAATATTTCTCAATCCGTTTTTGGGTATAAATTGAATTAGCAATCAAAAAATCTGGGCGGTCACCTGCCAGACGGTCCCAAATTCTCAAATAGTTCAAAAAGAATCTTTTGAAAATTGAAGGGCTTTTGCCTTTTTCTTGAAAATATCTTTCGTTGTAGTCCCAAACAAAACGCATTGGACTGTGCAGATACGCAATGTGCGTGGTGCTCATTTTCGTCACAATGCCTTTCATCCAAGCACCGGAAGAAGAAATTACCAAATCATATTCGCGCAAATCAAAAGTTTCCGGCACCACCGGGAAAAACAAAATCAGCCATTGATAATGTTTTTTCAAAAACTTTGGGAATTTTTGCAAATATGACGGTCGGATATCTTTACCTGCAAACATCTCGCCCATTTTTTCCTGGTCATGCAGCAACGTGTAAATCGGCGCCTCCGGAAACATCTCGGAAAGCACCTTCAACACCCGCTCTGCTCCGCCCGGATAAAGCAAAAAATCGTGCAGCAAGGCCACTTTTAGTTTTTTGTCCTTTTTCTCTTCCATTACCCCATTTTAGCACATTTTGAAGTTTCAAGCACGCTGCGGAGAATCTTTCAAATGGACATGCCTCCACACTTTCGATATAATCAAAATACAACAGATCTATAAACTTTTTTATTTTTCCTATGCATGACTTGGCACTTCCATTTATAGTTTCACAAATTTTGATGATCATCGCAATGTGCTTTGATTTTCTGAGCCTACAATATAAAAAGCGTGAGCATACATTCTTGTGCTTGATTGTCTCAGCAAGCTTAATAAGCGCCCATTATTTTTTATTAAACAAAGTAGCGGCCGGTGTCATTGTCTCAATTTCAGTTCTTCGCTTTATCACCTGCTATTTTACGACAAATAAAAAATATTTATTTATATTTATCGCGCTAAACACGGTTTCATTATTCTTCACATACAAAGATCCTACCGACTTAATTATCTATGTTGGTTTGATTATTTTTATTATCGGTAATTTTCAGGAAGATAACAAACTAATGCGAAAATTAATGATGGGTGGAACTTCCCTGGTTGTGGTTTATAACGCCGTTATCTTCTCGCCGATGGGAGTTATTACTGAGGGCTCATTTTTGATCAGCGGCTTTATTGGCTATTACAGACATTATGTGAAAAATAAAGAATAAGGGATTTTAATTAAGAATAATTCCCCTCCCTATTAACCTTAGCTAACAACGTAATAATTATCTTCAAAATGAAACTCGGCCGAGGACGGTCCTCGACTAAATTTCACCATATAGCTTATGAAAAAAATATTACTTTTCCCTGGAGCGTTTAATCCACCACATAGTGGACATGTGTTGGCTATCGAAGTTGCGCTAAAAAAGATGTTTTTCGATGAAATTTGGATTATGCCATCTGGAAAAAGAAATGATAAGACTATTTCTATTGCCTATGAGCAGCGACGTGATTTGGGGAATCTTTTTGTCGAATATCTACAAACGAAAACTATAATTCCTGTTAAACTCATAACGAACGAATTGGATGATCTAGAACAAAGAACGACTGAGGAAATACTTAAGGAAGTGAAATCACAACCTGATATACAAGTTATTCAGCTTATTGGGCTCGATGGTTATCTAAAGATTGGGAAAAAAATACCAGCTGAGAAATTTATTGTTATGCAGAGACCTGGGTACAAACTATCTTCTGACTTTACACAAAATGACAATGTTATAATTCTTGATGGAGTAGTGTCAGATATCTCGAGCACATCCATACGCACGCTTGTCCAGAAGCATGATTTGGGATACAAAGAATTTATACCTGAGAAAATAGCTATTTATATCAACGAACATAAGCTTTATATATAAAGTTTAAGTCCAATTGAGTACCGTCCCAGAGAATCTCGGGTAATATTAATATTAATTTGTATGATAATTGAAGTTATATTTGAGGAAGGAGACTTATTCACGGAAGCGCAAAAAGAGAAATTTAATCGAGAACCGTCCTAAACTAGACCCATATGCAAAATGATCAAAAAATATAGTTAGAACACCCCCGCCAAAGGCGGTGGCTTAATGAGTTGGGTCGTCTCAAAGACGACTAGTCCTCATCCCGCATTTAGTGTTAATTAATTAGCTTTGTTAATATTTACTATCTTCTTCGTTTTGTTCTCTGATATATTTCTTAACCATCTCTTCGTCGAATCCGATTGTTGAGACTGCATAGCCTCGTGCCCAGAAATGCGCTCCCGTGTAGTTTCTATCCTTGCCTTGCATTCTTGCGATTGCAATGGCACTCTATCCTGTCGGTTCAATGTCTCTGACTTGAACCGCGTTGTCCTTGAATTTCGATTCCCTCCAAAAGCGGACAGGCGGGTCGGAAACACTAAACCGACATGGGATATGGATTTAATCTGGGGAGGGTTCTCGGATGGATTTAGTGCATTGAGGTGCTTTAATTAACGCACTACTTTTTTAAAATTTTCGCAATTTCCCTCGCGCATTTCTCCAAAGAAAATCTTTTGACATTATTAAGACCTTTTTCAATAAGGTCTTTTTTGAAAGAAGGTAGTGCAAAAACCCAATATTCAAAAATTGCCCATTTTAAAATCTCTTGCTAGAATATAGCCATGACAACACTGACCATCAAAAATAAAATAATCCCCATTTTAAAGCGTCAAGGAGTTCTCAAGGCGGCTATTTTTGGTTCATTTGCAAGAGGTGAGGAGACAAAAAACAGCGACCTTGATTTATTGGTAAAAATGCCTAAAAGCAAAACATTTCTTGATATGGCAGACCTCAAAGTTGAATTGGAAGACAAACTTGGCAGAGAGGTTGACCTCGTTGAATATAATGCAATTAAGCCTCTAATAAAAGACCAGGTTTTGAGGGATAAAAAAGAAATATATGAAAAGAAATCCTAAACTTTTTCTCACGGATATTTTTGAGAGTATTGAGCTTATTGAAGAATATACCGAAAAATTAAATTACAATCAGTTTCTTGAAAACAACGTAACCCAAGATGCTGTCATGCGGAGGTTTGAAATTATTGGCGAGGCGACTAAAAATGTTCCACTTAAAATTAGGAAAGAATACCCGGAAATTCCCTGGAAGCAAATGGCCGGCATGCGGGATATGCTTACTCATGAATATTTTGGAATTGCAATGAAAAGAATTTGGGATACAACTCAAAAAGATCTTCCGAAATTGAAAAATAAAATTTTGAAAATAATTGAAAAGATTTAATCTTATCCTTCTGTCGGTTCAAGGTCTCTAACTTGAACCATCCTATCCTTCAATTTTCAGAACCATTTCGATTCAGGACAGAGACACTGAACCAACATAGAGCTCTTCTTATTCTAGTCCACCAGAATAAGAAAAAAGTTCAGCTAAGCATTGTTTTCGACCAGATTTCAATTTGACTAAAAAAGATTAATTGGATATAATTGGATGTAGTTAATATATCCAAAAATTATGGTTAAGATAAAGCAAAAAAACAATAATATTGCAAATAAATTCACAAAAAGACTCGAAAATATCCCGGCTGAAATAATTTCAAAAATCGCCAAGATTGATGAATTGAAAGGCAGTTGGATTTCTGGTGCCAAGCTGAATCCACAAATCCTTGGCCGCCTCAAGCGATCCGTTTTGATAACCTCAACTGGTGCATCTACGCGTATTGAAGGTGCGATGCTTTCCGATGAGGATATCGAAAAAGTTATGCGAGGAATTAATATCCAAAAATTTGCTGATCGTGATAAGCAAGAAGTCAAGGGATACTATGAATTACTGGAAAATATTTTTAATTCTTGGGCGCGTTTGAAATTTAGCGAAAGTTCAATTAAACATTTTCACAAAGAACTCTTGAAATATTCAGACAAAGATCAAGGGCACTTGGGTGATTACAAATTTGGTGAAAACAAAGTTGTGGCGTATGACCAGGCAGGCAAAGAGGTTGGAATAATTTTCAATCCAACATCTCCGCATTTAACACCCAAGGAAATGCTTGAACTCATAGAATCAACGAATTTTCTGCTGGCTGAAAAAAAATATCATCCGCTACTCGTTATCGCAAATTTCTTGGTTGAATTTTTGACAATTCACCCTTTTCAAGACGGCAACGGCAGAATTTCAAGAATTTTAACAAATTTACTGTTGCTTCAAGCTGGGTATTTATATATGCCTTATGTTTCACATGAAAAATTGGTGGAGGACAATAAAACAGCCTACTATCTCGCCCTTAGACGTAGTCAAAAAACTTTTCAAACAAAAACTGAAAATATCACGCCCTGGCTAGAATTTTTCTTCACAATTTTATTGCAGCAATCACAAGCTGCGATAGAATTGCTATCAAAAGAAAATATTGAAAAATTACTGTCAGAAAAACAACTTGCAATTTGGAAGTTTTTTGAGCAAGTTGAAACCACAAGCACGGGCGAGCTTGCCAGTGAAACAAATATTCCAAGGCCAACTGTCAAGCAAGCTTTGGAGGTATTATTGAAATTGAAAAAAATAGAAAGAATAGGCCAAGGCAGAAGTGTGCGATATAAAAAAGTAATTTAAAGAAAATACTTCATACACAAAAAGCTGAGTTTCTCTTTTTTACCTTTTCAAAATCCACGCAACTTCCCTGGCGCATTTTTCCCAAGAAAATCTTTTGACGTTTTCAAGGCCTTTTTCAATGAGGTCTTTTTTGAAAGTTTGATCTGAGATTATTTTGAAGATAGCTTCGGCGATTTCTGATGGATTTTGGGGGTTGACCAAGAGTGCCGAAAATTCAGGAAGGCTAAACCTTCGGTGCTCCGAAGGTTTAGCCTTCGGGCACGTGATTTCTGGGATGGAAGAATTGTTCGATGCCACCACTGGGCAACCCACACTTTGGGCTTCCAGAATCGGAATGCCAAAACCCTCATATTGCGTCGGAAACACAAAAACTTCCGCCTTTTTCAAAAGCTCCCATTTCTCCTCCTCAGAAACAAATCCCAACTCGACAATACCTTCTGTGAACCGTGAACTGTGAACCATTGACTTTATACTTTCATATCCAAAACCAGGTTTTCCCGCCAAAACCAATTTATGTTCAAGCTGATATTTTTCTTTCAAAATTTCAAAAGCCTTGATAATATTGCCAACATTTTTTCGCTCTTCAATGCGACCGAGGAATAATAAGTAGGGATTATTGTCATCCTGAACTTGTTTCAGGATCTGAGTCTGAGTCCGAATCCTAGATTCCGGATCAAGTCCGGAATGACAAAAAGCGCACCCTTCGTATATTACATCAATTTTCTCTTCCGGCACTTTGTATAGTTTCATCAAATCCTTTTTCGTGTTTTCGGAAACCGAAATTATCTTGCTTGCCCATTGGCAAGATTTTCTGATAGAGACTCGCATGTAAATTCTTTCCCAAAAAGAATACGCCTTGGGACAAAATTCATATTCCAAACCATGAATCGTGACGATAGTTCTTTGGGGCCCGCATGCAACGCTATGCAAATATTCTAATTCTTCTTTTGTATTGAAAAATCTTCGCAAAAACCAGACAACTTTACTATTTAAAAGCGTAGCATTGCGGGCAGGATGAATCAGTGGCACGGTATGTGCGGGAACAAACAAAATTTCAACCGGATGCAAAAGCATTTCCAAAGAAAGCCCGATTTGCGTCCAAAAAAATGGCCATTTGATGACTTTGATTTTCCAATTTTCTGGAAGTTTAAAGTCAAACTTAGGGACTAAGTCCCCAATTGGGGACTTAGTCCCTAAGTTGGCCACAGGTTTTCTGATATACAAAACAACCTGCTGATCATTTAAAATTTCAGCCAGATTCTTGATAACTTGATATGAGTATTCCTCGATCCCCGTGCGATTTTCCAAAAATGCCCGAGAACCATCGATACCAATTTTTTTCATCAGCTTTTAGCTTTTAGCTTTTAGCTTTTAGCTCTAAAAGCTAATGAAGCTAACACCTATAAGCTCATTTTGTTATTTGGCTAGCATTATCGTCCGCTTATAAACCTCTAGGTTATCTAGGGCAATTCCAATACCCTTAATCACGCAGAATAGTGGATCATCAGCAACGTAACATGGAACTCCAATAGTTTTAGTAATGAGTTGATCCAAGTTTCGCAGCAATGCCCCACCGCCTGAAAGAATCATACCTTTGTCCATAATGTCAGCAGCTAGCTCAGGAGGAGTTTCTTGAAAAACTTTCTTAATCGCATTAATCACCTCGCGAAGCTCATCTTGCAGCGCCTCTGTGATTTCATTGGAAGAGATTTTAACCGTCTTGGGAAGACCTCCCATCAAATCTCGGCCACGAATCTCCATGTGTTCTTCTTTTACTTGTCCAATTGCTGATCCAATTTCTTTTTTAATGTCCTCAGCAGTTCGGTCGCCAATTGCTAAACCATATTTTCTTTTGATGTAGTCTGAAATAGCTTGATCGAAACGATTTCCACCAACCCGAGCGCTGTGCGCAGCCACAATGCCACCCAAAGAAATAACTGCAATTTCAGAGGTTCCACCGCCAATATTGATAATCATATTGCCCTGTGCGTTATGAATTGGGATGCCAGCGCCGATTGCTGCCAAAAGTGGCTCCTTTACTACATAGGCTGATTTTGCCCCAGCCTTGACCGCTGCGTCAATAACAGCGCGCCGCTCAGTTGAAGTCACGCCGGCCGGAATGGAAATCATAATTTCCGGACGTACGATGCGAATTTTTCCCATCACTTTATTGATGAAATAACGGAGCATTGCTTCCGTCACACGATAGTCTGCAATCACACCATCTTTCATTGGCCTGGAGGCCACAATGTTGTCAGGCGTTCTTCCAAGCATTTCCTTGGCTTGAATTCCCACTGCCAAAACAATATTTTCAGTCGGTGAAACGGCCACCACGGATGGCTCATTAATCACGATGCCCTTGCCTGGAATGAAAACCAAAGTGTTTGCAGTTCCAAGATCGATTCCAATTTTTCGTATAAACATGCCATTTTTCTTCCCGCCCTTTATTAGTTTTGAAATAAAAGACGAAACATAAATAAATTCAAATTAAATACAATCAAATATTAATTTTAACTAAAAGGGCGGGACTAGAAAAATGAGCATCCCGCACAAATTCGCTAGCAAAACTTTTGAGTATATTTTAATAAAGCCGATAGGCGTTTAGTTTAACAAAACAATTTATTATCCGCAATCTCTCATGAATTTGTTGCGGGATTTCCATTTTTTACAATTCATTTTCAAACTCAGCAACTTCTTCTTCCATTTCAACTTCATCAGTTTCTATGGGCACAATATTATGAGGTTTTTCGATTTTAAAATATTTTATAATTTTCCCCATTTCTTTGGCTATTTTTATTTCCGCCAACACCCCATTTGAAACAGCTCCGAAAACCCAGATCTCATCAGATCTTTTCACGAGATTATTGTTCCCTTCTCTGACCAAATCGCGTTCAACACTATCAAGCAAAAAATAATCAAAAATCATAAAAGGATTCAGTGGAACTTTATGTTGCTCAATAACATATTTAGAAATATGCATGCGATAATAAAACAAATGTTTTGACATCGCAGTATAAACCAAACTTTTATCTTCAGTTAATTCCAATGCTTCATGCTTAAATTCTTTTCCCATATAATTTTACTAGTTACTGATTACTAGTTACTATTTATTATTTACTTTTCTTCTCAATCTTGGCTCCCAACCTCTGCAACCTTTCAACTAAATTTTCATAACCTCTTTCAATATGATAAACGTCTTTCAAGATTGATTTTCCTTTGGCAGCTAACATTGCAACCAAAATTATTGCCCCTGGACGCAAGGCGGGAGGACTAGTCATCTCAACTCCGGTTAACTTTCTTGGCCCCTCAATTAAAACTCGATGCGAATCCATCAATTTCACCTTAGCGCCAAGCTTGTTAAGCTCAGTAAAATAGATTGCGCGATTTTCATACACCCAATCATGAATGAGTGTTTCGCCTTTTGCAAAAATTGCTACTGGCACAAAAAATGGAAGATTATCAATATTAATACCAGCCGAAGATGGCAAGGGGTGAATTTTTTCTTCCAAGGCGACTAGCTTAGATGGAAATGTTTTGATATCGACTAATTTTGTCTTTCCATTTTTGGATAAATATTCTTTAACAATTTCATATTTAAAACCCATTTTTTCCAATTTCAAAAGTTCAAGTTCCAAAAAATCAATTGGGCAACGCTTGATTGAAAGTGCACTTGCGCTGCTAGCAGCAAGGGAAAGAAAAAACATCGCCTCAATCGGATCTTCACTTATTTCATATTCAACATCCATATTAATACTACCAACACCTTCGACCTCCAAATTGCTTGTGCCGATGCCCTTGATTTTAACGCCAAGTTTTTCCAGGAAAAAACAAACGTCCTGAACCATGTAATTTGAAGACGCCAAATGAATCACGGTTTTGCCTTTCGTTTGTGCAGCTGCCAAAAGTAAGTTTTCCGTAACCGTATCGCCTGTCTCATAGAGCACAATTTTCTTTCCAGAAATAAGTTTTTCAACATTCACTTCAAATCCACCAGCCTGAACCTTTATTCCAATGCCAAGTTTCTCCAAAGCAAACAGATGAGGCTTAATCGTTCGACTGCCAAGCCGACAACCACCTGCCTGCGGGATTTTGTATTTTTTCAATTGACCAGCTAGAGCACCTATCATCATTATTATTGATCTGGTTCTTTCAGCTGCAACCTTATCAATTTTTTCAATTTCTATTTTCTTTGGTGGAATGATTATCAGGTCTCGACTGCTTCTTTCAAATTTCACACCAACACTTTCCATTACCTCCATTAAGCGATTCACTTCCTCAATCTGCGGCACATTTTTTAAAACCGTCTTTCCCTTATTTATCAAAGAAGCCATGAGCAATGCAACTGCTGCATTTTTTGAGCTGTTTACTACTGCCTCGCCCTTGAGTTTTTTTCCACCATTTATTTCAAAATATTCCATAAAATTGCTTATTTTTAGCCATTAATTGCCTAGCAAACCTGTATGGGTAGTATATTTCAATTTTGATTAAATTTCAAGGGGAAAGCCTAATTCACTATTCAAATAAAATGTAAATTAGTTTTCAAAAAAACTAAAATAGCAACAAATTATCCATTACATAAAATTCACTTAACTGAAAACTCAACAAAAAAACAAAAACACTTACTCATGGGGTTCCACAGGTAAGTGTTTTTTATTTAAAAGGCACGAGTTGTGCTGGTGAAGAACAAGCCATTGTGTTCCTTGGTCCACAAAATCTTACTTTTAAGGCGATAAACAAAAAAACAACTCATAAGTTGATTTAATTTATACTTCTCAGCCCAGGAAGATTTTTTTCTAAACCAGTAAACAAATGAAATTTTTCTCTCTTCTATTTTTTCGATAAAAAAGTCTGAAAAATATTTCATTTCAATAGCTTCCTCATCTGTAAGATGAGGTTTAATCTTCGCTAAAAGCTCAACATACCAGGACGGCACCGCTATTAAATGTCCAGCTTGTTTCATGATTGAAATAAGTTATTTTGTTAAAGAAAATAGTCATTACTTGCAATTTTTGAAAGTAATGATGATTATTTATAAAGCTCTTCTTTTATATTATTAAACATCACCTATTTCCTATTGTCAAATTTCATTTAAAGATCAGCTCATTTAAAATATTATTTACAACATCAAACCATTGACTATCCACCCTATTTGTGCTAAAAATTGGATAATCCTAGTTTTTTAACAACAATATAATCAATAGCCATGACACCAACTCCTCAGACGTTGCTCACCAATAGTGCGGCTGTTTTTTCTTATTTAATGAAGCAACTAGCTGAAATAACAAAAAAGTTTCAATTAAAATCTTCAAAAACAAGAAAGCTAAAAAATCTATTCAAATACGCGTATCAAAAGGAGCTATCTTCTGATAGCAACCTAGGCTTATTCATTGGCCCAACGAAGGAATCTGTGACCTTAATAAGATTCTTCATGAAACTACTTCTAATTTCTCGCAAAATCATTGGCCAAGAAAACCTAACCTCAGCATTCAATGCCCATTTGGCCGGAAAGCGAGTTATTTTTTTTGTGAATCACACAGGCGTGATTGATCCACCTATAATCAACTACCTCCTTGATGAATTCATTGAAAAAAATTTTCCAAAGGATAACATCTTATGGACATGGGTTGCCGGAAGACGTGTTTGGGACAGCTTTCTTTTGCGTATATTTTCCAGATGCTCCAGAATGATTACAGTTTTTGGAAATAAATACGTTAAGGAAGCCAAGGAGGCCTCAGAAAATGACCCGAGCAAGCTTGAAAAATTCTTGAGTATGCGAAACCATAACTCCAGAGCCTTACGATGGATGAGAAACAGTAAAGACATAATTTTCGTCTTTCCTGAAGGAACCTGGTATAGCGATGGTAAACTTCACAAAGGTGACCCTACCGCAATAAACGTTGCGAGAATCATTAGTAATGGTGGAGAAAATGAAACAATAATCATCAAGTGCTTTCTTGAAGGAGCAGATCATGTTTTACCAGCCTCGGGAGATCCTGGCGATGATTTTCCTCGCTTTCTGGAGGTTGTCAAGAGAGGAAATGTAATTTTTCATGTTGGAATACCTGAAAATTGGTTAGACATTCTCGCTAAAGTTCCAACTGGAATAGCAAAAAATGAAGTTGACAAATGGATAGTTGATTATATCATGCGTGGAATTGCTCAACATGCCAAGCTAGAAGCAAGAGGAGTTTATGCATAATTACCATCCTTTTTATTTTTATTAACCGCCCCGAATCTTAATTTTGATTCGGGGCCTTTTCATATCCAAAAAACTATTTAAGATTCCCAACAGCTTTCTTGAATTTATCCCCGCGGTCAAATTCATTATTGAAAAGTCCAAAGCTGGCGGCTCCGGGTGAAAGCAAAACTACGTCGCCCTTTTCGGCAAACTTTCGGGCAAGTGAGACAGCCTTCTCCATCGAGTCAACAATTTCAATGGCTGCATAAAAATCCTTACTGGCATATTTTTTGATTTGAGAAAATATTTTTTCCGTGGCATTGCCTTTGAGCAAAATAACCTGCTTGGTTTTTTCCACAATCTCTTTGCCAAAATTTTCAAAATCAAGATTCTTGTCAGTGCCGCCAGCAATCAAAACGATTGGTTGCTCGAAAGCTTGCAAGGCTGAAATAGCGGCCTGCGGAATAGAAGCGGTCGTGTCATTGTAATATTTAACGCCCTCAATTTCAGCCACAAACTCCAAGCGATGCGCCGGACCCTTGAGATTTGGCAGCGCTTTTTTAATTTCAATTGGACTTAGACCGAACGCATATACCGCACCAATTGCCGCCATTATATTCGACAAATTATGTCGTCCTGGAATATTAATACTTTTTACACTGGCAAGTTTAATAACATCTATACCATTGTTCAAATAAATATTTTCTTCATCAATAAAAACACTTTTGCTTTTTTTAAGCGGCTGATAAGAGAATTTTATAATCTGAGATGGCACTTCCTTTAAGGATTCTTTCAATTTTTCATCATCATAATTCACAACAAGAAAATCTCTAGGTTTTTGATTTGTGAATATATATTTTTTGTCTTTCAGATATTTATCCATCGTTCCATAATAATTCAAATGATCCGGCATGATGTTTTTAAACACCGCGATTTGCGGACTGAGCTTGGCTCGACCCAGAGCAGAAAGTCTCCAGCTTGAAAGTTCGAACACAACAACTGAATCCTTTTTAAGCAAGGACAGCTTGTCCAACACTGATATCTGACCAACGCCAATTTTGATAGGATTTTTTCCTGCTGATTTTAAAATTTCATATATCAAAGTTGCGGTTGTGGTTTTTCCTTTCGTTCCGGTCACTCCAATGATTTTATTTTTGCACAATTTAAAGAACAAGCTTGAATCCATTTCAACTGGAATTTTTTTCTCCAGTGCAAGTTTAATGTGTTTGTCTATCCAAGCAACTGCGGGATTTTTAATTACCATATCAACATTGGTAAAATCCTCTACACGATGCTGACCTAAGACATATTTAACATTTTTCAATCCTTTTAATTTTTCTAAAGAAGGAGCTAATTTCTCTTTGCCACTTAAGTCAGTAACGATAACCTTAGCTCCGTTTTCTGCAAGAAATTTAACCACCCCAACTCCGCCACCATGCAAACCCAACCCAAGAACGGTTATTTTTTTATTCTTAAAAAAAGATAAATCCATAATATTCAATAACAAAAAAACAATAGGCAACAGACAAAAAATACAATGAGAAAATATTCTTGTTGATCAGTTGAACACTACTTATTATTTATTATTTTTTAGAATTCAAAAAGTGATGCTTTTCGGCGCAATACTTCTCCACTACGCTGGTCAGTGATAGTACCATTATTTATGGCGATTTGTCCATTCACAAGCACCCAGTCAATGCCTTGACTATATTGATATGGATTTTCCACGGTGGCTAAATCCTTAATTGTTTCAGGATCAAAAACAACAACATCCGCAAAATTTCCCTTAGCTAAAATCCCGCGATTTAATAATTCAAACTTTTTTGCCGGCATACCGCTCATCTTAAAGATAGCTTCTTCCCAACCGACGACTCCGCGCTCCCTAACATAGGTAGCCAGAACGCGAGGAAAAGAACCAAAATTACGAGGATGAACCATTTCGCCAGTTTCCCTATGCTCCAGGGAATATCCTGATCCATTTGAAGATATAATAGAAAAAGGATTCATCACTCCCTTATCAACATTTTTTTCACTAAGAACTTCCATCATTGTTACTACATGTCCATCACTTGCTATTAGAATATCGATAATAACTTCTTCAATTGTTTTTCCTTGAGTCTGTGCTAATTCAACCACGCTTTTACGATTAAGTGTTTTATCCAAAGCAGAAATTGAAATTATTATTTTCGAATAATCAATATCGTTTTCCTTCATTTCCCTGATAATACGTTTTTTTGTTTTTTCATCCTTGAGCCGCGCAAGCATCATAGTTCGTCCTCCCTCAGTCGCCCATTCAGGCAATGTTATATACAAAACGCTGCCAGTTGAAGTGTATGGATATACGTCAAAATGAACATCGATACCGCTAGTCCTAGCTGTCTCAACTAAATTTAAAGCTTCCTCCATCAATTTCCAATTCTTCTTTCCCATTGCCTTAAGATGAGAAATCTGAAGCCGCACACCTGTTTCACTTGCGATTCTAATTGCCTCCTCAACAGATTTTATTAATTCACCACCCTCACCTCGAATATGAGTCGTATACACTCCGTTATATTTTTTCACAATTTCAGCAAGCTCGGCAATTTCTCGTGATGATGCCAGCTTTGCATGCGTATAAACTAATCCGGTTGAAAACCCAAGCGCACCTTCCTTCATAGCAATTGTCAACATTTTTTTCATCATCTTCATTTCTGTTGGGCTGATATCGCGCACCTCATCCCCAATAAGACCGCGCCGCAAGGTTCCATGACCAACAAGTGTTCCAAAATTCATAGACAATCCTCTCTGCTGAACTTCGTTTAAAAACTCTTTCATACTAAGCCAATTAAAACTAATTTTCTTAATATCAACCCATTTTTGAATACTGCGAATTACCTCATGATTAGCCAAGGGAGCGAGAGATGACCCACAGTTTCCGCCAATAATAGTTGTCACGCCCTGATACAAAAGACTTTCAAGTGCTGGGTCAAGGAATATCCGCCAATAAGTATCCGAATGATTATTCACGTCAATAAAACCAGGAGTAACATATTTTCCAGCTGCATCAATTTCAACTTTTGCGTGTTCGTTATGCAGGTCGCCAATGAAACTAATCTTTCCTTCTTGAATAGCAATATCTCCAACAAATTTTGGATTGCCTGTTCCATCAATAATGGTACCGTTTTTTATGATGATATCATGCATACATTTTCATTTTAATAATTTTATTTTCTACCTGAAGTATACCATCTTTTGCGAAAAATCTCAAAAGATCACACTAAAACTTCGCCCAGCCAAAGATATCTCCGAAGTTAGAAATGATTACCTGAATGATGTTAGCTTTTTTAGCCGGAGTTAGCATCGCAAAGTTATCTGAAAGCGCTTCATTGCCAGAGGCATCGACAGATTTAACTTTGAAATTGTAAACAGCGCCAGATTTGAAAACGGTAATAACTGCAATGTGAGCA
>CAISKQ010000039.1 GCA_903885965.1 uncultured bacterium
GCATTCTCGTTTTTAAGTCTGGAATTTATTTGTTTTTGTCTTTGCAAATCGCTTAATTGTCCTCTCATTGCTTAATTGTATCATGAAATACGGGAAATTTTAAGTGCTTAGAGGGGTCAGTGAGGAGTTACAAATTGCCATTACCACATTGCTTAATTACTACATTGTCAATTCATGGCTCATTTAAGGCGTTTTCTCTATATGGTTTTTTTTCTGCAAAAATGGTATATTAAGAATACATTAAATCAATACTAAAAAAATAAAAATGAAAAAAGATGAAAAAAGCCTAGTAACTCCTTGGTACAAAGACAAGCTAATGGTTGCCGGAGCACTACTAGTGATTCTGCTCGCAGCTTTCACGCTCAGAATCAGCAACATCGAAAACATCCCCTATAGCATTTTCCCAGACGAAGCACAAAATGGAATTGATGCTCAAAATGCCAACACAACCGGGCAATACAAACTTTTTTATGAAAGCAACAACGGTCGAGAAGGACTTTTCATTAATATTCAGGCCATGTCAATCAAGGCATTTGGCAACACTACCCTAGGCCTCAAATTTCCATCCATCGCTTTTGGAACGCTAGCAGTGTTAGGTGTGTTCCTGCTTGCAAGTGAACTTTTTGGTAGTTATCTTGCAGGTCTAATCGGAGCATATCTTACAACTTTTTCATATTGGGCAATCAATTTTTCGCGCATCGGCTTCAGAGCCATTATGCTGCCTTTCATCTTAACCTTTGCTTTCTATTTCCTTTTCCGCGGACTTCGAACCAAAAAACTTCATGATTTCATTATTGCCGGTTTTATTTACGGCCTGGGCCTTCACACCTATATTGCCTTTCGAGTTTCGCCGATTGTTTTAATTGTACTACTCATTTCACTCACAATCACACGTGAGAAATTTTTGAAAAATTATTGGAAACACGTTTTGGTCTTCGCAGTCGCTATGTTTATTTCAGCCGCTCCAATGCTTTTGGATTTTTTCTATTGGAATCCCCAGCACTACGCATCCCGCACCAGTGAAATTTCCATTCTTAATCCAGCCGTTAATAAAGGAAGTCTCCTGCCTGTCCTTGCAAAAACTTTCGGACTGTCACTAGCCAAATACAACTTCTGGGGCGATCAAAACATGCGTCAAAATTATCCGCCCTATCCAATTCTTAATCCAATCACAGGGGTTGCCTTTCTAGTTGGACTTATTTATATTTTCACTGCGTTTTTTCATTTGCTTTACAAGCGCTTCAAAAAGAAAGTTCGCGACCAAAAATTTGATGTTTATGTTTTTTTACTTGTATGGTTTTTCGCACTACTGATTCCTGAATTCCTGGCCTACGAAGGAAATCCCCATGCTCTTCGTTCAATTGGAACCTTGCCAGTTGTTATGATAATTTCCGTACTGCCATTTTTATGGATTATCAAAAAGATAAACTCTTTTGGAAATTCATTTAAAATCTTTATTCTTTCCATCCTTATTGCGGCCTTTGCCTTCATTGCAATTTTTGACACTGTGAAATATTTCGTCTTCTTTGCCAGTAGTCCTGCTCAACACGCAGCCTTTGAGGGAAATCTCAAAGAAGTCTCAAACTATGTTCGCTTGCTTCCACCAGAAACTCAAAAAAATATCGTCACGGGCAGCATGCAAAGATTGACCTTGCAATATCTGAACCCAAATCTGCCGAACATAACTTATTTTTATCCTGGGCAAGCAGCCTCAATAAATCTTACACATGAGTCAAATGCTGTCATTATATTTACCAATTCAGATTGGGAAACAATAAATGCAACTCGAAATCTATTTCCCGATATAACTTTCGAACAGCGTAATAACAAGTTTGAAGATACTTTTTACATATTAAAATATTAAGATAATAAATAAAAAATCTTATGGAAAAATTCATCAACAAAAATTACAAATTTATTATCGTAGGTATTATGACATTTTTTGTCATTGTATCCGTTCTTAACGCTAAAAATGACAGCGCTATCTTTGATGAGGTTGCTCACATCCCAGCTGGCTACAGCTATGTCTCCCAGCATGACACCCGCCTTAATCCTGAACATCCGCCCCTTATCAAGGACATGGCGGGATTACCACTGCTTTTTCTTAATTTAAAATTTGACACCACCCAATCCTTTTGGACTGGCGAGTTGCCCGGCGCTTGGGATGAAGGACAATGGGCTGCCGGCAGATCTCTTCTTTATGAGTCAGGCAACGACGCCGATCAAATAATTTTCTGGTCACGACTTCCCATCGTTTTGCTTTCATTTTTGCTTGGTCTTTTTCTTTTCAAATGGGGTAAGCAGCTTGCGGGAACTTCCGCTGGACTCCTTGCTTTGACTCTTTATGCTTTCGATCCAAACATTTTAGGACATAATCATTTTGTCACCACAGATTTAGGCGTGGCAGCAATGCTAACTTTTTCTTTTTATTATTTCTTAAAGTTTATCAAATTGCCCTCTTGGAAAAATGTTGTTTTGGGCGGTTTATTTCTTGGACTTTTATTGGTTAGCAAGTTCTCTTCCATAATAGCCCTGCCTATTTTTGGCCTAACCTTGATTATTTACAGTTTAGCTAAAAATAATCGCGATGGAAAAAATAACTGGAAATCACGCTTGGGCAATCTTGGACAATATTTACTAAAAGGGGTTGCAGCCTTCCTGGTTGCAGCTATTGTAATTTGGATCGTGTACAAAGCAAATAACTACGCGATGCCAAAAGAAACTTTTGACAAAACTATTGATTTTTTCTTTGCCGCCGATGATAGCAATGCCAAAGCAACCATCACTAACAATTTCCTGCATAGCTTGAATAATTCAACATTAACTCGTCCCTGGGCCACTTATGCTTTTGGACCAGCCTGGACGGTCAAGCGAGTCGTAGGAGGCAATGGAGCTTATTTCATGGGCAAAGTTGGCAATGGATTCCTGAATTATTTCCCTATTGTCTTTTTAATCAAAGAAACTATCCCGTTTTTATTCCTAGCTGTCTTTGCACTTGGCTATACCTTCAAACAAGCAATCGTTTCCGCCTTTTCTGCCAAGAAAAAGAAGAATACCAATTTCCTACGAAGTTCTGTCGTAGAATATTCCTTGTTTGGCTTTATTTTCCTTTATGCCTACATCAGCATTCAAGGTGGACTTAACATTGGTTTCAGGCATTTGTTTCCAATTTTGCCATTTGCCTATCTTCTGATAAGTAAAAAGGTTTTTGAGTTCATCAAAAAAAACAAGCTAAAAACACAGCATTCTCTACTGATTATTATTTCAGTTCTAATTTTGTGGCAAATCGGCGCAGCAATTTTTGCTTACCCAAGTTATACTTCATATTTTAATGAATCAATTGGAGGCAGTAAAAATGGCTACCGCTACGTCACTGACTCCAACACAGATTGGGGCCAAGACCTAAATCGTCTTAAAACCTGGCTAGATAAGCACCCAGAAATAGACAAAATTCACGTGGACTATTTTGGTGGTGGCAATCCAAAACTTCTACTTAGTGACAAATATGTGCAATGGTGGGATAGTATGCGACCAGTCCAGCCAGGATGGTACGCTATCTCAGAAAATTATTTAATGGGCAGCATTTACGATACAAAGCGAAGTCCTAATGAAACTTACAGTTGGACCAAAAACTACAATCCAGTTGCTCAAATCGGAAAATCAATTTTGATTTATTATGTCCCTAAAAGTTTCCTGACTCAATAGAAACTAGCCAATAAAAAATCCTTCTCAACGCGAGAAGGATTTTTTTACCTCTTGGAATTTAACTTCGACCCAAACTAACACTAAATCACTTTAATCAATGTTAGTTTGCCGAGGAGCTAAGCTCTTGAGTAATTAGGTCTGATTAAGAAAGAAATTATGCATGTATCAATATGCTGGGATATCCCGGATGCATCTGACCGGAAACGCGCCTCCCTGGCTACTGACTGGCTGTGCATAAGCCAGATAAGAATAAAAAACCATACTGTTTGCATGATTTTTTTAAATCTCTATGGTTTGAGACGCAAATAATGTTCTTTGACTTCTTCAGGTGACAACGCTCTGTCAAATATCTTAATCTCTTTTACCTTGCCTTCAATATCATTATTATTTCCCCATTGAGTAGCTCGGCCCATCACCGCAATATCCCAACCACCATTTATAGGTCGAGTGAAATTTGTTTTACTTGAACCCATCAGATTTCCATCACGGTACAAATACAAGCTTGAACCATCCCAAGAGCCAACCAACTGATGCCACTTGCCATCTGCTATGTTAATATTGTTTCCAAAAATTGAAGGACCCATATTTACAGCATTATCATTAACCACAAAGTCAAGGCCGTCTAGATCTGCCTTTGGACGCCCAAGATGAAACCCTGGGGTCCAATCACCAATGGCCAACTTGCCAATAATTCTTCCGTTCACCGGAGAAGCGGTTGAAGTACTATTAAACCATATTTCTTCAGTATATCCCGTCATAATGCCAACTGGGAGAACTCCGTTATTAGTTTGCATCGAATGAGCACCGTCACTAGAATCAGCCACAAAATTCAATGAGGTACTGCCATTTTCAGTGACCCAACTGACAACTCCTCCGGTGCTGGTAATGATCATGTTTTTTCCATAAGGACCATGATCGTAAGCGATTGAACCGGTGCCTTCTGACACTGGCCAATACGCCAATAGCCCGTCATCACTTTTCGACGGCGAAAAATTGATTTTGCACATCTTCCTCGTCTCAGCGCCTGAGAGCACTTCATCTTCCTGTTTCCGTCCGAAAGAATCTGATTTTTCTGTTGTACTTGTTGGTTTGGTTTGACGATGGAAGATTCTGTCGAAAAGGTTGAGGAAGAATTGCTTGATCTGAGTAAGGGGTCCTTCGTTTTGGGTTTGAATAGTTGTTGCAAGTTCAGGGACAAAGTCTCTTTTTGTGAAGAAGGTATCATCTTTGCTCTCATTGCGGAAGGTGTAGGTTCCGGGAGTTTGATCAGTCAGTTGGAAAGCGATGGCACTGCCTTCAATTTGGGAACAATCAGAGAATTCAAGGGTTCCTTTGAAGGTGAAGGGTTGATTGCTGAGAGTGTTTGTTTTTCGATAGGTTCCTTTCCAGAGGAACATTCTGTCCTGATCATCTTGATCATCATATTTTAGGGGGATGATGCGTCCGTCTTCGAGTTTGAGGTTGACTTGATTGTCGATGGGAGCTCCTTGGGATCGTTTGGGGAGGGATAGTTTGGCAGTAAAGTCGAGTGTAGTGTAGTTGGCCAGGGTGGTGGAAGAAGTGGGAGGGAGATGGATAGAAAGAGTGCCGTCACGGTATCGATACAGCTCGAAAACTTCGTCAGCTGTAAGAGGGCGGTTGTAGATGCGAAGGTCGTCGAGAGTACCTTCTAAAGTCCTTTCGGTGCTCCATGTGCCAGGAGAAACAGCCCCACAAATTCCTACTCCCAATGGAAAATCCATACTGTAGTCAGGCTCTATTGTCTGTCGCATACTGCCTCTTACAATTCCATCGATATATATCTCCATAGTCGAGCCGACTCCGTTTGCGACAGCAACGACATTATGCCAGTTTCCATCATTAACAAAGACGGTTGTTTCTCGAAGCAAATTATTGGATGAGCCCCCATCGATAGAAAAGAATATCTCGCCTTTTTGAGTCATCCCTAATTCATACCCATGATATTTGCTTGAAAAATCTGCTTTGGCTAAAATTTCATACGGAGAATTATTTGTATACGTCCTTTTTAACCATACATCGTAATCAGTATCAATCGGGGCTGTCGTTTTTATCCATGCCGACAAAGTAAATACTCCTCCAACCTTCAGAGAAGCACTTGTTTTGACTGAAATATAATCATTCGTGCCGTCAAGAATTCCAGCATTCCCCATTTTCCCAACACCCGTCGCAACCCCATTAACTGCCACCCCATCATTCCCGTTGCCACTTGCATCTTTGACTTCTCCTGCCGTGCCGTTCCAACTTGATTCATCCATCTTCCACCACCCCACCAAGCCGTCATCGAGAGTGTCACTCGAAGCTGTGGCTGAGAAAGGAAAAAGCATGAGGCTTGAGAGCAGTGTGACGGATATAGCAAAGAAGGCATCGCGCAGGCGAGGCTGATAGGATAATATGCGGATGAAAGAATGTTTTCGCATGGTTTTGATTTTTTATACCAAATTATTTCATTCACTCTTGTCTCAAAAAAAGTCCGACTCCCGCGACGAAAATCGGACTCCTTGCCTAGGATAACGATGTTTAGCCTTTATAAAAAAGTTTACGATGAATGAATTTCTTTGGAAAATTGATCTGTCGAGACAACCTTATTGAATAGGATCTTTCTTATCCTTAGCAAAAACATTTCGTACATATGACAAACCCTTTTCTGGAATTCCAAATTTCTGTGCAACAAAAATTGCTCCAATCAAGAACAGGACAATTGCAGCCCACTCACCATAATTTTTTACTGCGGTAACAATTGCCATTTGAGAAACTGGAAGCACAACGATCACCCGATCCTCATCTCCAGTTCGCACGGTGATACGAACAGAGTCACTGAATGTAAATGGCAATCGAATGCTCGTCGAGAAATTACCATTGTTATCAACCATCGCCTCCCCTTGAGTCTTCACATCCTGGTCATTCACTGAAACAATCACCTTGCGACCCGACACAAAATTCATACCAGAAAGAACAATTTCTCCACGGGAGTTTGCAGTGGACGGATTAATGGTCAGTACAGGTGCATCAATTCCAAAATCCGTCGTCGCAGAAGAAAATTCACTTGTCTCGGCACGAAGAGCATGCATGCCACTTGTCGCAGTGGGCAAAACGATAGTGGTCGCAAACCCACCGATACTGTCGGTTTCTACTGAATTCATTTCAATTATTTCATTATCCCAAAAGAATCGCACTGAACTACTAGCATCAAAACCAGAACCAGTCACTTGCACCGAAGTATGAGGTGCCCCATTTTCTTTTGAAAGAGTAATGGTTCCTGTGGTTACTGTGAAACTAAAAGTAGTAAAAGCTGTTTGATTTGAAAACACTTTCACAATATGATTGCCAGGAGTTGCACCTTCAGGAAGCGTAACTGTGGCTGAAAAATATCCCGAATCATCAGCGATAACTTTTTCTGGATCAGACTTTAAATCCTTATCATTATCCCAAGAAAACTTCACCTCTTTTCGAGGCAAAAATCCTGTTCCATAAAGAGAAATACTCGTATTTGCTTGCCCGGTCGTTATGCTCGAGGTCACGGACGGCGCTGTCACCGTGAACATAGCCGAGATATTGATTTTCTCATTGCTACCAAGCGTCTGAGCAACTACCGAATGAACACCGCGGCTGGAATTCGGTACCGTAAAAATCGCAACGAATCCACCAAGTGGTGTTGTCATTATCTTTTTTGGTCGAGTAACTATTTTTCCATCATCCCAAAGAAGTTGCAACTCCTTGCGTCCTGAAAAATTTGTCCCTGTCACTGTAAGTTCAGTTCCTGGCAATCCCGATGCCGGACTCAAAGTAAGGGTAGGATTAGCAATGGTAAAAGTAATCAGAACCCGAGCAACATCACTCGTGTAAGCTTCAATTTGACCATTACCAGAAACATAGTCGGCTGGGATAGTGATTTTGGTCAAAAAACTACCAGAATTATTTGACTTTGTTGTTTTTATTTTTTCACCATTCCATTTGATAGTCACTGTTTCATTTGGATCAAAGTTTGTACCAGTCAAGGTCACCTGCGTTCCAGGAACACCGGCGGCCGGGGAAGCAGTGACGGCAGCGGCAGTCACGGTATAGGTTGCCAAAGCGAAATTTATTAAATCAGTTTGAGCCCGAACTGTCTGAGCACCAACTGGAAAATCACCGGGCATCCCTATTGATTGACGAAAAGCACCAAAATTGTTGGTTGTCGCTGTTGTATCAATTTGTTCATCATTTACAAAGAAATTAACCGTGGAATTGGCTCGAAATCCGGTACCACTTGCCGTAATAGCCAAACCGCCAGTACCACTCGTTGGCATCAATATCAATGCTGGAGTAGCCACAGTATAAGCGGCAGTCGCATAAAGATTTGAATCACTTTGAGCTTTGATTGTATTAGCGCCAGCAGCAGCATCAGGCACCGTAAACACTGCTGTGAAACTTCCTGCCCCATTGGCAGTCACTGCAGCATCTGGAGTAAATGATTCACCATTCAAAAAGAAACTCACCTCACCACCTGCCCGAAAATTTAACCCCGTTGCCGTAACCTTAGTCCCAATAGCACCAGTTGCCGGATTGAGAGTCAAAGTGGGTGCCGCCAAAGTAACAGTAATGCTCGCCACTGCATAGGAACTGTTACTTGCTCGAATAATATGCGAACCAACATTTTGAAGCTGAGTTGGCACAGTGAAAACATATTCGGCTGTACCATTTTCAGTTGAAGTGCTTGTGCCAAGCAGCAAATCATCAAAGTAAAAATTAGTAGACTTCATCGCCTCAATATTACTAGCAATTGCAGTTACTGTCACGCCAGAAACAAACGACATGACAGGCGAAGTAGTCGCTACTGTCGGAGTATTAATGGTAAAAGTCGCAATAGCAACATTAGTAGTTCCAGTTCTAATCTTAACAGTATGCG
Source organism: uncultured bacterium (assembly GCA_903885965.1). GTDB lineage: Bacteria > Patescibacteriota > Minisyncoccia > Moranbacterales > GWC2-37-73 > CAIPMZ01. The sequence continues at coordinate 8,612 of CAISKQ010000039.1, forward strand.
CACCATACATAGCAGATGGAACCACAAAAGACACCGTCCCAGTTGTTGGGATAGCTCCTGCGGCAGAAGTTGTCACAGATGAAGGAGCCGTTGTCAACGCCGCATTATCCCAAAGAATCGTCGCAGCTGAACTATTGTCAAATCCAGAGCCCGAAATGATTACCACTTGCCCAGAAACACCAGCAGCTGGTGACAAAGTCACTGCCGCAGCTGACGCTGCGTTAGGAGCCACCAACCAAAAACAAAATGCGAGCGAAAACAAAAGAACGACTCTGCCAATCAAACATTTAAATGCTTTGTGCATATATTTTTTTATTAATTATTTTTTATTTTACATTTCTCACTTTCAAAAAACTATAAACAACTTATAAAAATGGGTTTAAAATTAACTATTAATTTAGGCCTCTCTTTATAGTAGATTCCTAGACTCTCATCTGAAACCCCTAGTTGAACCGGACAAGCAGTTTTCCCGCATCC
>CAISKQ010000040.1 GCA_903885965.1 uncultured bacterium
CCTGTTTGCAGTACGACCACCGCTTCTGGACAATTTTGCGCTTTTAGTGGTCTTGCTTATGGGGTAGTGACGGGTGCAGATGGCAAATTATGGCTGGATCGGAATCTTGGTGCCACCCGAGTGGCAACTTCCGCAGCAGACGCCAATGCCTACGGTTGGTACTACCAATGGGGCCGTGCTACCGACGGACATCAACTTGCGGCAGCAGCAACCACCACCACCCTGAGCCTCACGGACACGGTGGCTGCTCCAGACACCAACAAATTCATCATCAACAAGACCTCGCCTTATGATTGGCGAGCCACCAAAAACGACAATCTTTGGCAAGGCGTCGCTGGCGTCAACAATCCTTGCCCAGCGGGCTACCGGCTGCCAACTTCGGCGGAATTTACTGCGCTTACCTACGCTTTGGGACTGACAACTGTTGGAGGAACTCAAATTGGTACATCTGGTTATCCCGACGCGCTTTACGCTTCAACTTTGAAACTTCCGCTAGCTGGCGACCGCGGCTACTCCGGTTCCTGGAGCGGTCAGGGCAGTTACGGCTACTTCTGGTCGTCCAGTCCGTCAGGCACTTCCGCCGCCTACCTCTTCTTCTCCTCCACGAACGTCAGCCCTGCTTCCACGTACTACCGTGCTATCGGGTTCTCGGTGCGGTGCCTGAAGAACTAACCTTTTGGAATCTTTTGGGGCGCCTCAATTCCATGGGGCAGGACAATGGGCTGGGAGCAATTTGAATCCCAAGGGAGTCAGTCTTGACAGGCATGTGGGCGTTCAGTAGTATTACCATAGTGAACAAAAAGTATCATTTTTGTTCACTATGGTAATTTAACTAAATCAATTTTTATGCTCAAAAAAATTCTGCTAAAACAAAAAAAAGAGTTTGAAAATCTTCTAAACAAGCCATTTGTCAGGCGTTTAAAAATGCCAGAAGCCAAGAAATATATCAAAAGTGATTTAGTGAAAGTGGTGATCGGACCAAGGCGCGCAGGAAAATCTCTTTTTACGGCCCATCTTTTCAAGGACAAATCGCCAGCATATGTTAATTTCGACGATGAATATTTGGCGAAACTTCCAAACTATGACGAGCTTATCAAAGAGTTGCATGCATTGTATGGGAAAAAGAAACATTTGCTTTTTGATGAGATTCAAAATCTACCTAACTGGGAATTGTTCATCAATCGTTTGCATCGAGAAGGCTATAATATCCTACTGACAGGTTCAAATGCAAAACTCTTGAGCAAAGAGTTGGCAACAAGTCTGACTGGTCGACATATCCCCTTGGAAATATTGCCCTTTAATTTCGAGGAATTTTTGATAGCAAAAGAATTTGTATTTGATCAGTCATTGCTGGTCTTGCCTGAACACAAGGGGCAGTTGCTGCATCACTGCCGCAACTATTTGAAAAATGGCGGTTTCCCAGAACTTGTGGTGAAAAATTTAGAACCGTTGGGATATCTGGATACCCTTTTGGATTCGTTACTTTTCAAGGACATCGTGAAACGTCACAGCTTGCGATTGTCAGAAAAAATGTATGATTTGGAGCTCTATTTTGTCAGCAATTTTGCTAGTGAATTTAGTTATAGGAAGCTTGCAAATATTCTTGGCTTTGCGAGTGTGGCGACTCTTGAAAAATTCGTGAAATATTTGGAAGAAGCCTATCTTGTCTATGTGCTGTCGCGTTATTCCTATAAAGAGGGGGAGCGCTTGACAAGTCCCAAGAAAGCCTACTTGGTGGATAATGGCTATATTTGTGCCAAAGCCGTCCAGGCTACGGCGAATGATGGTAAGTTGATGGAAAATTTGGTTTTTGTGGAACTTTTGAAAATGGGCTACAAGCCAAATCATAGTTTGTTTTATTATAAGACTAGGAATAACAAGGAAGTTGATTTTATTTTAAAAGATGGTCTAAAAATAAAAACTTTAATTCAGGTTGCATATGACTTCACTCAATATGGAACGAGGGAGCGAGAAACAAAGGCCTTACTAGAAGCCAGCGGGGAATTGCAATGCGACAATTTGCTTGTCTTGACATGGGATCACGAATCGGAAATTCAGGTACAGGGGAAGAAGATACTTTTTTTGCCAGTATGGAAATGGCTGTTGAAAAATTGAACCACTGCAGGGCACTAACCCCGTGGAATGCTTCGGGGCGCCTCAATTCCATGGGGCAGGCCAATGGGTGGCTTTCTTGAGCCATTGTTGCATATTATTTGCAATTCGTGTATCATCAATACATAAATTCAGCAAATAATCTGCATTACTAATACATAAATTTATGATTAAGCGTTTTTTTAGCCCCATTGAGGCATTATTAAGTCCTAATAAAGTCTTGGTTATCTATGGACCACGTCGAGTTGGAAAGACCACACTATTGAAGGAATTGCTCGACAGCACCTCTTTGAAATATCGTTTTGACAGTGGGGAAAATATTCGGGTTCAGGAGATTATCAGCTCAACTGATTTTGAAAAAATCAAAGAATATGTGGGGGAAAATGAATTGCTGGTGATTGATGAAGCTCAGCAAATTCCAAATGTTGGCAGGGGCTTGAAAATAATTGTTGACCAAATTCCTGGCATCAAGGTTGTGGTGACTGGCTCATCAAGCTTTGAACTTTTTAATCAAGTTGGTGAGCCTTTGGTTGGCAGAAAAAAAACCATCACGCTTTTTCCATTTGCGCAGCTTGAACTTGAAAAAACATATTCAGCTTTCGACCTCAAAAACCGCTTGGAGGAATTTTTGATTTTTGGATCCTATCCGGATGTCTTTCTGGCAAAAACCAAACAAGAAAAAACAGTTTTGCTGGGTGAAATTGTGGATTCATATTTGTTGAAAGACGTCTTGGCTTTGGACGGCGTGAAAAAATCTCGCACGCTGGTTGATTTGGTCAAATTGCTGGCCTTGCAAATTGGCAATGAAGTTTCGCTCAACGAACTTGCTAGGCAACTCAACGCCAATGTGCGAACGATTGAAAAATATTTGGATATTTTGGAAAAAGGTTTTGTGATTGTTTCGCTGGCAACTTTGAAACGCAATGTGCGAAATGAAATCAGAGGCAAGCGAAAATATTATTTTTTTGATTTGGGTGTGCGCAATGCGCTGCTTTCTCAGTTTGGTGAAATTGCTTTGCGAAGTGACATTGGGGCGCTTTGGGAAAATTTTTTGTTTATTGAAAGGCTTAAGAGTTGCAACTATCAAGGAATTTCCACCAATCGTTATTTTTGGCGAACCTATGATCAAAAAGAAATTGATTTGGTGGAAGAGCGCGATGGCAAGTTTTTTGCTTGGGAATTCAAATGGAAAAAGGACAAAGTCAAAGAGCCGAAAGAATTTTTGAAAAATTATGCAGCTTCGCAGTTTCAAGTTGTCAACAAAGAGAATTATTGGAAGTTTCTGATTGAAGAGAAATAAGAAATTTTGGAAAAGGTTTTTTTGTGCTACAATAAACTCAAACATTTAAATTTCAAACTTCAAATTTCAAAATTAAAAATTGCAAGACAACTCTCTATGCCTTTCAAGAACCAAATCTTCAAAAAAACCAAAAACTTGCTGTCCGATCATTTTCAGCTGCTTTTTAAAACGGCTAAACAAAATCAATTGGCGATTCAAAAAAAAGAAAATAATTTGCGCTTTTCATCTTTTAAGAAATTGAGAGAATATCAAAAAAAAGTCAGAATCATTTTTCTTTCAAGCTGCGCAGTTTTGGCAACTTTGATTTTGGCGATCGTCATTACTTTCCCAAATTTTCGGTCCAAAGCTGCCACTTTTGGTTGGGTGCAAAGCAGTTGGAGTGGGGGAGCTAGTGCCAACAAAGCCAACCATGCCACAGACCAAAGCACTTGGACCAAATTCTCTTCCAAGGATGATAATGTGGATGTCAGTGGAGGCGATGTTAAATTGGCAGGGATTGCGGGGTCGGTCGTGCAAACAACCGACACGGATTTTAACGCTGGCAATAAAGGCGTTAGCATTGGCGTCAGTGGCACTGGCGCTGGCGCCAGTGTTATGCTGCTCAAAGCCAACGGTGCGGCTTGCACAATTGGTGCGGAATGTGCGAGTGGAGGTTGCGTCACGACCTGTGTTCCTGTTTGCAGTACGACCACCGCTTCTGGACAA
>CAISKQ010000041.1 GCA_903885965.1 uncultured bacterium
GAATTTACTGCGCTTACCTACGCTTTGGGACTGACAACTGTTGGAGGAACTCAAATTGGTACATCTGGTTATCCCGACGCGCTTTACGCTTCAACTTTGAAACTTCCGCTAGCTGGCGCCCGCTTCTACTCCGGTTCCTGGTACAGTCAGGGCAGTAGCGGCAACTACTGGTCATCCAGTCCGTCGGGCACAAACGCCGCCTACCTCTACTTCCTCTCCTCGAGCGTCAACCCTGCTTTCGCGTACGGCCGTGCTTACGGGTTCTCGGTGCGGTGCCTGAAGAATTAAATTTGACTATTTGACAATTGGTTCTTGCCCTTTAAGGGGCAAGAACACCCTCGCAAATAAATTCGCAAAGCGTAAACAAAAAATTCATGGCCCTCTACTACAATCTGCCAGTCTACAAAGCCAGCTATGGCTTGACCCAACGAATTTTTCTGGAAGTCGAAAATTTTTCGCGTGAGTACAAATACACCACTGGACAAGAAATGAAAAATGAAGCTATGCTGCTGATCAAAAATATTTATCGTGCCAATCGAGAAATCGAAAAAATTCCACATATTCAGCAAGCGAGAGAAAGCTTGGAAATGATTCGCTTGCAACTGAGATTGACGCAAGACTTTGGACAATTGGATCTCAAAAAATTTGTCCAAATAAATCAGCTAATCGAAAATGTTTCCAAGCAACTCGCCAACTGGGAAAAATTCAGTAAGACAAAAGCAATTCCTTTAATTTTAAAACAGGAAAAGGATTTTAAAAACGCCAGAATCAGTTGTTGCCAGGGCGCAACTGAGCGTGCGTAGTAAATTCAATAACCCTCTTGCTTTTGAAAAAGCAAGGAATATTGTTTGCAAACATTGCAAACACTTTTGGCGGTTTTCTCAAATTGCCTGAAGAATTTAGTGGTTATGTTAGCGCTAGCTGGCGCCCGCTTCAACTCCGGTTCCTGGAACAATCAGGGCAGTAACGGCAACTACTGGTCATCCAGTCCGTCGGGCACTAACGCCGCCAACCTCAACTTCAACTCCACGAACGTCAACCCTGCTAACACGAACAACCGTGCTAACGGGTTCTCGGTGCGGTGCCTGAAGCATTTACAAAAAAATGAAAAAATTTGACGATCAACAACTCGTGCTTGATATTTTTTGCGCCTATTTTGATGCGCGTAAAAACAAACGTCAGACTTGCAATGCCCTGGCTTTCGAAAATGACTATGAAAAAAAGTTATTCAAACTCTACTACGAAATTAAAAATCGTACCTATGAAATTGGACCCAGCACTTGTTTTGTGGTGGAAAAACCAGTCAAGCGAGAAATTTTCGCCGCCGATTTTCGTGACCGCATTGTGCATCATCTGATTTTCAACGCCATCAATCCAATCTTCGAAAAACATTTCATCAAAGACAGCTATAGTTGTCGAGTCGGAAAAGGCACGTCATATGGCATCAAAAGAGTGGAGCATTTCATGCGTGCTTGCAGCGAAAACCATCAAAAGAAATGTTTTGTTTTGAAGCTCGACATCCAGGGTTATTTTATGTCTATGGACAGAAATATTCTCTATGCTAAAATTGAAAAAAAATTAAAAAGTCATTTCTTGGTTTCTGAAAAATCGCAGCTTGATTTGCTTTTGTATCTTTTGCAAAAAGTCATTTTCAACGATCCGACTGCAAATTGCCACGTCAAAGGAAAACGCCAGGACTGGGTTGGTTTGCCAAAATCAAAAAGTTTGTTTTTTGCAAAGAAAAGTTTAGGCTTTCCAATTGGCAACCTGACCAGTCAACTTTTCGGCAACATTTATCTGGATAGCTTCGATCATTTTGTGCGCGAAGATCTCAAAATAAAATTTTATGGCAGATACGTTGACGACATGGTTTTTGTGCACAGCGACAAAGAATTTCTGAAAGCAATTATTCTGAAAGTAAAAGCTCACTTGCAAACAGAATTAAAGCTGACCCTGCATCCCAAGAAAATATATCTGCAACCCAACCAACAGGGCGTGGGTTTTTTGGGAGTTTTTATTAAACCTCACAGAACCTATATCAGCAAACGAACCAAAAGAAATTTTTTCCAAAAAATCAAACAAGAAAATGAGTTGCTCGCAGGCGGAAAAGTTTTCAGCCAAAAGGAAGCGAAAAAAATAAGATCTTGGCTCAATTCCTATTTGGGAATCATGCAGCACTACGATACTTTCAAATTGAGAAAAAAATTAGTCGGGTTTTTGAATTTAGATTTTTTTAAATTCTTCAGCTTCTCGGAAAATTTTGAAAAAGCCAGCTTGAGGGAGTGAGGAAAATTGATTATAGCCACTGATAGCCACTGATAACCACCGATTAACACTGATTAGGGTGATTGCACTGAACTATGAACAATAATCAACAGTCAATAAACAATAAACAATGAGCAATGAGAAAGGGAAATTCTCCAAGGACGGTATTTGGAAAGTTGAAAGCTGCATTTCGGGATAACTCTTGTACGATATAGTCATGAGTAAACCTGCTCAGGCAAAGATAAATTCCACAAAAAAATCGGAAGCAAAATTCCGATTTTTGTTTGGTTTAAAAAATTTTTAATTACTAGGAAATTGCCAGAGCCGATTTTTCAAGTTTGAAAAGTCTTTTTTCGTGATTATCCACAATTTTTTTCTCAGCTTTATTGTCTAATTTTTTATTCATGCTTTTCATTTCGGTTTTAATGTCTACAACATTGGCTTTCACTTCGTCCACGTCTTCAATTAGGAAATCAACTTTTTCTTCCACACTACCAAGCCTATTTTCTACGCTACCAAGCCTAAGGTCCATTTTGTCAACTTTTACTTCCAATTGATCAAATCTGACTTCCAGATTCTCCACTCCCCAGCGCACATCATTCAGACCTTCGCCAAACACCTTAAAATCACTGCGAATTTCTTCGAGAATCGCACCAATATAATCTTCGGAATAAGTTTTTTTGGTTGATTTTTTTCTTTCCATAGTCAAATTATATCACTCAATTTAAAATCGTCAAACTCAGAGATTTTTTTGGATTATACGCAAATTATGGTTCTGGGAAACTAAGTTAGAAATTTTTGGAGCACTTGTTGAAATTGTTGCATATTGTTTGAATCCAAGTCATTTTCATTTCGCTTTGCGTCAACTTGAGAAAGATGGGATTAAGAGATTTATGCAAAGATTGGGAACTGCTTATACAATGTATTTCAACAAAAAATATAAGGTCGGGAGCACTTTTCCAGGGAAGATTTAAGTCGATTCATGTTGACTCAAATGACTACTTGCTTTATCTTTCAGCGTATATTAGCAAAAACTATTTTATTCATGGCTTGGGTCAAGAAGATTGGAAATATGCTAGTCTAGTTGAATATAAAAATATTCAACTAGAAGCGTTTAGTGTTTGCAAAACTGATTTAATCTTGGATCAATTCAAAAATTTAAACGAATATTTGGAGTTTGTAGATAAAAATGCGATATATTTGAAAGAGCAAAAAGAGAATAGAAAATAGTTACTGGAAGAATTTTAAGTGGATTTCCGAAGGCTAAACCTTCGGAGAAATGGTCATATGAAGAAGAAATTATTTTTGTACATCATGTTGGCTTTAATTGTTGCAATAATTATTATCGTTGCTATTTTCCTGGTGGGGAAAAAGACGCAAGCGCCAAGCGGCAGTAATCAGTCATTAGTAACTAGTAATCAACAGGCAGCAATCAGTGGACAACAAGCAATAAGCAATAATCAACAGACAATAGGAAATAATAATCAGCAACTAATCAACAGCAATCAACAAATTCAAAATCCGGGCCAAACTATTGACCCAATTGCAGGGGCACTTGGGCGGATTACAAAAAAACCATTTGGAATTTTTATCACGCCAAAAACTTCTCCTGTGCAGCCAGAAAGATTTCAGGGGTATCACTCTGGAAGTGATTTAGAAACAACTTCAAATGAGCAAGATACTAATGTTTCGGTTGTGGCACTTTGCGATGGAAAACTCTTGGAAAAGAAAATGGCAAGTGGTTATGGGGGAGTTGCTGTGCAGGCTTGCACGCTAGATGGTCAAAGCGTGACAATTGTTTATGGTCGTCTACGTTTGGGGAGTATCTCTGCAAAAATTGGAGACAAATTAAAAGCTGGATATTTTTTGGGCAATCTCGGAACTGGTTTTAGCAGTGAATCGGACGGCGAGCGCAGACATTTGCATTTAGCGATTCACAAAGGAAGCAATATAAATATTTTAGGCTATGTTGGGTCAAAATCCCAACTGTCAGAATGGCTTGATCCTGTAAAATATTTAAATTAGCCAGATAATGCAGAAACTCACTTAACTTGACAGCAGGCGTATATTCCTGTATACTAGGAGTAATTGTAAGTGTCTTACTGGTTTTCGCCTTTCTGGCAAAAATTAAGAGAGGAGGTCGCCTTACAAAGTAATTAGAACAAAGCGAAAACTATGGCAACAAAACTATACGTTGGAGGACTTCCTTACTCAACTTCGGAAGACCAACTAAAAGACCTTTTTGCTCAAGCAGGAACTGTAGCATCAGCAACAATTATCATGGATAAGATGACTGGTCGCTCAAAAGGTTTCGGATTCGTTGAAATGTCTTCTGACGAAGAAGCTCAATCAGCAATCGAAGCGCTTGACAAAAAAGAGTACGAAGGACGTACTTTGACTGTAAATGAAGCTCGCCCAATGGAAGCTCGTCCTCCGAGGCGTGATTTCAATGGCGGTGGTAACAACCGAGGTGGTGGTTACTCAGGCCGAAACAACTACTAGTAATAGTCGTTGAGTCAATCTGCCTCATCGGCAGATAAACCTAAAAACACTCCGCTTGCGGGGTGTTTTTTTGTTAGATTACATGGTATGATTGATAATGTGTTTGTGACTGTATATATTTTTTATGCTTTTGAATGAAAAAAGAGATTAAAGAAGAACTGAATATTTTCTCAGAAAAAAATGATGAGGAGCTGGTTGCGATGACTTTGAAAAATCCTGATGTCTACAGCTTTCTTGTTGAGCGTTATGAGGAAAAGTTGCTCAGATACATCATGCGTATTTCCCGGTCAACCAAGGAAGATGGGGAGGATATCCTACAAGATGTTTTTTTGAGTGCATACAAAAATCTTAATGATTTTGATCAGGACTTGAAATTTTCATCATGGGTCTATCGCATCACACATAACAAAGTCATTAGTCACTTTCGAAAAATCACAGCTCGTCCGAAAACTACTACCTATGAAGGTGATTCAAATTTACTCAACATTTTAGCAAGTGATGAGGATATTGCGCGTGATTTAGAAAGGAAATACACGGTGGGTGAGGTTAAGGATATTTTAGATAGGCTTGATGAGCGATATCGGGAGGTTTTAGTGCTTAAATTCTTGGAAGAAAAAGATTACAAAGAAATTTCTGATATTCTCGAAAAGCCGATGGGGACAGTTGCAACACTTATTAGCAGGGCAAAAAAACAGTTTAAAGAAAAAGTGCAGGAGGGGAGTAGTAAAGGACAGTAACCAATAATCAATAATCAATTATCAACAGTCAATAAACAATAAGTAATGGTCAGCATTTTGCTTAAATGATGATATGTTTAAATGTCTATATGATTGTATGTCTTAATGTTTAGATGTTTAAATGAAATTTTATGACAACAACAAGCGAAAGAATCTTGAAAACAATTAAAGAATCAAATGTTAAGCCGCAGCCGAAATGGAAGTTTTTGGTGAAGAATTGGCTGACTTGGTTTATGTTTGTGTTGGCGCTACTTGTTGGTGCGTTGTCTTTTGCTGTAATGCTGGACATTATTGTTCGTCATGACTGGGACATCTATTTTTATTTACATAAAACATTTTTGCAGTATTTGCTGCTTTCTTTGCCTTATGTTTGGATTTTGCTGCTGGTTGCATTTTTTGGAGTTGCTTATTATGATTTTATTCACATTAGGGGCTGGTATCGACACCGCGTGTATTTAGTTTTGTTAGCTTCAATTTTCTTGAGTGTTGGTTGCGGTTTGATTTTTTTCTTTGCTGGTTTTGGAAAGACGGTGGATCGGATTTTAACCAGAAATGTTCCTTTTTATGGTCTGGTCAGGGTTAACAAAGAAGAGCTCTGGAATCATCCAGATGAAGGATTGCTTGAAGGCGAAATTATCGAGATTAAAAATACGGACGAATTTGTGCTGGAAGATCCATCAGGAAAACAATGGGATGTTCAAGATATTAACACAAAAGTGAACAGTAGGGTTATTAATAAGGGAGAAAGTGTTGAGATAATTGGAGGCAAGAAGAGCGGAAACGAATTTGTTGCCAAGAATATTAGAGAAGCTGACAGTGAAAAAGAAGACGAATTTATTAGAAAGAAATCTAAGCAAAAAGATTCTAGCGGGTCAGATTCAAGTGCTTGTGGTCAGAGGAGCGGTTGTGGTGAAGGTGATAAGGATAATGGAAATGATTTGTAGTTGCGATTTGAATTCTCTTTCGTTTCTTAGGGGACGCTTAAATGGGGTCATACGCAATTTATGGTTCCAACCAAATACTATCTCTGAATTTTTACGAGCTTGTTTGCTTTTTAGACCACTGCGAACGACAGTGAATACTGAGCGATTGGCTATAATTCCTAGCCAAAGGAGCGCGCCCCAAAAAGCAAACAAGGGAAGTAAAAATTTCTAACTTGGTTTCCCAGAACCATAATTTGCGTATGATCTTTTTTAATGAGCTCAGTTCTATTAGTTGCTTGCTTTCTGGTGTATAATATAAACATAAATTATTATAAATCTTGCTATGCTTTGGATTGTTTTGACAATCGTTGCTTATTTGTTTGGAGCCTTGGCTAACATTTTGGACAAGTTCTTGTTAGGCTCAAAGCGTTTTTCGTCGGCCCCGGTCTATGCTTTTTATGTGGGAGTGTTTAGTCTGTGGGCGGTGTTTTTTGCACCGTTTGGACTGCGAGTCCCAACTTTTTCAGGCCTGTTTGCTTGTTTTCTTGGCGGAATAACTTTTTTGCTTGGAATATTATTGCTATATTTTGCAATCAGTAAGGCTCAAGCTAGTCAGGTTGTGCCAGTTGTTGGGGCCGTTTTACCCTTGGCAACCTTCTTTATTTCGCTACCGCTTCAGGCAGAAAAATTGAGCATGGTTCAAGTTTTTGGAATCTTATTTTTGATTTTTGGGGGACTGCTAATTTCTTTTGATCTGCCGCTTCAGTTTGGTAAAAAGAAATTTTTTATTGGATTTTTCTATGCCATTGGCGCTGGAATTGCGCTGGCTGTTTCTTATGTTGTTTTTAAATACTTATCTCAAAGTGAAAATTTTGTGACTTGGTATGTTTGGACAAGAGTTGGCGGATTCTTGGGAGCACTCGCTTTGCTTTTAGTACCTGTTTGGCGTAAGGAAATCTTCGCGAGTTTTCACATACATCATAAAAACAAAAAACAAGTCGTTAGTACTGGCGTAATTTTTGTTGGAAACAAGGTTGTGGGTGGTCTTAGTTCGCTGCTTTTGACTTATGCTATTACGCTTGGAAGTGTGACGTTGATTAATTCCTTGGTTTCTATTCAATATGCATTCGTGTTAGTATTAGCATGGTTAGTTTCGCAGAAATATCATCAGATTTTTGAGGAAAAATTATATTTTTGGGATTGGATGCAAAAAATTGCAGCAATAGGCGTGATAGCAACTGGTATATTTTTTATTAAATAAAAAAATGAAAACAAACAAAACAAACAACACAGACAAAAAAAACAAGGTAAATAAAGTAATCAAAATAACTAAAGTAACTAAACCAAAAAAAGAAAAACCTTCAGTCATAAGTACCCCGAAAATAAAAGAGGAAAAAAGTTTTTGGCAAAAATTTCTCTTGATTCTGAAAAAGATTTTAAAAATAGTGCTGAGTGTGGTAGGCATTGTGCTGGTGATAGTGCTGCTGTTTTTTGGTTATATAAATCTGCCTGTCAAAGAAAATCCAGCAAAGGTTGTGATGGGAACAACTTTTTCTTTACGATATGCGCAGGATATTGGACTGAATTGGAGAGAGGCCTATTTGGCGATGCTGGATGATTTGAAAATCAGGTATATTCGTCTGCCAGTGTATTGGGATAAGGTTGAGCAAAGCGACGGTCAATATGATTTTTCCGATATTGATTGGCAACTCAGTGAAGCTAATCAACGTGGCGCAAAAATCATTTTAGCTTTTGGGCAAAAAACTCCGCGGTGGCCGGAGTGCTTTATTCCCGGGTGGATTGGTGGTGATGATGTCAAGCGAAAAGAAAGCCTGTTGGCTTTTGAAAAAGTCTTAGTGGAGAGATACAGGAATAATCATCCAGAAATTATTCGTTGGCAAGTTGAAAATGAACCCTTTTTAGATTTTGGAGTTTGTCCACCAATAGATCCAAAGCTTGTTGACAGTGAGATTGCGCAAGTGAAAAGTTTGGACACATCCAAGCCAATCATGCTTACCGATGGCGGTGAAGCGACGCTTTGGCTTGAGCCAGCAAAGCGTGCTGACATTTTTGGCACAACAATGTATCGCGAAGTTATTAGTCCTAGATTTGGTTATTGGAGATATCCTTGGGGACCTAATTTCTTTAAAGCTAAGCAATTGTTTATTCGAATATTCGCTCATCAAAAAAATGCAGTTGTGATTGAGCTTCAAGGTGAGCCATGGATTCAAGGCTGGACAACGTCGGCACCAGTAGAAGTGCAATTAGCTTCAATGAATGCTTCGATATTGGCAGACAATGTTTCTTTTGCAAAAAAGACTGGGATGAAAGAAGTTTATGTCTGGGGTGTGGAGTGGTGGTATTGGATGAAGGTTCAGCAGAACAATCCAACACTTTGGGATCAAGCAAAAAATATTGTAGAGGCTAATGCAACCAGCAACTAGGAAATAGGATATACTATGGATATTAAGAAAGATTTATTGTTTCTGATTTCCGCCGGCAGCGCTGTTTTGCTGTTGGCTGTTTTTGCTGGCATGCTGCACTTTTATCCCGGAGCCTTTAAGCCTAGCGGCGCTATCAAACAAGCTGATTTTGTCAGTTTTGCGCAAGCAGTTGAAATAAACTTTTCATTTCCGGTTATTGCATCAATTATTGAAAAAAATATTTCAATCTATCCTGCAGCGGAGTTTTCAACCAGTTGGTCAAATAGCAATCGAACTTTGAAAATAACTCCAAAGAATTTCTGGACTGCAGAAACAGATTACAGAATCGCAATAGTGGATGGTAGAAATATTTTTCATATAAAATTTAATCAGGATTTTTATTTTTCAACTCAGTCTTATCCAAAAATTAAGTCATTAATTCCAATAGAGGGAGAAAAGGGTGTCGCAGTGGACATTGAAGAGCCTATTATTGCTAGCTTTGATCGTCCCTTGGAAGCATATGATTTGAAATTTGAAGTTAGTCCTGTTGTGCAGTTGCAATATCAAATGAATGCGGAAAAAACTAATATTAAACTTTTGGCAAAGGATAATTTTGACTGGAAAACAAATTATCATATTGGAGTTTTTGTGAAATATGATAAACAGGCTGATGATAAGTATGTTAAAATAGGACAAACTTCATTTGAAACTGCAGCTCAACCGCAGCCGGCACAGTGGGGCAGTGATCCAGAAACATTGCTAGCACAAGCAAAGGAATATACAAAACCCGCAATTAGTATTGGAAAGTATATTGATGTTAATTTGAAATATCAAGTCATGGTTATTTTTGAAGACGGCAAAGCTCTTGATGCGTATCGAATTTCATCTGGCAAAAAAGGACTTGAAACACCTGAGGGACAATTTAAAATTGAAAATAAGAGTCCACGTGCCTGGTCACCAAGGTATGGACTTTTTATGCCAAACTGGATGGCAATTCTTCCGTCGGGTGAAGTCGGCATTCATGAGCTCCCAGTTTGGCCTGGAGGCTTCCAGGAGGGCGCCAGCCATCTTGGAGTGCCAGTTTCGCATGGATGCATCAGATTAGGAACTCAGCCGGCCAGGCGCGTCTACGACTGGGCAGAAATTGGTACGCCGGTATTAGTGCATCAATAGATTTGCACTTGGAGTTATTCTTTTGCGGCGGTATAATGAAATAGCTCTTCATAATAAATATGGCAGGGCTTGCGTGCTTATTTTCAAACAATAAATACAAAAAAATAAAATGGAAAAAGGAAAAAAGATTGCTATTTTTGATATTGATGGAACAATTTTTCGCAAGAATCTACAATTCGAACTCATTAACGAATTATCTTGGATGAACATTTTTCCGCGCAAGGTGCGCGATCAGATTGTTTCGCTCTACACGAATTGGCTTGAACACGAGGGGACTTATGAGCAGTATCGCCAAGGACTAGTTGCTCTTTATGAGAAATATATTCGTGGTTGCAATGTTCAAGATGTTGAGCGCGCCAGCAAGTTAGTTATTTCATTTCATCAAAACAGAACATATATTTTTGCCGAGAAACTCATTGCTAAGCTTCGTCAGGAGGGCTATCATTTGATTGCTATTTCTGGTTCTCCAGTTGAGATTGTGCGAGAATTTGATAAATCTCATTTGCAGTTTGATGCAGTTTTTGGCAGTGTTTACAAATATGACGCCAAGGGAATCTACACTGGTGAAAGTGAATATGAACCGGTTAAAAATAAGGGGATGTTGTTTAAGCAATATGTGTATGAGCACAATCTGACATTGGAGGGTTCCTATGGCATGGGAGACACTGAATCTGATGCAAGCTTTCTTGCACTTGTTGAAAATCCAATAGCTTTTAACCCGAATGATAATCTTAAGAAGATAGCTCAGGAAAAGGGTTACAAGATTGTAGTTGAAAAGAAAGATGTTATTTATGATATGACGCAGTGTATGAATGCAAACTTAATTTAAGTCACATATAGACTGGTTTTTAATATTTAAAGATAGCAGACAAATAGTTAACGCAGCCGACTGTGCTGCTGGAACTATCTTGCAAATAAATAAATGAGTCCAGGAAATATCGTATTATACTTTTTTATATTCCTCATTGTTTACGTGATTTTCAAATTTCTCACTCAGCCACTAAATGAATTCTTGGATAAGGGCGCGAAAAGTACCTTGTGGATTTGGTTGCCTTTTGTTGCCCTCAAGCGATTGCTCAAACAATTCAACGAGAAATACAAGAAATGAATTGCAGAATAAGGTCAGAATTTGACTAATAAAAAAATCCGCTTGAGGCGGATTTTTTTAAAAGTTGTTTGAAACTAGTTTTTCTTAACGTTTTCAACGAGTTTTTGAAATACTAGTGGATTTTCAACGGCCATTTGAGAAAGAACCTTTCGGTCAATTTCAATGTTTTTGCCTTTTAGCATTGCAATGAAGCCGCTGTAAGTAAGTTCAAGCAAGCGAACAGCATTGTTGAGTCTGATAATCCAAAGTCGGCGATTTGTTCGCTTCTTTGCTCTTCGGTCTCGGTGGGCATATTTTCCAGCCTTCATCACTGCTTCTTTGGCAGCAACATAATTCTTGCTTCTTCTCCAGCGAAAACCTTTCGCCATTTCAAGTACATTCTTTCGTCTTTTTGATGCGGCCATACCGCGTTTTACTCTCGCCATTTTTGTCTGTGAGGTTACGAGCAGCTACAAAAATGAGCGTCCCGCACCAATTCTCTATTAAATTCTTATATTATCTAAAATCTGAGCCGCAGGCGTTTCCGTGCATAAATCCTTGATTAACTTGAATAGTTTTTGGAATTTGGTGCTGGGATGCCACTCATTATTTTTTAATTATTTACCGATTGCATAAGGCAGGGCAGCTACAATGTTTTTCTCATCGGTTGAAAACATGCGCTGATCCTTCTTTTTTGCTCGTCCTACTGCACCGGTTTCTTTTGAATTGTAATGATTTTGTCCAGTTGAACGCCTGAGAACTTTCTTGTTCTTTGTTATTTTGACCTTTTTGACAACTGACTTATTGGTCTTCATCTTGGGCATTTCTTTGTAAAATTATGAATTTAAAAAATTTAAAATTATTCTGCTGCTATTTCTGTTGGTGCAATTGTAACATTGAATCCGCCAGGAAATCTTTTTATCGGATCTTCGATTTTGTATGGCGCATTGATGCCAGCTACGAAATCCTGCAAATTTTTTCTAGCCAAGTCCTGATGAGCTTTTTCGCGACCCTTTAAAACTATATCAATTTTAACTTTATCTCCCTGCTTGATGAATTTTTCAGATTGCGTTTTTTTGAAATCAAGATCATGACTGTCTGTTCGCAAACCAATTCGCACGCCTTTGATTTCAACTTTTTTCTGCTTAGCCTTGGCAACCCTGATTTGCTTTGATTGTTGATAAAGGTGTTTGCCGTAATCCATAATCCTGCAAACTGGTGGATTGGCTTTGGGCGAAACTTCAACCAGATCAAGATCTTGCTGCTTTGCAAGTTCGAGAGCTTGAATCGTCAGCATCTCACCAAGTTGAGTTCCATTATCATCAATCAAAAAAACCTTTGGAATTCTAATGGCCTCGTTAATGCGCATTTGTGCGGGACCGGTTTGTTGCTTTGGTTTAAAGCGGAATCTTTTTCTAATGGTAGTATAAAATCATGTCAACATTCTTTTTTGCGAGAATATCTTGTGATTTTCTATGTTTTATTTAATAAATATTACTTAATAATTTTCAATGATCAATTATCAATTTTCATTAAATAATCAATGAATAAAATTTTCAAGTATTAAAACACTGAAAACCTTTAAATTGATTGTGAATTGAAAATTGTAAATTGAAGAATTTTTCAAATTTTGTGGAGTTGATGGGATTTGCACCCATGTCCAAATCATTCTCTTCAAAATCCTCTACAAGTTTAGTTTATTTCATTTCGCCGAAGAGGCGAATACGATATTTTGAAGTAGGAAACAAACAAAACCTCCAAATATCGTCTTAGGAGTTGTTTCGCGTCATGCATCCCAAGAACCGCACAAAGCTATTCTCATGGTTGACACCGAGCTCTGCTTATGAGAAATGGGCAGTTCGATGGCTTCGAGCCTAAGCTAAAGCAGGAGAGAAACTTGCAAATGCTTGCGCAAATGTAGTCTTCGCCTTTGATATGAAGTTTGCACTTATATCTTCCACCGCAGTTTAACGATATGTCCGTGGGTGATCGACTTGCATATTTTGAAAAGTACAACCTGTCGAAACTAAACAACCCCCCGCCCGCAACGCTTCGCAAGTGAGCTTGCTCACGTAGCGATGCGGGCGGGCCGCCCAACGTCACTACATAGCTCAAATTTATTGCGGATGGGTGAATGTCCAATCTTAAACATCACTTAATCTATTTTTTAAATCATCTGTATGACCAAAATATAACTTACTATCTTTTTCACTTTTTAAAACATAGACGTAGAACATAATTATTGTGATTTGAGAGCTCGCTGGATGTTTCTCTTTGACTCTTTTTTTGCTATGTCTGCTCTTTTATCAAATGCCTTTTTTCCGCGTCCCACAGCGAATTCCAACTTGATAAGTCGTCTCTTAGTATACACACGAAGGGGCACCAATGTCAAGCCCTTTGTGTGTAGCTTTCCAATGAGTGAGCGGATTTGCGATTTGTGAACCAAGAGTTTGCGTGAGCGAGTTGGGTCATAGCTGAGCGATATCTTTGCAAAAGGATATGGTGGAATGTTGGCATTAGTAAGAAATAGCTCGGCAGAATGCATAGTCACAAAGCTTCCTTTGAGGCTCATGTGGCCGTTTTTAACTGATTTAACTTCAGCTCCAGTCAGCACTAAACCAGCTTCGAAATGATCTGTCAATTCGTAGTCAAAGACTGCTCGTTTATTAAATGCAATATTAGCCATGTTTCTATCTTGCCCTAAAACTGCATAAAAATCAACTCATTTTGGAGATATATAGAATGTGTCCTTGGCAGGAATCGGCCGCGACTAAATTTTTGCCGTCGCAAAAATTTGTCTGGCCACCGCCTCGCATTTTTGTTTGCTGACAAAAATTGCTCCAGCGTTCGATTCCTGACGCGAGTGAAACCATTCACTCACTTCAAGCACACAAAAAACCGCCTTTCGGCGGGCTATTTTCTTTGTGTCCTTGGCAGGAATCGAACCTGCGACCTTCTGGACCGCAACCAGACGCTCTATCCACTGAGCTACAAAGACAAATATAATTTTTCACTACAAAATACAGTATATAGACATAGCCTAAAAAAGTAAAGGCAGGGACATATAATCATGCAAGCATTTAAACACCTAAACGAATTTCATGTTCGTATGTTTGTATGATGAAATGAAAGTATGCTGATATGTTTATGCTGATATGTTTAAATGCTTATGTGACTTCATGTTTTTTAGAGATGCAAAACTTTTTCAACTGTATCAATAAGGCTTGGTTCTTGTTTTATTTCTGGAATGTAGGGAAGCATTAATTCTCGAATATAAACAGGGTCCTCATCTTGAAGTGGAATGTGGACAAACGGAAGCATTGCTGCCTTTGTGTGCAGGCTGATTGTTTTTGTGTGGTGAGGGTGATAGAAAATCCAAAAAGAATGGATATTTTCAAAGAGATACATATCCTTATCAGCAATGATCCCTTCGGTGGTGATAGTGAAAGTTACAATGCGAGGATCTTTTTGCATATGAATGTAACCCACGATTCCAACTAGAATGAATGTAATTGCCATTATTGGTCCATTGGTTAGCATTGCATAGGCGACAATTGCTAGAAGAAAAATTGCTGCTGCGACATACCATCTGTCTGATTTTTCATAGACTTCAAATTCTAGTGCTTGCCATTGATGCAAAATTTCGCCATATTTTTCGCTAGTTTCCTCTTCTTGTTGGTCTTCATCCTGAGGTGGGACTTCACGGTATTTTGGTATTTGTCTTTCGTTTTCCCGGGGTTTTTCAATAAATTGTCTCAAATCAACAGGCATATGTTTTTTGTTACTTTTACTAATTTAATCCTACCATATTTACAAATATGTTTCTAGCTGCTATGATTTACGAAGTCTTAAATTTTGGTTTTTTTGCATTTTTGAAAAAAATAATAAGGAAGCGTGGCCGAGCGGTTGAAGGCAACAGTCTTGAAAACTGTCATGGGGAGACCCATCAAGAGTTCGAATCTCTTCGCTTCCTCAAGAAAGATAGAAGAGAGATTCGAAGAGCGCGAGTAGGATGCGAGCAGGTGCGAGCATTCTGTGTGTAGCGCTCAGACTTCGAGTCGGAGCGAGAAGGAATCTCTTCGCTTCCTCAAAAAAGACAGAAAGAGATCAGAAAATTTAAATGGAGAAGTGACTGAGAGGCCGAAAGTACCTCACTGCTAACGAGGCAGGGCTTAATCGCCCTCGAGGGTTCGAATCCCTCCTTCTCCGCA
Source organism: uncultured bacterium (assembly GCA_903885965.1). GTDB lineage: Bacteria > Patescibacteriota > Minisyncoccia > Moranbacterales > GWC2-37-73 > CAIPMZ01. The sequence goes on from CAISKQ010000041.1 coordinate 15,322, forward strand.
ACAAGCCTGACAGGTCGAGTAGACCCGAGTACCCTTTTTTAAGCCATTTTTAAAAAGCAATTTTGCTTGAAAAAGTGGACTAGAGGAAGGGATTCGAACTAGGCACATTAAAACCGCCATTTTGTGGCGGTTTTAAGTTTCTTCTATTTTTCTTTTTGGCTGTCTAGTTTATTGTAAAGTAGTTGCTCCTGTGCTGACCATTTGTGTCGCAAGATATGAATAAGTTTTCAGGTTTTTGCTCGTAAAAGTTAAATCTTTTTCCGTCCTTAGTAAATTCAGAAAATGGTATTATTAAGCTATCATTAGCTTTTATTCCACTTGCGGATTTAAAGGTATATCCACTACTGAAAGTTCCTCCGTTTATTTCGAACTTGCAGTTTGTCCATGTGTAATTTTCTGGATTATCTACTTTAAATGCTACTGCATTGTAAGTCACTTTGCCGTTAAGTTCGGCAGAAAGTTTTTGAGATATTTTAACCCCAGTTATTTCGTTTGGATTTTTCAGGCTTTTTACAAATTCTGTAACATACTTGTCACTGCTCTCCTGAATATTTCCTTGTGCTAAGAGTTTTATTTTATCAGCTCCATCTATAAAAAAATCTGTAACTACTTTTGTTTTAGGATTGTAGGTTACAAGTAGAGTTACACCATCCTTTGTATATTCCATATCCCACATGTCGGAGAGTGCAAGTTGCTGTTTTGTCGGTTCCGTAAAGGTGGTTGGTTTTCCTAATGCTGTTTTTATTTCATCAATGTTTTTTCCAACAAGTGCTGGCACATCAAAAGTAAATTGAATAGGTGTGGGTTGTGCGGGAGTATTTTTTACTTGATCGACTTTTACTGGCGGAGTATTTGTTGCTGCTTGTTGAGTTGCTGAGTTATCACTTACAGCTCCCACTAGTATAAAAAATGCAAAAACTCCAGTTATGATCCACTTAGTCTTTTTGTTCCAATTGGTTTTTGCCCACATGTACCACATGAGGAAGAATGGAAGGAATAGGAATGCAACTAAGATGCCCCAACCATTTTTATACCAATCACTTTTCTGACTGTTTTGTGCCTCGTCAGTAGGCATTTTTTGTTCGTTCATTGTAGCGGGTTTTAACGAATTATTTGCCTAGCGGGATAACATAAAGCTCCCCGCTAATGATGACTTACGTCACCCACATCCCTTTCGAGATATGACCCGCTACAGGTGTTAAACGAGGAGCTTAATACTCTGTAGCGGGTTTTATTACCATACCTCAAGATTGCTCTTGAGGGTTAGGCAATTAAATTGTACCTGTATTATTACATTTTTAATGAACTTGTTCAATACCTACGGATTTTCTTATGGTGGTTTCATTTTTTTGCTAAAGTTAATTTTTTATTGGCATAAATCAGCCTACTTTTCAGACTTGCCAGTAGTTCTCTTTTTTCAGTGATTTTTCCTTCTTTAAGAACATATTTTGCATAACTTCTGATATCAAAATTCTTTTGGAATTTTGCATCTTTTTCTTTGCCATGCATCATGAGTACGGTTTTTTGAAATTTATTATATCGTTCAATTTCTTCTTCGAATTGTTTTTTGAGTCCGATTTCATCAATATCTAATTTGTCTACAAGTTTTACTAAATATGCTATCAAGTCTGATTCTTTCGTATACCCAGCTTTGCAATTTAGATCTCGCGCTCTCGTGCATCCATAATATACATGCACATTCGTGCCGCCATTTTTAAGTTTTTTATATTTTTCAGTCGCAGTAATTCCTGAGCCACAATGTCCACAAGTTATTAGTTTGGTAAATGCGAATTCTCTTCCTTCTCGCACAATTTTATCTCTTTTTAATTGTTCCTGCGTTGCCTCGAATAGTTCTTTGGTGATGAGTGGTTCATGATTTCCTTGATACCAAATTCCACCACCTCGCGGATATTCGAATGGTCCGTAGTAAAAAGGTAGTTGCAATATTCTATAAATATTGCTGAGTGAAAGATTTTTATTTCCCTTGCTTTGAAAATTCAATTCGAATTTTAGCCAGTGATAAACTTTTCTTCCGCTCCATTTTTCAATGGCAACTTTTTCAAACATTCTTTTTATTATCGGTCCTCTTATTGGATCAATAACCACCCTGCAGTTTCGCTCCGATAATCTTTCGTTGAGATATCCAGTTGGCGTGCATGTCGGCCAGATTCCCATTTCGCATCGTGCCCTCAATCCTCGCTTCACATTTATTCCTCGATTGTCATTTTCCAATTTTGCTTGCGAGCCTAAAATCATTAGCAAGAATTTTTCATTTGGCGAGTTTTTGAATTGCTGTCCGAAAGTTCGTATTTCTATTAGTAGCTTTTGATCCATCAGATCAACCAGTGACCCAAGGTCGCCTGCATTTCTGCTGAGTCTATCAGGAGCCCATGTGAGGATTCCATTGAACCTACCGCTTCGTATGTCCGTAATCAGTTCGTTGAAAACTGGCCTTTGCGCTGAGTCCTTGGCGGAATGACTCTCGCGCCTGATTTCTACAATTTCGAGCCCATCTCGCTCAGCGATTTGAAGCATCTCCTTTACCTGCGAATCTATTGAGAGAACTTGTCGTTCTTCTGATTCGGTCGATTTTCTGGCGTATAGGCAGTATTTGAGTTTGACTGGCTCCAATTGCTCCTGCTCTGCTTGAAAACCCCTTGAAAGGCCTATTTTTTGCTCTATGGTTGAGTTATTCATATGTTTATCTAATGAATGACGCAACCCTTGTATCTTGTCTAGACCCCCAATTTATCCCAAAAAATTACCTGCCAAAATGCTAGATAAAGAAAAGACCAGGTTTCGGTCTTTGCTCTTCTGCGATGGCCTCATGTGTCATCATGGTAAAAGCATCCAAAAGATCATCATGTTTTTCAACTCCAAAATGCACAATTTGTTTTATCAAAAGTTCCGCACCTTGCTGTGGAAAAAGAATTTTCTTACTTTGAATAAGATGACTTATGGTCATTAGGCGAGTTCGTTTGTCAGTGCGTGATTGAATAGCTTTGTAAGTAATATTGAAAGGCTCTAGCGCTTGGATTATGTATTCCTGCGAACCATTGCTTTCTATTGCAAAATAAACATAATCGTATATCAATTCCAAAGACGAATTCAGTTCCTGAATCTGGTCTAAAATTTCTTTAAAAACCATTTTCTTGTTTATTGGATTAGGCAAAACATAGATAAAATATTCGTTAAATATCTCACAAAGAAGCCCTACTACCATAGCAGTGCAATCGGAATGAGTTTTTTGAGTAACCGCTGGATCAACGCCGACAAAAATTCCTCTGTAGCAAGCCCTATTGTCTGGAATATTGTCGTACCTCCCAATCCATTCAGGTAAAATCACTTGTCCCTCGCGAGAAACAATATCAAGCAAATATTCCTTGTGCCATGAATAATCATTGGCGATTCTTTTTCGTTCATTTTCAATTGTTTCCATGTCTGGAAATTTCCCAGGCCACATAATTTTTCCATCCTTAATAATAGGATACTCTTTGAATATGGAATCTCGCATGTCGCCACTTTCGACTTCTTGCTTAATTTTCATGAGCAGCGAATCTTCATGCAAAAGATTTCCCACAATAATGAGCCTAGTGTTTTTATCTCCAGCAGGGATTACTTCGTTTTTCAGCCACTCATATGTTTTATTTCTTGATTCTTGGGTACGAACTGATGCATCATCTTCAAGATCGTCGCCAATAATTAGGTCTGGGCGGTGCGGTCCAAAACGATTTCCACGAATTGATTGCTCCGTGGAAAGTGGAATAATCATGGCATCGTATTGCGGAAATACCAACATCGACATGCCCCACGGAGAATTTTCTTCACGAAAGGGACCAAGGTCATCCCGTAATAATTTATTGCTTTCCAGTTCTCGCTTAATGTTTAGCAAATGCATTTTTGCTTGTTGTGAGGTTTGACTGGCAATAATGATGCACTTTTTCTTATGAACGCCAAGAATTGACCAAAGAACATATGACATTGTCACGAGTGACGATTTTGATGAACCCCTAAAAGCCACGCAAAACAAATTAAGTTTTGCATCTTCAGTAAGTCTAATAATTTCTTTTTGAAAATTGGCTGTAGGATGTTTTACATAATGGTTGAAGTATAAATGGAAAAACCAAAAATGGCTGCTACGAGTTGTGGCAACTCGTAGCGCTTTATCTTTGATCATTTTGGTTAACATTTCTGCAAGTTTCATTTTTTCCATATAAATTTATTCATTAGCTGAGTCAAATTCTGAAGATGCCATTTGCAATGCCTCTCGCACCAGTAATTCTTGCTCTGGCGTGAGTTCTTCTGAAAAATTTTGAATGTTGGCATTTACTTCCACGCGATCGCGAAATTTCACATGTCTGTGATTTAGCCAAAAACGAATGGCTGAAAAAATTCTTGTCCTTAATTAGTGTTATTAATTGTCCCTCGCTAAGATCGTTAATTAAAGCCTCTCCCTCATCCATTGCCTCGCTCATAGCTTTAGCAAATTTTTCATCTTCTTTTTTCCAGCGATAAACACTGGCCCGAGAAATTCCTGATCTTTCGCATGAAGCATGGACGATCGGTATTTTCTTGAGATTTTCAAGAAATATTTTTTTAGCTTTTACATTCTTCATAATTTTATTGCTTTTTTGCCAGTTAGTTTTTCCCAGCGTCTGCGAATAACTTCTGCATACACAGGACTTTTTTCCATCGTGAAGCATCTTCGTCCCATCTTTGTGCAAGCACATAATGTGGATCCGCTCCCTGAGAAAGGCTCAACCACAAGATCTCCTCGTTTGGTCAGCACCTTAATATATGGAATTAAAATATCCAATGGCTTTGTCCCAAAAATTATTGCTTGGCCTGAATGTTTTTTGTCATCAGCAACATGTTCAATAGTAACTCCTCACTGACCCCCAACAGGCATCAATGCCTGGTTGTATAAGCCAAAGAAATCTTGTTTAGATTTTCTCCAAAGAGACATCACTACCGAATAAATGATGCTCAACATGTCAGCCCCTTTTTGAGTTTTAGAGC
>CAISKQ010000042.1 GCA_903885965.1 uncultured bacterium
AAAGTGACATTGAAGCTGGTGAAGAAATGAGAAAAGAGAAAATGAAGGTATTTTCTAAAATTAAAGTTAACTAAATTTTTCAAAAATGCCCAATATTGTAGCTTACATTTGAGGTATCATTCCTGTATTGGAATATACTGCTCACGATAGTGCTACCTAAAAATAATCAGCTGGTGTCAAAAATATCGGTTTATTGTAAATAAAAACAAGGATTTTGCCTTCCCCTGTTTTTTGCTAAGTTTTTGCTATAAATTATTTTGCAAAGTCCATTTCCCTATCTCTCCATTTTTCTTCTAATGAATGCTGGGATTTCCAATTCATCATCTTCTTCAACAGCCTTGGCTTCATCTGCATGATTAATTGGACGAGGTTGAATTTTTTCTTCAATAATCATATCTGGTTTAAGAATTTTTCTTGAAGGAAAAGTTGTTTCCCTGAACTCATTGTCATCTTTTTTCACATCATTGCTATTTTCCACTGACGATCCATAAGCATTTGAAACAGTTGGTGCTGGTGTCACTGAACTTGCTCGACGAATCAATGGATTGTCCTTATATCCCTTATCAGCATCAAAGCCAGTCGCTACAACTGTCACATGAATTTCACCCTTTTTAACTTGATCATCAACCACTGCTCCAAAAATTACTTTTGCGTTCGGATCAATACTTTCAGTGATAATATTTGCTGCCTCACTTATTTCTAACATCGTTAGATCACTTGAACCTGAAATGTTAAAAAGCACTCCCTTGGCTCCATCAATAGAAATCTCTAAAAGTGGACTATTGATTGCCGCCTTAGCAGCTTCCGCTGCCCTATTTTCACCAGCTGCAATCCCAATACCCATTAGGGCACTTCCACTGTCAGACATAATTGCGCGCACATCTGCAAAGTCGACGTTGACGATTCCGGGTTTTGTTATCAGGTCAGAAATTCCTTGTACACCCTGTCTCAAAACATCATCAACTATTCTAAAGGCATTTATTAGAGTCGTTTTACGATCAATAATTGCAAGCAACTTATCATTTGGAATTGTAATCAATGAGTCAACTCTATCCTTCAGATTTTGCAAAGCCTCTTCAGCAATTGTTCGTCGTTGTGCGCCCTCAAAAGAAAACGGTTTTGTAACAACCGCAATAGTTAGCGCTCCAAGTTCTTTAGCTGCTTCAGCGACAACATGTGATGCGCCAGAACCAGTTCCACCACCAAGTCCACAAGTCACGAAGACCATATCTGCACCCTTAAGAACATCTTGGATTTCATCTCGATTTTCCTCCGCTGCTTGTCTGCCAATTTCAGGATTCATACCTGCGCCAAGTCCCTTGGATAAATTTTTTCCAATATGAACTTTTTCACTTGCCTTGGAATGATGAAGAGCCTGCGCATCAGTATTAATCGCAACAAATTCTACGCCTTTTATTTTAGCATCGATCATTCGAGATATAGCGTTATTTCCGCCACCTCCAACACCGACAACTTTAATTCTAGCAAATGTTTCAATATCAGGTTTGATTTCTGCCATACTTTTTCAATCTTCAATTAAAAAAATTATTTTTCTGGAATTGCACCCGTTTTGTTTTGATATTTTTGTTTTACTATTGAAAATGACCAAGCACCAATCTATCAAGGAAAAATAGTCCGATTTGACAAATTTCTTAGTACTTAAATCTATCATATTTATAAATACCGTGTCAAGCGTGTTTTTTTGTTTTTCGCTAGCTTTTAAGGCAAAAATCGCTTAAATACATTTTTAACAACATCCACCATGCCATCAGTTTTACCCGCAAATGGATTAAACGGCTTCATACCTTCTCGCTTTTCTTCAAGCTGATGTTGCCCAGCCCACAAAACCAAACCAGAAGCGGTTGCAAACGAAGGGTCATCAACTTTGTCCAGTATACCGCCAAAACCTACTGGAAATCCAACTTGAATTGGCAAACCCAAAACGTCTTTCGCAAGCTCGTTAATGTGTGTCATTTTTGCTCCACCTCCCACAAGCACCCCTCCAGCTGGGAGCAGTCCCGCTTTGCCTATCAATTTCAATTCTTTTTGAACCAAAGAAAAAATTTCCTCCAACCTCGCCTCAATAATCTCAGCCACATGATGACGAGAAACAACACCTTCTTCCCTTGAATCTATTAGAGAAAGATCGATTCCGTCTTTCTTATCAATGTCACCAGCCATCGCACTCCCATATTCAAGTTTTATTTGCTCAGCAACTTCAACCGAGGTTCGAAGTCCAATAGCTATATCGTTAGTAACATGTCCCCCGCCCAGTGGGAGAATAGCAGTGTGCAGTAATTCACCTTCTTCATAAACCGCAAGCGAAGTCGTTCCGCCACCAATATTTATCATGACAACGCCGAGTTCCTTTTGCTTTTTTGTTAAAACTGAAACTGCAGCTGCAAGTGGCTCCAGAACCAAATCATTAATTTCAACTCCAGCTTGAAAAGCAGCCTTGCCAATGTTTTTCACTTGAGCAGATGAACTTTCAATTACAAGAGCGTCAACTTCTAACCTAACCCCCTTCATGCCAGATGGATCTTTAATATTATCCTGGTCATCAAGGCGATATTTCTTCGCAATAACGTGCACAATTTCTTTATTCATTGGAAGTTGAATCATCTGAGATTCAGCTATAACCCTATTGATATCATCATCAGAAACTTCCCCATCAGCTCTGCCGATAGCAATGACACCTTTTGAATTTGCAAACTCAATATCACAACCACCAATATTAAAAATTGCGCTTTTTATTGGGAAACCCGCCATCCTTTCCGCACTTTCAACGGCCTCAATTACTGTTTTTGCAATGTCATCAACATTAGTAATCACGCCGCGCCTGATTCCAACAGAAGGAACAACACCAACTCCGATGACGCGAGGATTCTCCTCTCCTTTGATTTGCTGGGCTATAACCGTTCGCGTATTTGAGGTACCGATATCGATACCAGCTATAATAAAATCTTTTGACATATTCCAAGAAAGAGAAGTGGATGGGACCACTCCCAGTTAATTTCCAATTAATATTTTTAATTCACACTCAGGCATAAACTGAAACTGAGCAACATTTCTGCTGCTTAGTCAATTATATATGAAATTGTGTTTTATCGCAAAAATCAAAACACTGAATGTTATAGCCCCATCAGAATCTCTACCAATTCCTTAAAATATGGATAGAAAATAATGATTCCAACAATAATTGCGACTACTGATGAAATCAAAACAGCCCCAGCCATTAAATCCTTTATCAAGTGAGCGTATGGATGAATGCGCGGCTTCAAAATATCCACAACCCTTTCTAATACCGTGTTTATTAGCTCTGCTATCAAGACCCACATAATCATAAGAATCAATGCAATAGCCTCCCAGCTTTTTACCTTAAATATGAAAATAAAAACCAGCACCAAGGCAGCAACAAAAATTTCAATACGAAAATTTCTTTCATGTGACGCCGCATAGTTTAACCCATCAATAGCGTGCTTTAGACTTCTAATGAATTTTTTTATTTCATTTGTCATAAAATTTTTATTTTTCGTATTATATCAATTTTAGATTATTTCTTCATTAAACCAACAAGCTCATCTGCCACAGCTCGCTGCAAAGAAAACATTTTCTTTCCATGAGAAAATCCAAGTAAATGTAGTATACCATGCGAAACAATATAGGTCATAGCAAATTCAAAAGTTTCCCCATCCTCCAGTGCATTTTTTTTGACATACGAAGGGCAAATAATCAATTCTCCTATAAAAATGGCTTCATCATAATTTGATAAATTATCAGAAAACAACTGCTTTGTTTTTTCATACTCAGCAAAAGAAAGAACGTCCGTTGCAGAGTTCTTTCTTCGATATTGTCTATTGAGCAAACAAATTTCATTAGCGCTAACCAAGGCAACACTAAGTTCAAGTTTCTTTGCGTTAAGATTTTTGTCAGCGATTAAGCAAATTGTTCTCTCAAAAATAGCTTCAATTTTTTTCTTGGAAAATTTATCTTTTGTTTTGTTGTTTATTTCAACAGTGTATTTCATGAGATAAATCTTAACTTTTTAGTGCAATGCAGGTAAGTATATAAATCCTAACAATTTAAAAAACCTATTTTTCCAGCTTACTTTTAACAATTTCGCGAACAATGTTACCATCAGCCTTGCCCTTAACGCGCGCCATAGCTTGTCCCATGATTTTTCCCAAATCAGCCACGGTTGCGGCGCCGAAAGTTGCAAAGACTTCATCAACTATCAATTCGATTTCCTGTTGCGAAAGCTGCGCAGGCAAATATGGCACGATTATTTCAAGTTCAACTTTTTCTTTTTCAGCCAAATCAGGTCGCCCACCTTCCTCGAATTGCCTGATGCTATCCTGGCGTTGTTTGACAGCGCGCGCCATAACTTCTAAGACCTCTTCATCAGAAAGACCTTCTTGCCTTTTATTTTTTTCTATTTCACTATTTTTTATCGCACTGTCAATAAGTCGCAAAGTGTCTCTTCGGAGAGTATCTCCGGATTTCATTGCATCTTTTAAGTCTGAAGTAATTTTTTCTTTTAGGGTCATATTTTTTGTTGCAGATTAACACGGATTATTGACGGATTTTCACAGGCCGCGGATGTGACAATTAAATCAGCAATCCGTGATCTGTTGAGCATCCGTCCTAAATCAGTGCAAATCAGTTAAGATGATTTACATTTTTCGCTTGATGTTTTTCAATGCTTCATCATCGAATTTTCCAAGTTTTTTAAGCTTGTCAATTTCCTTACGAATTTTAACTTTGTATAATGCTTCATCGCGCTTTTCAGTTTTACTCTTCTCATCTTTCAGAAATCTTGTTCTTCGAGCACGAACAAGCACGCCGCTTTGTTGCATCTTGCGTGAAAATCGTCGCATCAGACTTTCGGTAGTCTCTTTTTCTTTTTTTCTTACTTCAATCATGAAAAACCTCCTTTCTCAAATTTTATCAAAATCTATGATTTTGCCAAAAAATTTAGAGTCCCGTAAAATTCTGCTCTCAAACTCTGTCTTTAATTAAAACGAGCCATAGGCGGAACACTCACGTCAGTTAAATTCTATCATCTCACATTCTTGAGAATTTTTACTGGGACTGCGTTGATTAAAAAAACATCTATGATTTTGCCAAAAAATTTAGTAATTTAACCTTTTCCAAGATAACCTATCAAATATACAGAAAATCTCAAATAAGTCAATTATTCCCCATCTTCCTTAATTTTCAATTCATCACTGTGCGAAATAACCACGTTATTTTTCAATATTTTCTTAACAGCGTTAACCAGTTTTTCATTTGTGACCGTTTCCTGGGTTCCACTGGTCATATCCTTAATAATAACGGTTTCATCCAGAGCCTCTTTTTGTCCAATGATTAAGGTAATTTCAACGCCGAGCCTATCAGCAACTCGAAGTTGCGATTTAAGACTCCCTCGTCCAAAACTCTCTGCCACCAAAATACTATTTTTCTGAAGTTCAGCGAAAATTCGCAAACTTTTTTTCTTCGCCAAATCTCCCAATTGAGCCAAGAACACGCGTGGCTTTTGCTCAGTATACGATTTAGCATGAACCCTTTTCATTTCCGCAACCAACCTGTCCATACCCAAACCAAATCCGATGGCTGGCGTATGTTCACCACCCAATTGTTCTATTAGGTAGTCATATCTTCCTCCGCCTCCAAGAGAGTGCTTCTTTCCATCCTCATCCCCAGACCAAATTTCAAAGACTGTCTTAGTGTAGTAACTCAAACCTCGCACCAAGCGCGGGTTGATAGCGTACGGCAAATCAAGTTCATCTAAGTATTCCAAAATGTTCTTGAAATGTACCCGACAATCAGGACAAAGCCTATCAACGGATTGAGGTGCCAGTTCAGCAACCTGAATACATTTATCTTCCTTGCAATCCAAGATTCGAAGTGGATTTGTTTCCAATCTCCTCTTGCAATTGAGGCACAGTTTCTGCTTCTTCGATTCAAAATATGCCACAAGCAATTCTTGATATTCCTTGCGACATTTTGGACATCCCAATGAGTTTATTTGAAATTGAATATTTTTAATTCCAAGACTTGTCACAACACGATAAGCTAATTGAATAAGTTGAGCATCTAAAATTGGATCTTGTTCTCCAAATGCATCGAAATTTGCTTGAAAGTGCTCCCTGTAGCGACCTTCTTGCGGACGGTCATAGCGATAAACAGGACCAGTTGAAAAAAGTTTAACCGGTTTTGAAATCACATTCATTCCGTGTTGAATATATGCCCTAGCAATTCCAGCTGTCATCTCAGGACGCAATGAGACCTTATCGCCACCCTTTGTATTGAAAACGTACATTTCATTATCCACAATATCAGTGCCACCCCCAATTGAACGAATGAATAAATTGGCATATTCAACAACGGGAGTATCTATTCTTTGAAATCCATATTCTAAGGCCATCCGAGAAATTACCCTGCGAATTTGATTCCAATATGGCTGATCACCAGGCAAAAGATCCCTCATTCCACGAGGGGGTTGCATTAAAATTTCATCTTCCACTTGAGGCTTAGCTTTCTCCTTGCCTTTTGCGCCAGCAATTTTAGTTGTTTTTTTTGCAACAATTGCAGCTTTTTTAGTAACAATTTTTTTATCCATTTTTTTCATAACTTTCTTTTTTATAATCTTACCTTTTGCTTGAGCCATAATAGTTACAATAGTTTAAAAGCTTATATTGCTTAAAGTCTACAAAGTAAAGAATCCACCTCATGAACATTAAAAAATTTAAAAACTTCTCACAACCTAAATCATTTAGCAAACATCACGCAAAATACAAATTAGAAATTAAATCATAAATCAATATTAATACCTACAATATTTCCGCTTTCGAAAAAGGCCACGCTCTTATTAAAACTTTTCCAATAACGTCATATTTTGGCAATGGACCCCATACGCGCGAATCAGAACTATTTGAACGATTATCCCCGAGTACAAAATATTGTTGGTCACTAAGGGTGATGTCCATTGTGCCGCTCGTGGAAAGTCCTTTTGGCAGATAACCACTTTCATCCAAGATCATGCCATCTGGATTCTCCTTGTTGAAGATTTTCACCTTACCATCTGCAATTTTAATTTGTTCGCCAGGAAGTCCGATTATTCTTTTTATGAAATATTGCTGAGGATTCCGAGGATAACGGAAAACGACAACTTCTCCTCTGCTCAAATCCTTAGCGGTTCCAACAGTAAAAAGGTGCTTACCAATAACATCAACGTCTGTTTGCTTGTAGCCAAGCTCATTAATCACTAAATAATCACCATCCTTAAAATTTGGCTCCATACTTGCTCCCTGAACAAAAAATGGCTGGAAAAGGAAAACTCGTATCGGCAAGATAATTACCAATGCCCAAACAAAAACCTTCACTACTTCCAACAGAAAACTTCCGACACCATAATACACCTCTTCATCTTCTATAGCAGTTCCTCGCCCTTCTTTATTGATATTTTTTGATTTTTCCATGATTTTACAAAATTATACATTGTTTAAACCCAATGCAATTTCTTAACTTTTAAGTAACACCATCATACCACGTATTTAGGTTAAATGCAAGGGTTGCTTTTTGGCTGAATCTAGCCAAAGAAGCAGCATTATGCCAAACAAAGTAACTCCTCACTGACCCCTTTAAGCACTTAAAATTTCCCGTATTTCATGATACAATTAAGCAATGAGAGGACAATTAAGCGATTTGCAAAGACAAAAACAAATAAATTCCAGACTTAAAAACGAGAATGCCAAACTGCGAAAAGGATTGAAAAGAATGGCTGTTTTAGAGGAGGAAAATCGAGTTTTGAAATCAGAGCTAGAAAAAGCTTTTCTTTTAATTGAGGAGCTTCAAAGAATGATTTTTGGTAAAGGCAAGAAAAAAGATGATGATGATGACGACAATAATTTTAGTGGCACA
>CAISKQ010000043.1 GCA_903885965.1 uncultured bacterium
GAAATGGAAACCAACACAGCGACAAAATTAATCTTGATAGTAAAAAAAAGCGAATCTAATATTGGAGAGCCGGATGCGGGAAAACTGCTTGTCCGGTTCAACTAGGGGTTTCAGATGAGAGTCTAGGAATCTACTATAAATAAATTATACAAAATATTCGTAATTGTTGCAATATTTCATATACTATGCGAAATTAATTCGCATATAAACGAGTTGTGCGAAATTTGCTTTTTCTTTTCGCCTACGGCGGACGCATTTCTGTAATGAATAAATTGAATTATTTATTTAACTAGGGGTAAAAGGAGTTTTTCTGCTTTTTGGGGAAGCAGAAAAATGTTATAATGAAAATAATCTAATATATAATTTATAAATTTATGCATATACCAGATGGTTTCTTGAATAATGACACAGCTGGAAGTCTTATGGGGGCAGCTGTCGTTGCGGTCGGGTTTGCGATAAAAAAAGTGCGGTCTGCTTTTTTGGAAAAAGTTCCAGTTTTAAAGGCAAGGTTGGCAACATTTCCTGACTTTGGTGGGGGTGGAAGTGAAATGAGTTTTCAAAATAAGTTGACGAAATATGGAAAAGAAAAAATGTGGAAAATGGCAACAATCGGTTCACTCATTTTTTCTGCACAAATGGTTAATTTTCCAGTGAGCAATGGAACATCGGGACATCTGCTTGGCGGTGTGCTTGCAGCTTTAATACTTGGTCCATTTGAAGCGATACTTGTTATGGCAGCAGTGCTGTCAGTCCAATCTTTTGCGTTTGGAGATGGTGGACTATTAGCACTTGGGGCAAACATTTTTAATATGGCTGTTTTTGGTGCACTCGGTGGATATTACTATTTCAAATTTCTAACCAAAAACGCCAAAGATATCAAAAAAGTATTTTTGAAAAGCGCTTTTGTGGCTGCTTGGCTTTCAGTCGTTTTTGCTGCTATCGCCACTTCAATTGAGATTGCACTTTCTGGAACAAAAGCGCTAGCGGTTGTCTTGCCGGCTATGACACTTACGCATATTGCAATTGGATTCATGGAAGGAGTCATAACAGTTGTAATTTTATCAATATTGATAAAAAAGAATTATAAACTAGAAATTTTTAATAAGGAAAAAGCATATGAAGAATAATAAGTGGGGCATCGTATTTATTATCTCTATCATGATTGGTGGAGCATTATCATTATTTGCATCTTCGTCGCCTGATGGTCTTGAAAAAATTGCTGAAGAGCAAGGATTCTTAGATAAAGGACAGCAGTTATTCGCCAGCATTATGCCAGATTATCAAGTACCAGCAATTCATAGTGAGATTATAGGAGCCTCAATTGCTGGCATAGTTGGTACATGTATTGTTTTTGTACTCCTATTTTTAGCAGGAAAATTTTTATATCAAATTGAAATAGATAAAAGCAATAAGGAGTTTTGAAAAATGAAATTCACCCCTAACCCCTCTTTCATTTTTCAAAACGCAAATTCAATTAATTCATTACAGAAATGCTATTCCTCTGCTGAGGAATGAAAAGAAAAAACAAACTGTCGCACAACAACTCACATGCGGTTTCGGTTTTCTCCGAAAGCCTCCACCCAAATTCGTTTTCACTACGTTTCAAACGAACTTCGCATGTGAGTAACGTTAGCTGAAATATTTTTTTGTCTTTGGTGATAATTTAGAGTTTTGTGATTTGAATAAGGACAGAAAATTTGATTTTTAATTTATTTATATAGGGGTAAAAAGGTGTTTTTCTGCTTCTTAGGTCGCAGAAAAACGAACATTTATAAATTTTTTAACTATTTTAATTATGGAAAATATGATGAAAAAAATTGTCACATTAGGAATTAATCTTGATGATAGCTACAAAAAAAGACTGGAGCTAATAGGCGAGCTTTCAGTGATGGATGCCCCAACATCTGTCGAAGATTTTTTAGAAAAAGCAAAGGGAGCAAATGTATTATATAGCAATGGAGATTATTTATTAGAAAGCCTGCCAAAACTACAAAATGTTTTTGTTACTTATCCCTATGTTGAGCTGGGCGTTTTTGATTCTGAAGCGCTGGAAAAAAATGGTGTTTTTGTTGCAAACTCTCAAGGTGGAAACAGAGATTCAATTGTTGAGTGGGTAATGTATATGACCTTATCCTTATTTAGAAAATTTGCTCCTATGGTTAGGGCAATTGAAAATTTCCCAGTGGAACTGCAACAAAGTTTGAATGGCAAAAAGGTTCTTATCATTGGACACGGAAGCATTGGCAGTCAAGTTGGTGTTTTGTGTAACGCATTTGGAATGGAGGTAAGTTTTTTTGACAGAGGTGATAATCTTGCAATAAAATCTAAAGAGGTGGATCTAATAATTAATTCACTAAACTGTAATTCAAGCAGTCAAAATTTGTTAGATGAGACATTCTTTATGAATCTTAAAAACGGTGCTTATTATATTACGTTTTCCAGGCCATATACTTATGATATTGATGGATTGATAAAATCAATCAATGCTGGAATAGTGGCTGGAGCTGCGATAGATTGTGACCCAGAAGACTTCGGCGATACCACCAATGATTTTTATCAGAAGGCGCTGAGTAATTCCAAGATACTTGTCACGCCTCATATTGCATTTTCGACAAAACAAGCTGTTGCAAATGGGCGTGAAATTGCAATTCAAAATATAGAAGCATATTTGAGTGGAAAACCAAAAAACATATTAAGGAAAAAATAAAATAAGGAGTTTTGAAAAAAAGGAATTCACCCCTGACCCCTCTTCCTTTTTTTCAAAACAAAAATCA
Source organism: uncultured bacterium (assembly GCA_903885965.1). Taxonomy (GTDB): domain Bacteria; phylum Patescibacteriota; class Minisyncoccia; order Moranbacterales; family GWC2-37-73; genus CAIPMZ01. Next base: position 2,775 of record CAISKQ010000043.1, read on the forward strand.
AATTTTCTTTTAGGATAAACAAAGTTCGTACTAATAAAATAGAAGACAAAAAAATACATCAGCTAACACGGCATATCCGGTTCAAAAATTTTGCACTTTATAATAAATTAAGGAAGGTAAAATTTTCTCTCCCAAATTGCGCTGTGATATGACAAAGTTTAGTGATATAATTAAAATAATCGTATATTTGAAGTTTTAATCAATGAATACGGGTGAAACTTCAGATGATGCCGATACGTTGTCTGAAATAAATGAATTCTTTTGGTTAGGCGTCAAAAATTATCCGGGCAAATTTTATTTTTTATTTTTTATTTTTAAATAAAATGAACAAAAAAATTAACACCGTTTTAACAATTACGGTAATAATCATAATTACTACCATACTTGGAACTTTGATTTGGTTAAATAAAAATAATCAATCTATAGATTCAGCACAGGCTGGTATGCAAGCATTTTTAAATGGTTCACCTTTTTATTACACTCTCTCCGGGGATGTATACATCACGAAAATAGATTGTGAATATAAAAGACCGACATGGGAATCTAGCCCCCGGTACGTTAAAATAAAATTGGATGGTATTAAAAAAAGCGATGTTGAAACTGTTAGTAAACAGTTTGTTAAAATAAAAGGAAAGCTTTATGATGGATTTTATTCGGAATTTAAAAAGCAAGGAATAGAAAAAACAAATAACATTGGAACGGCAATCGATGTCAAAACTCTTAAAGTCGTTGATGTTGAAAATGAATATTTTCAGGATAAAAACGGTCTTTATTATTATAGCAATTATCCAACAGTAGATGCATGTTTTTCTCCTAGCCCCGAGGGTAGATATAATGGTCCGATTATTTTCCAAAATATTTTATTGCAATCACCAGAAGAAATCCAACTTTATCGTGGACAAGAGAATAATATTTTCGTTTCTGGGGAATTTAAAGATCCTTCCTGGACTAGGTACGCAAAACTTAACGGTGCACTATATTGGAAAAATCTTAACGGCCAGTTTATAAAAATTTCCGGTGCTGATCCGGAAAATTTCAGGCTGCTTTCCAAAGAAATAATTGGGAGCGAACTTTATACTAATGGAAAGAATGTTTTCTTCAATGGGAATATTACTGAGATTGATCCAACAACATTCAAAGAAATTATGTATCCCAGACTGGATAATAGTGAAAAATTAGCTTCTAATTTCTTTGTAGCAAATTCACATATTTACTATTTTGCTCGTACACTTTATTCTGGTGAGGAGCTCTCTACCCTTATAAAAACTGATGCCGATGCGTCAACGTTTGAAATAATCAATACAAATGATAGCTACTCTGGTCTTATATTCCGCGATAAAGACTATATCTATAAATACAACAAAAACAAAAAAGCGTTTGACAAAATCGCACGCTAATAAACAAAAAATAAAATTTATCAGAATAATCTCGCTATAGCTCGGAATTCATTTACATCAGCTAACAACTCACATGCGGTTCAGTCTTTTACGAAAGACTTCTCCCAAATTGCTACGCAACTTCGCATGTGAGTAACATTAGCTGAAATTAAGAAAAATTTTTAATTTAAATACATTTGCGATTTGCGGATTGGTATTGTTAGCGGATTGATATCGCATTTTAGTACATCAGCACTGCCACTGGCTGCATCTTGGCCACCACGTTGACCATTTTGTTTTCTTCCATGCCGGAAACTACTTCGTCGATGTCTTTGTAGTAAGCGCTGTCTTGCAGAATGACACCTTCAGATTTGGCGTTGTAGAGTTTCACGTGACTCGCGTCCATCTTTTTAAAAAGCTGATCTTTGTCTTTGGCAGTTTCCTCGAAAATTTTGGCACGGCGTCCAGTTCCGTGCGGGGCAGAGAAGAAAGAAGACTGGTTTTCATCGGTGCCTACGGCGATGTAGGCTGGGGTGCTCATGGAAGAAGGGATAAAAACAGGCTCTCCGGTCTGGGAAAAGAGGGGGTGCCCAGACATCCTTTTTGGCCCGTTAGCCCTCACGGAGCCGTTACGGTGGACCCAGACGTCACTGCCATAATGATTTTCCTGTTCGATGGAGATATGGGTGGTGTCATAGAGCATTTCCAGTTTCACTTGGCGACCAAAAGTTTTTTCCAAGGCTTGATCAAGATGATGGTTGAGCACTGTTCGATTGGCAAAACCAAAATTAGCACTGGCTTTGTGTGCTGTGAAAAACATCTGACCTTCAGCACTATCAGCTTTGTAGCCGATGAAATCGTTGCTGTTTTTGTATTTTTCAATTTCTTTGGCAATCTTGGCGTAAACATTTTTTAGTTGACTGGCGAAAAAAGTGGTGCCAAGTTTCAAGATAATTTGTTGACTCAAATGTTCTTTTTTCTTAGGCGTATACATATACGAGGCATATTGACCAAAAAGGCCTGAACCAGTGTGCATCAGAAAAACATATTGTCCTTCCTTGAGACCGAATTTTTCAGCAATGGCAGAATTTTTGATGTCGGTGATTTTCATCAAATCCAAAAAATGATTGCCAGCGGCGCCCAAGATTCCGAGTCGGAATTTTCCAATGTGAAAAAAAAGTTTTGGCACGGCGTTGAGAATGTCTTGGTCGCTGACTTTTTCGTTGCGGAAAAAATTTCCCTCGGCAAAAGCGTTGGAGATTTCGTTTTCAGTGCGCGAGCCAAGATGTTTTCGCAGCGGGGCAATACCTTGTTTGCAAACGTCGAGTGCTAAGCGGAAGGGGATGGCGGTGCCGATATATTTTTTGGTCGGAATCACTTCAACCAGCTCTTGAAAAAGTTTTTCCAATTGCTCCGGACTAGCATTTTCCTGGTTTAAATCAGTTTTAATCAGTCGCATGCCGCAATTGGGAGCGGTGTCGTTGACTTGGGGCAGAAAATCATTGCGGGTGGCAATGACGCTGCCGGTCGGAGTTTTGCGACCTTTTTTGGAATGCACGTCGCTCATGGAAGCCACGTGGTGAAAAAGACGCTCATCACTGGAGATATTTTCCAATTGAGCGAGGGTTCCTTCATTTGGCAGCAGCTCGTCGCTGCCATGCAAAATCGTCGGAACTTTCATTTTGTCCGTTTTGAGCTCCTTTTTATTTTGGGAAAGTGAATTTATTTGATAAGGCATGTTGGTTGAATAAATTTTAATTGTTATTATTAGGACTTATACGGCATTTGTATTTTTGAAAATTTTGCCTATTTCTTGAAAACATTTTTACGAACTCATATCCTTTTTTGAGCACACGCTTAGCCCAAGACTATGGCTAAGCGCTCTGACTCACTGTCGCTCGTATGGCCAAAAAAGAATATAAGTTCGTAAAAATTTCGAGTTGCTTTTTTTAAATCCAATTTAGATTGACAATAAATCCCTATAAGCCCTTTCATATTGTTTGGCAACTGAATTGATGTCAAAATTTTCTACAACATATTGCCTGGCAGCTTTTCCTATTTTTGCGCATTCTTTCTTGTTTTCGAATAAACCAACAATTGTATTTATTAATTGATTCTTGTTTTCGGGATCAATAACAACTGAATTTTTAGCGCAAGTAAATTCTTTCAGAATTGGCAGATTGGAAACAACAACAGGCTTTTCGCACGCCATTGCTTCAATAACAGCAAGAGGAACATCGAATTTGCCTTGCATATTTCTGACTGGAAAAATGACAACATCTGAAAGATTATATATTTTTGGCATATCGGCAAATGTGTCAGTGAAAATGATGCGATCCGAGATTCCACTAGCTGTCAGAATTTCAATGATTTCATTTTTTTTGTTGGCGTCTTTTTCATTCTTAATTCTGTTTGCAAAAATAAATTTGGCGTTTGGAATTTTTGTGAAAAGTTCAGGAAGCATTGCGACGATATCGTCAGTTGCACCTAGGCGAGTATATTCACCTGGATAGGCAATGACAAAATCATCTTGACCGACGTTGAATAGCTCCATGGTATGTAAATTTTTTGGAGCAGGCGTGAATAGTTGAATATCTATTCCGGGATAAATGCGAGATACATTTTTGAGGCCGATTTTTTCAAGTTTGTTTTTGGCATAATCTGAATAGGTGATGACCAAGTCAGCAAAAATGATTTTTTTGAAATCGTTGTCAGAAAAAAGATCTTCACGCAAAGTTGCGATTGTTTGGACACTTTTGGTCTTAGGGCTGGTTAGAAAGGTCTTAAAGGCAAAAGCGTTAAGCTTGTTTGGTGTGAGCATGAAATGGACGATGTCAAAATTTTTAATCATCGGCGCAAGCTTCAGCATTCTCAAACGTTGATTCCAACTTAGGTTTAAATGATTTTCCGTGTAGATAGGAATTTGATTGATTTTTACTGGCAGGGTGTCAACTTTTCCAGGAGTTAGCATGCTAAATTCAAAGCTGTCCACTTTTTTAGCTAAATAGAATGCAAAATTTTTGGAAGCCTCATCCCATGGTGGGGCAATGGGGCGTGTTATTAATAATATTTTATTCATAAAATTTATTAAAAATTCTTATATATTTCCTTCGTCTTTTTTTCATTAGTTACGCTGATAATGATTTTTTTGTTGAGTTTGTCGCTATCGGGAATCAAAATTGGAATTTTTTTTGTTTCTCCGAGTGGGATGAGGACATCTCCTTCTTTTGTAATTGTTTTGTCTGTTGCAACTTGCCAATGAAAAGAGGTGTCTGTTGAATGATTTTCAATTTTAAAATCAAGCAAGTTGCTTTGTGGATTATCAAAATAAAGCATCCAAATATTTTGATTGTTTATGTCGGAAGCTTTTTTCTCAGTCAGTGAAAGAAAACCAAAGCTGATTATGAGAAAAAAAATTGTGCAAAAAATGATAGTTTTATTATTCATAATTAATTTATTTAGCTTTATAAAAAATAGCGATGTCTTCTCCAGTATAGACTTGCCAGAAACTGCTGATTCGATTGAACTGAGCTGCATCATTATTTGGATTGAGCATCACGAAATCAACCTTAGTTCCGGCAAAACATTTTTGAGCCTCGTCGCTGCTAGGAAGAGAAATCATTACATTCGTGCATTGTTCACGATTCTTTGTGCTGTCTTGATATCTTTTAAAATAGCCTCTAGAAAATGGAAAATTGTAACCGCGCATAAAAAATAGTTTTACCCAGGAATCTCCGGCAAGGTAGTTGTGATCTTTAAGGACAATGTCAGTGGTGGTAATTTTTTTGGAAAGATAATCTGAAGCTGCATATGTCTGAAGGGCTCTCTTGGTGCTGCTGCTTGTATTTAAGGTTGTCGAATTATCGTAAAAACCACCGACGGCAAAAAATATTACCAAAATAAAGAAAGAATAAAGGATGAATGGTTGTTTTAAATAATTCTTTTCAGGATTGGAGGTTTTTATTTTTTCAAAGATAATAACAAAAGCGTAGGCAGCGGCGATTGCGCAAGGAAAAACGATGTAACTTGCAATGCGGTCTGATGGAATATCCAAGAACAGCCAGTCTGGGCGAAGGGACATCATACTGAGGGAAACAACCCAGCCGAGTAAAAAAGCTCGGCAGTATTTATTCATTTTTTTTGCAAATAGCAAAATAATAATTGCTATCGCGGCAAGTGCAAAACGTGCTTCTCCTGCGGTTGATTTGAGTTGCGTGAGAGTTAGGCCTGCTCTGCTAGCCTTACTTGGAGCTCCAACTGCTGTGTCGATTGCGCTTGAATTGAGATACGTAGGGGTGTAGATGAAAAAAATAAAAACTATCGCAAGTGCAAAAACTGCTAACACCGATGGTGAAAGGATGATTCGCATCCATTCTTTAGAGATTCGCAAGATGTCCTTGTGATGAAAGGCTGAGAATATCAATAAAGAGAAAAAAGCTATAAAAATAAAAACGAAAGTACTCAAATGATGAGTGTACGCCATTCCAAGGCTGATAAAAACAGCAAGCGCAAAATAGGCTGATTTCTTTTCGATGAAGGCCTTGAGATAAAGCAATAGGGCAATTGGAATAAGCAGGTTTCCAATGGTGTTTCCAATGACGCCGCCGCTAACAAACTTTGCTTGAGGAGAGGCTAGGGCATAGAGAGGCCCAGCTAAAAACAGGGCCAAAATTGACATCAGGTGACTATTTTTTAAATCCTTGAATAATTCTTTAGACAAAATAAAGATAGCAAGAACGGACATGATATTAACCAAAAAGAGGACAAGAATTGGAAATGCTGAAATAAACTGCACACCAGAAATTATGGCAATTGTTGCAAAAATGAGATGCTCTCCGATTATGAAGTCTGCAATTGGTGCAGGGCTGCTAATGGTATCAGCTGAAGTTATATCAACTTTTTCATATTTTGGAAGCTGACCAGTAGTGACAATTGTGTTTGTCCAATACATGTGATGTCCCATGTCTGTTGCCGTTGGAAAAATAACATCTTTCAGATAGATAGTTTTAATGAAAATGGTCAAAAATATTAAAATGATTACTAATAAGCTTGATTTTTGCGAAAAATTATTTGGAGTCTCGGATTTGCTAATGTCGATCGCTTTTCGTTTTCCATAATAAAAACTAGCAAAGCAAAGACCGATAAATATTGCCAAAAAACTAAAAATTGTCAGGCGATTTATATTAAGGCCTGCTTTCCCAATCAAAAGAAGAATAAAATCAACAATAATTATGCTCAAACTAAATGAAAGAACGAATTTTTCAAGTGAGGAAAAATGCCGATGTAGTCCTGTTGCAAGAACTAGGCAAAATCCTGGTAAAAAAAGCACCAGTGCGAGTGTGAAAAAAAATATAAATTGTGATGAAATGAAATTGAGCATATAGATGAATTTACAGAAATTAGTTTCTGGGTATTGTTTTTGCTTTTTTTTTAAATCTTGTTTAATGATTTTTCTATTTCTGCTAGATATTGCTTAGCTATTTTTTCCCACTGATAATTTTTAATTATGTAATCCCTAACTTTTTGACCGAAAATATCTCGCGGACTGCCGCTAGTAAATAGCTCATTAATTTTGTCGGCAAATGCTTTGGGATTTTCTGATTGGACCAAGAAGCCATTTGAACCCTCCTTGATAGCATCCTTTAGCCCTTCGATGTTAGAGGCGAGAACCGGCAGTCTGCAGGCTCCGGCTTCAATTACGGAAATTCCAAATCCCTCCATGTCGCCGGCTATTTTGATGTTAGGCTGAACAAACAAATCGCAAGTGGCCCAGAGAGTGTTGCGAACTTCATCAGTGACATAGCCCAACACTAAAACTCGCTGCGCTAGTTTCTTTTTGGTTATTGCCTGAAGGACACTCTCTTTGTCTTTGCCATCACCTGCAATCACATAGAGATATTCTGTTGGTAATTTTGGAAAAACATTGCGGATGAACCAAGCAACGCCTTTTCTCTTGGCTAGTCTTCCTGAGGTTAGCAATATTTTTTTGTCAGCAACGGAAATGCCAAGAATTTTTTCAAGATCTGTTTTGGTTTTTTTAACCAAATTTTTTTCCGTGTCTACGCCATTGGGAATGAAGACGATTTTTTCTTTGGGAATTCCTCTTTCAATTGCAACTTTGATAGTCTCATTGCCAACGGCAATAAGTTTGTCAGCGCTTTTGAGAAAAATTCCGACCCATAGTTTTTGATAAATGGTAACAAGAATTTTTTCGCCCCGGACTCCCAGCGAAGCCGAGCCATAGTTAATATCCAGACCATGAATGACGGAAATGACAGGTTTTTTGGAAAATAATTTGATGATCCAACCATCAATAGCTAAAATGCCACTGCCGAAAATTACGACATCATATTTTGGCAGCAGCCATAAAGCTTTTAGTAGAGCAAGCGGCGCAAAAAATGGCAGAAACCAACGGCCCTTGGTGTTGGCGATAACCTTAACTTGCGCAATTTCACTTAGCCATTTTGCCAATTCGAAATTTTGAGCTTCAATCCCGCCCACGATTGGGGGATAGGTATGTGAAATAAAGATGATTTTTGGCTTTTGCATATAGCTATATTGTAACCCAAAAATAAATTAATTTCAAGCAAAAAGATGCTTTAAATGGAAGCATCTTTTTCGCGTTAATATAGGATAATGAGGTTTACTTTTTATATTTTTCCGATTTGAATAAATACATTTGTTCCTCGGTAAGATTTCGGTTTGATTTGACCATATCGGCAATCAAGGCGAAAACCAGAAATTGAATGCCAACCAGCAGTAATGTGATTGCAGTGAAGAGATAATTTCGATGGGGAGTAATTTTAAAATCTTGAAAATATAAACCCATAAAATAAAGGAAAAAGCCAACTGAAATCAAAATCAAAAATAAAGCTGGAATGCCAAAAAATTTCATTGGGCGTACATCACGCACAGCCTTAATAATGATTTTAAAACCATTATTAACGAATTTCCAAATAGATTTAGTTATTTTTGGCTCTCGATTTGCAAAATAAGTCACTTGGATTGGTACCCATTTGAGTTTTAGGTTTTTTCCTATGGCATCAATGATGGTTTCTTGTGTGTAGGTGAAGTTGACATTGGTAAGGTTGAATCGAAGTAATGTTTCACGATTGTGAGCGCGAAATCCGCAGGTAAGGTCATCGGTTTTGTAATTTAGAAAAAAACCTACAACCGAAGCTGCAAATCGATTTAGAAAACTTCTTACCCAGGGAATATCCTTCGCAGTAAGGTGGCTAAACCTGTTGGCGATGACCATGTCGTAGTGTCCCTCCAAAATTGGAGTTAAAAGTTTTGGAATATCATCCGGATTAAATTGTCCGTCGGCATCAATATTCACCATCAAATCAGCGTCGTTTTCAAGGCAACTTTCTACGGCCCGTTTAAAGGAATAAGCAAGTCGGCGATTTGGTTTGTAGGAAACAACAATATCTGCCCCTGCTGATTTTGCAACCGCGGCTGTATTGTCAGATGACCCATCGTCAACAACTTGAATAATTTTTTCTGTAATTTGAGATCCTAATTTTGAATAAAAATCCAAATCAAAACTTTTCTTTATTTTTTGTATTGTTAGACCTATGTCATTTTCCTCATTATATGCTGGAATGTTTACAATAAGTTTCATTGCTATTTCTTTTTAATAATTAGCCCAGGATTAACACATTTAAAATCGCATTTTACGTTTTGCGTTCCATGTGCAACGAGATTTTTCGAACAATCATTTAATCTTTGTTGGCAAGCACCTTTACTCTCATTGAAATAGTTGATGTTCAATTCATAGCCAAAATAGGGAAGTGCAAAATATGCAATTGTGAGGATGCCAGCAATCCAAACGATAAATTTCAGTAGATGAAACATGGAAAAGTTGAAAGTCTATAAAGTCTATAAAGCCTGCAAAGTTTTTTCTAACTTTTGACTTGAGGGACTTTTGACTTGAGGGACTAATAATTATCTCCCGATTCCTTTGTATAGTATACCATTTTTTTCGATTTCAAGCTTGTCTAAACAATTTTTGCCATCGATGATAACCTGAATTTGATGTTCCTTGAAAATTACAGGGTCGATATCTTTGAACTCTTTATGATCTGTTGCGATAATGATGGCTGTCGATTTTTTCAAAATTTCATCTAGTGATTTTTCGGTTGAATGCGTTGGCGTATGAGGATCGAAGGTTATAACATTGGCACCATGTTTTTCAAGATGTTTGATAATTTGTAGTGAAGGTGATTCTCGCAGGTCAGCAATGTTAGCCTTATAGGAAATTCCCAAAAGTCCAACTATTGTTCCGTTAAGTGGGAGCTTTACTTTGTTCAGTGCGTCTTGCATTAGTTCTACTGTGTATTCCGGCATAGAATTGTTGATCTTGCGAGCAATCTTCAAGAATTCATGATCAAAACCCGAGGCCTTGGCTCTTTCAATGAGGTAATATGGATCAACCGGGATGCAATGTCCGCCAACCCCGCAACTTGGCCAATGGGGCATGAAGGAAAATTTGCTTGAGGCACCTTTGATGACATCGACTATATCAATCCCGAGTCGGTCAAATGATTTTGCCAATTCGTTAACAAACGCAATGTTGACATCTCGGAAAGAGTTTTCCATGATTTTCACGGCTTCTGCTTCACGGATTGATTTCATTGGCTTTATTTCAGCATCGATGATGGTTTCATAAAATTTTTGAGCAATACTTAATCCACTCTCGGTAAATGACCCAACTACTCTTGGTAAATTTGTGACATTCCATTTTTCATTACCTGGGTCAATTCTTTCTGGGCAGTGTGCAAGCTCATAATCTTTACCAACAACGTAGCCAGCTTTAGCAAAAATTGGTTCGATAACTTCTTCGCAAACGCCAGGGTTGATTGTTGATTCAATGACTACTAATTGTCCAGGGTTGAAATTTTCAGTAATTGTTTTAGTGGCTATTCTGACAAGTTCCAAGTCTGGCATATACATTTCATCAATTGGAGTTGGGACACACATAATTACAACATCTGACTTTTTAATGACAGAAGGATCATTGGTGGCAATTATTTTTACTTTTGGAAGATTAATTTCCAAGAAAGCTTCTTTGATTGGACTTTTGCCGGCGTTGATAAGTTCATTCTTTTGCATGTCATTTTCAAGGCCATAAACGGTATATCCTTTGAGTGCACTTTGAACAGCTAATGGTAGACCCACGTAACCTAGACCAATAATACAGATGGATTGTTTTGTTTTATTCATAAAGATAAGAGGTAAAAATCTTAAGACTACTTTTACTAATATTAAGGCATACTCATGAATCGCACAAGTCACATTTTTGTTTTATCGCTATGTAGAGGCAAAAAAGTTCATGAGAGTTATCAATTTATTAACGTCATTTCCCTAGGGTTTGCTACATTAGTTTTTAGTAACTCCTCACTGACCCCCAACAGGCATCAATGCCTGGTTGTATAAGCCAAAGAAATCTTGTTTAGATTTTCTCCAAAGAGACATCACTACCGAATAAATGATGCTCAACATGTCAGCCCCTTTTTGAGTTTTAGAGC
>CAISKQ010000044.1 GCA_903885965.1 uncultured bacterium
AAATTCAGTAGGTGTTACTCCTGTTAAGGCTGACATGGTTCTAGGGCTTTTAAATACCCGCTGGATGTTTATCATTGGTTTTTGTATTTGTTTTTAAGATAACTAAATTTTAACATTATTGCTTAAAATGCAACAGGTCTAGTAATCAGTAACTATGAAAATGGAAAAGTGATAACAAAAAAATTACGTAGTTAGTTACGTATTTTTTTTGTCTAAATTCCTTTAGTGGCAAACACTTTGATACTCGAAAGTATCAAAGTGTTTGCCGGACTGGGGGGGTATGTATTTTCTAAAAGCTATAAGCTGATGAAGTTTACCTCGTGGCGGACTCTATTCGGGGCCAAAGCCTAATAAGTTAGTCTTTCATTTCTCCATCTTTCTCGAACCCACAATCTTTGTTGGAACATTTGATTTTGCCTTTGGAGGCAAAGGCCAGGGGTTGAGAGCATTTGGGGCAAGGCTCGCCAGTTGGCTTGTTCCACATCACGAAGTCGCAAGCGGGATATTTATTGCAGCCGTAAAACATTTTACCTTTTTTGGATTTTCTGGCTATCACGTCGCCGACTTGGCATTTTGGACATTTGACCCCAGTTTTTTGTTCAATGTTAAGGATGTTTTTGCACTCTGGATATTTACTGCAGCCTAGAAAAGCTCCAAATCTACCACGTTTAACCACCATAGGAGCGCCGCATTTGTCGCAAATGATGCCGGAATTTTCTTCGTCTTCTTTCTTTTCGGTCTCAGTTTTCTCGGTGTATTTGCAAGTTGGATAATTTGAGCAAGCGATGAATTTTCCAAAACGTCCAAATTTGAGGACTAATTCACCCTCGCAAAGCGGACATTTGCGACCAAGTTTTTCTTCTTCTTTTTTGACCGTTTCAGTTTTTGATTCCAGGTTTTTGTGGAATGGTTCATAGAAAGCTCGGATTACCGGAACCCAGCCTTTGCTTCCCTCGGCTATTTCATCAAAATCCTTTTCAATTGTGGCAGTAAATTCAATCCCAACAATTTCGGGAAAATGTTCCACAAGAAGGTCACTTACCAGTGTTCCTATTTCAAGCGGATAAAGGCGTTTTTCTTCATTTTTATCGATGTATTTTCTTTCGATGACCGTTGAAATTGTTGGTGCATAAGTTGATGGACGACCAATGCCATTTTCTTCCAGAACTTTCACGAGAGTTGCTTCATTGTAGCGAGGTGGGGATTGAGTGAATTTCTGTAAGCCGATAATATTAACAAGATTGAGCGCATCTCTAACACTTAAATCTGGCAAAAAAGTTTCAGCCGTTTTTGATTTTTCTCCATAGATTTTCAAGAATCCATCAAACACGATTGTAGATCCGTTAGCGCGCAGGAGATATTCATTTTTGGCAGCCTTGGCTCCAATGTCAACTTTAACAGAATTAAGTCTAGCATTTTGCATCTGGCAAGCAATAGTGCGATTCCAGATTAGGCGATATAGTCTGTATTGACCTGGATCAAGCGAAGCCTTTAACTCCTCAGGCAGGATGTTGGGAAAAGTCGGCCTGATTGCCTCATGAGCTTCTTGGGCTGATTTTGATTTATTTTTGAAATAGCGCGGACTTTCCAATGCATATTCTTTGCCAAATTCCTTGGTAATAGTTTTCTGACAAGCCATCAGCGACTCTAGTGAAAGATTTAAGCTGTCGGTTCGCATATAAGTGATATGTCCAAGCTCGTAAAGTTTTTGAGCAGTCATCATCGTTTGCTTGGCACTCCAGCCAAGTGTGGAAATTGCCGCTTGTTGCAAGGTAGAGGTCGTCAGTGGCGCAGGTGGAGTTCGAAAAGTTTCTTTTTTGACAATGTCAGTGACGCTATATGTAGCTGCTTTTAAATCGCTAGTGATTGCATCAGCATCTTCTTTTGACAGGATGGTTGTTTTTTTTGTTTTGTAATCTCCGGCAAATAATTTCAGGGTGATAGATTGGTCAATTTTTTCGCCGCCACACTCGAGCAAGTTGCAGTCAAACTCAATCTTATCACCTTCTTTTTTGAGGCGTGCTCCAATGGTCCAAAATTCTTCTTTGGCAAATTTTTCAATTTCTTTTTCTCTTTCAACGATGAGGCGAAGTGCTACAGATTGCACGCGTCCGGCGCTTAAGCCGCGGCGAATTTTTTTCCAAAGGAAAGGTGAAAGTTCATAACCAACTAAGCGATCCAACACGCGCCTGGCTTGCTGCGCATCAACCAAATTCAAATCGATGGTGCGGGGATTTTCAAGTGCATGCTGGATGGCAGTTTTGGTAATTTCATGAAAAACGATACGACTATAAGGCTTCTTGTTTTTCTTTTCCAGACCTAGTGCTTCAACTAGATGCCATGAAATAGCCTCTCCTTCACGGTCTTCGTCGGATGCCAGAATAATCTCAGTAGCTTTTTCTGCAGCCAGTTTTAATTCTGCCACTTTCGGTCGAGCTTTCAGCGGGGTGATATAGTGTGGGGCGAAATCTTTTTCAATATCGATGCCCATGTCACTTTTTGGCAAATCTCGCACATGACCAAAAGAAGACTTTACGGAAAAGCCTTTGCCTAAAAATTTTGAAATTGTTTTTGCCTTAGTCGGCGACTCCACTATGATAAGCTTCATTTGTCAAATCGCATGTAACATGTGACATGTAACAAAAATACAAAATTAGTATCGTTTGTTATATGTTATATGCTATATGTTTTAGTTTTTATAATTAAATTTTTTCTAAAAAGCTGAAAACCTACCTGCTGGTAGACAGGGATAAAGCCTAAAGCCTGATGTAATTTTGCCCGCCAATGTTTTTAATGGCTCCTTTTATCTCGAGCACCACTAAAATTCCAGAGATGGTCGATGTTTCCAGTTTAGTCAGTTTATGTATTATGTCAATGTGAGTCGGCTCAGTTGATAGAATATGCATAACTTTTTCCTCTTCATCATTAAGCTCAATTAAGGCTGCCGCTGGAATTTGCTGGGGTTGAGTTTGAAATCTGATTTCTTCCAAAACATCACTGATGCTAGTTGTCATTTTGGCACCTTTTTTGATTAAATTGTTGGCACCTTCTGATTGAAGCGAGGAAATGTTTCCTGGCACAGCAAAAACTTCACGGTTAAACTCCACGGCAAAATTAGCTGTAATAAGGCTTCCGCTTTCCTGCGCTGCTTCGGTTACGAGCGTGCCATAGGAAAGTCCAGCCACAATGCGATTGCGCATGGGAAAAGTTCCCACGTTGGCGTGAGTTGGCACGGGAAACTCGCTCAGAAGCAGTCCACCTTTGGCGATAATTTCTTGAGCCAAGGCGAAATTATTGCGTGGATAGATGTTGATATCATCCAAGCTATTGCCCAAGACAGCGATAGTCTTGCCATTAGCATCCAAAGCTCCGCAATGGGCGATAGCGTCAATGCCAAGGGCTAGGCCACTGACGATGCAAAAACCAGCCTGAGAAAGCTCCTTTGCAAAATTAGTGGTCATTTGCTGACCATAGGGCGTGAATTTTCGCGATCCCACAATGGAAATCATTGGCATTTTGAGACAATCCAAATTTCCCTTGGCATACAGCAGGTAGGGAGGGGCAGGAATTTGTTTCAGTAATTCCGGATAGTCTTCGTCTTGAATTGTGATGAGTTTAATATTTTCTTTGTTTATTTTTTCCCATAGTTCATCTGGGTTAATTGATTTTCTTTTTTCCACAATTAAATCAGCAAGCTTTGGAAGCAGACCAGCCTGAACCAGTTCGGCTGCGCTGGCCTCCCAGGCTTGCTGAGCAGTTTCGAAATGATTGAGAAGCAGTGAAATTTTTTGATTGCCCACTCCGTCGATGGTGAGAAGGGCATTAAGATACTTCATTTTATTATCCTACATAATTACAAAATTATTACAAAAGTACAAAAATACGAAAGGGATGCATGAAATTTTTTGTATTTTTGTACTTTTGTATGCTATTCGTAATTTCGTAGGATCTAAATTTCTTTTTCAATTTCTTCTGCCAACTTCTTAATAGCCCCTAATTCTTCCACTGAAAAGTCCTGCAGCACAAAAACCTCACCAGGGATAATCCGGTCTTTTTTCTTTTCACTTCCTTCAATCCCAATTCTAATTCTTTTGAATTGCTGGCTGCCGAGATTGTCGATGACGCTTTGGACACCATTGTGTCCTGCTGCTGAGGAGTCAGTAGAGATTTTGAAAGCTCCAATGTTTATGTCTAAATCATCATGCAAAACTAATAAATTTTCTTTTGGTATTTTGTAAAAGTCCATAATTTTTCTGACAACTTCGCCACTTCGGTTCATGAAGCTTTGGGGTTTGGCCAGAATAATTTTTTCGCCATCTAAATTTTTTTCGCAAATGAGCGCATCGAATTTAGAATTTTTTTCAAATTGTGAAAAGCCTAAACTTTTCTGTAGTTCGTCTAAAACTAGAAAACCTGCATTGTGCCGAGTGTTTTCATATTGCTGGCCAGGATTTCCAAGAGCGATGATTAAATGCATATTTAGTATGGAACATGAAACATGGAACATAAAGCAAAAATGCATTTCGTATGTTACGTGTTGTATGTTTTATGTTATGTGTTATTGGCTCGTGAAATCAAAATTCGACTGACTGTCTTGTGCTTTATTATAATCCTCAATTGAATCTGTTTCAAACTTGTAGGCGCTAACCAGATCCTCGCCTAAGGTGACGACGAGGTCAGCCTTGGAGGTTGTTTCGGAATTGTCTTGCGTCGAAAGTACTGCTGGCAGTTTTTTGATGAGTTCATCTGTTGTGAAAATTTTTGAACCGCTAGAGTTGTCACTCACAGTCGTTTTATTGAAAAGAGCATCCTTGTTTATTTCTTGCCCGATGCGAACATTTTTTAAATTAAGATTATCCGTGAGCAATTTCCTAACTTTATTTGCTAGCTGATTGTCACTGCTTCGATTGATGATTACGATGCTGGCTTTTTCATCAGTAATTGATTGCTCTCTCTTTTTTAACTCCGCTTGGTTGAAAATATTTTGTGCCAAATCTTTGACTTCGCTATAGTTTCCAACTCTTGGCAGTAAAATGAATGCCATCACGTCTCCGACGGCAACGTGCGAAACTTTGAGCAAGCTATCTGGTTTCCACGCATCAGCAACTACGTTGTTGATGTTTTGAGTATCAACGTTTTTGCTCAGATTGATGAAGCTTCCAATTTCTTCGAGTGAGATGTCTGTTTTGATGTTGTCACCAAGTGTATTCAAGATGTCATTAAGTCTGCCGGCATTGAAAAAAGTTCCCATTGAAAAAAGTTTACTCTTGACCGCCTGAATAACTTGCTGCTGCCGCTTGGCCCTGCCGAAATCTCCTTCGGGATCACTGTGACGCTCACGAACATATTGAAGTGCTACTTTTCCATCAAGTGTATGGAAACCTTTACTGAGCGAGAAAGTCTCATAGCTATAATTTGGTCCAGGATAGCTGGTATCATACAAATCACGCTCGGAAATGACATTGACTCCGCCGATGTCATCTATTATTTTTTTGAAACCATCAAAATCTACAGCTAAATAATAGTTGATTGCGATTCCGGTTATTTTTTCAACCGTTTCCTTTATCGGTCCGATTCCAATGTTTTGGCTTAAACCTATTTGGTAGAGACTATTTATTTTTGTAAACATTTGAGTGTTTGGAATGTTGACATAGAGGTCGCGGGGAAGTGAAAGAAGCGCAACCTTTTTGTTTTTCGTATCAATGCTCATAACCATGATAGTGTCGGTCAAATTACCTCCAGGATTGTGCTTTCCGGCAGCTCCTAGCAGTAGAATGTTAATGCGACCAATATCTTCTCCCTTAAGTGGCGTCGAGACAGTTGGCACAATGGGTGAAATAATTGCGCGCATATCCTGGGCCAATGTTGATGGCCGCGAATTTTGCAAGTTGCGCATTTTGTTTGCTATCGTGATTGTTTTCCAAGAAAAATATCCTAAATACGAAACTAAAACTATAATCAAAAAAGCAAAAACAAACAGGGATATTTTTCTAATCCTTTCTCCTTTACTGAATCTTTTTTCATATTTTTTATCCAGCGCTTGCGATTCCTGATGAGAAATAAAGAGCACATCTTTTTGTGGTTTTTTTGCTTCAGAAAAAACCAGCCTTTCGGGCGAGTTTCTTATTAATTGCGGCGAAGTTTTTTTTCGAAGACTATCCATATGTAGATAGTATAATGTATTTTGTATGATGTAGAAAGTACGAACAATATTTTAATAACCGATTTCTTATTTAAATATGAGTGTGCTTTTAAATATGGAAAAAGGGCAACGCTAGATCGAATTGAATCTGGCGTTGCCCTTGCTGGTGTGACTAGTTTATTACTAGACTGTTAAATTATTTTTTGAAAAATTAGTCCACTCCAAGTACGGAAGTTGACCATTCATTGAAAAGATCAAATGGTGGAATGTTATTTTCGCGCACTTCTTTAGGGGTTTCACCGAAAGACATGCAGGAAATTGTTGATGAAAGCCAGTAGGTTTCATCAAGGTTGTTTTTTATTACACCGCCTTCTTTGTAGATTTTTCGCGCTTCTTTTGCGGTTAGCTTGATGGTGACCGCGGTCGTTTTTTTGATTCCACCTACTGCTGTTCCCATTGTGGTTTCCCTTTATTGAATTGTTGACTTGAATCTTTTCAAAAAAAATAAAATTCAAAACTAAATTTTTAAAGAGCGTGTTGCTTTTTGCTCTGCTGCGTTTAGGACCTATGCGTTTGATAGAAAGTTACCTATAGCTGACTTTTTTTGCAAGTAATGCTCGAAGTAGATCAATGGAAACCCTTATAGAAAGGAAATTGTGCTCTAGGAATTTGAGAACAAGCGCATAAGCCCTGATATCGCAATAAAAAGATTCAACAATCTATCATATCTTGAAAAATAAGTCAATTTTTTGTTTGGTAACTCCTCACTGACCCCCAACAGGCATCAATGCCTGGTTGTATAAGCCAAAGAAATCTTGTTTAGATTTTCTCCAAAGAGACATCACTACCGAATAAATGATGCTCAACATGTCAGCCCCTTTTTGAGTTTTAGAGC
>CAISKQ010000045.1 GCA_903885965.1 uncultured bacterium
CGGTCGGTCTCCATAGTGATTTTCATACACCACTATTGTAGACATTATCCGCAATCTAAGCGAGTGACCCTC
This sequence comes from uncultured bacterium, assembly GCA_903885965.1. GTDB lineage: Bacteria > Patescibacteriota > Minisyncoccia > Moranbacterales > GWC2-37-73 > CAIPMZ01. Next base: position 73 of record CAISKQ010000045.1, read on the forward strand.
TTTCGGGGGTCATTCTGCGTTAGAAACCGAAACCCATTTGAGGGGTCATTCTGTATTGGACAAGACTTGGGTTTGACATTTTCTTGAATTACTGCTATTCTATCGGGAGTTAAATAATCATAAGACATACAACATACAACATATAACAAATAGCTTAAACACACGAAACTTGCCATTTGATTCGTGACCTGTGCTATGTGCTACATGCTTAATGTTACATGAAAAAATGAGCAAATTAATAACGCTTAAAGCGGATATTCGAGATATAGTTGGAAAAAAAGTTGCTAAATTTAGGAAGGAAAATAAGGTTCCTGCTGTCATTTATGGAAACAAAATTGCTGCGCAAAATTTGTGGATTAATGATCTTGAATTCTCTCGAGTGCATAGCAAGGCTGGAGAAAGCGCTTTGATTGAATTGGAAGTTGGCGGAAAAAAACTTAGCGTGCTTATTCATGAACTTCAGCATGATCACAGAAGTGGGAAAGTTTCTCATATTGATTTCTTCCAAGTCAATATGAAAGAAGAAGTTGAAACTGAAATTCCACTAGAGTTTATTGGAGAATCGGAAGCTGTCAAAGCTCACGGCGGAGTTTTGATTAAAAACATGGATGCAGTTTCTGTTAAATGTTTGCCAGCAAATCTTCCAGAAAAATTCGTGATCGACTTGTCAAAACTTACAACTTTTGAAGACCACATCACAATTGCTGATTTAAAAACTTCAGAATTGGTGGAAATTTTGCTTGAAGATGACGCGGTGATTGCTCTTGTGGCTGCTCCGCGCACTGAAGCTGAAATGGATGGACTCAATAATAAAGTGGAAGAAGATGTCACCAAAGTTGCCGGCGTAGTTAAAGAAGTTGCGCCTGCTGTTGAAGAAAAGAAGAAATAATATTGTGAAAATTTGAATTTCAAAAAAACGAGGATTTTTTCCTTGTTTTTTTTGTGCAGCAACTTGTCTGTGGATAACTTTCATTTTGTTGCATTCTGTTTTTGTGGTATTATAAAAACATGAAAAGGGAATTAAACTTTTAAAAAAATAAACAAAAAAATTATGCGTGCTGAAAAGATTGTTAAATTTTGTTTAATAATGTCATTGTTTTTGGTGGGCGTATTTTTTTCAGTGTTGCCCGGTGAAAATATTGCTCAGGCGGCTTCAACTGGAAGTATGACTATTGCTCCAGTTTCTGGAACAGATCTCCTTTGTGGTCTTGAAGATGTTGAAGATTATACGGCTGATAGTTCTGAACCTTCTGAATTATGTTCCGTTGAAGGTTCTGGAAAACCGGTAAATTTAAGCTGGAATGTTCCTGGCGCGATTTCATGTAGTGGCAAAATAACAAATGCTAATACTGCAGTTGAATACGCTTCACATCCATGGAAAGGGTCAAAAGGCACTAATGGGTCTCAAACAATTAATCTTCCCGGGACTGAGCGTGTAATTATAGAATTAGATTGTGCTGGTGGAACGATGCTTTATTTTGATGTTGAAAATAACATCTTGCCACATACTGAGCTTTCGGCTACTCAGGGATTATGCGTCCCTGTTTATACTTGTGGTTTTTCTTGTTCCCAGCCAATGTGTGTGGTTAATGGTTCTTCGCCATCTTCAATTAGTATTCCCAGTGGATCAAGTGTAACGCTTGCATGGAATAATTTGTATGCCACCTCCTGTGTTGCCTCTGGTGATTGGAGCGGAATCAAGCAGGAAGAGGGACCAAAGAAGGATTTTACTGAATCAACTGGTCCCCTGACATCATCAAAAACATACACACTTACTTGTAGCGGGTATGGAGATTCAAGCTCAAAGACTGTCAATGTGAATGTTTTTGTTGATGGGGATTGGTCTAGTTGGAGCACTTGCAGTAAAACCTGTGGAGGCGGAGTTCAAGCAAGAACTTGCACGAACCCAGCTCCTGCTGGTGGGGGAGCCTCCTGCTCTGGTCCATCTTCACAAGCTTGCAATACTCAGTCCTGTTATAACAATTGTGCTGCTGGTACCTGCACCACTACAACTTGCGATAATGGCCTTGAAAATGTTCCAGGAACAAAAAATTGTGTTCCTGATAACTCTTGCGCAGCTTTAACTTGTAGCACTACAACCTGTGCCAATAATCTCGGTGACTGGATTCCCGGTACTTTGATTTGTGCCGATAATCACTGCGCTGACAACACCTGCACTACTAAAACCTGCCACAACAGCCTTGCTTGGGTTCCTGGCGCTATGAGCTGTGACCCTAATTGCGCAGCAAGCACTTGCACTACTGATACTTGTGACAATGGCACTTCTATAGTCCCTGGCACAAAAAATTGTACTTGTAACACAGCTGATATTTGTAAAGCTAGCGACAATGGCTCTCCAACAACTTGCCATGGCGCCCCGGGAACAAAGCTCGCAAATTTTTCCACAACCGATACTTGCGATAAAGTAGACAGATTTTGCACAGCATCTGAATGCGGAAGAACCATCCCATCAGTAAAAGCTTCCTGTACCAGACAAGACTTGAGTGGTTGTTTCAATCCGAAGGCCTGCCCAACAATCAACACTTGTCGCGTAACACCATTGCCAACCGAAACTCGAAAATGTCCTGGTTGTCCGATTGGAGCTACTCTGGGTGGAACTATCGAAACTAAGCCATAAGATAAATAAATAAATAAATAAATAAATAAAATCTTAACTTGCGTAAATTATCGCAAGTTAACAATACAAAAAAATGAATCAAAAAAACAAACTAATTGCTCTAATTGCAATCATTGCTGTAATCATAATCATCGGAGCCTATCTTGTTAAACAAAGTCAACCAACAGCTGTAGCTCCACAACCGGTAGCTCCTATTAATACTGAAGCTGTCAAACAAGTAGCAACAACTCCAGTTGCCACAACAGCAGTTCCTCAAGTTCCACCGCAGGTAATAGCAGGGAAAGTTCGCTCCATAAATGAAAAACAAGTTTACATTGAACTTGCTGATGGCAAAGGTGCCGCTGTTAACATCAATGCAGCTACTCCAGTTAAAAGTGTTGATGGTAAAATGGGAAACCTTAGTATTTTAAAAACAGGGGCTGCAGTTAGTATCACAGTTAACAAAAATACTGACGCACTTGAAATTTCAATCAAGTAGTTTTTCAAAAAAACAAACTATTTTCAAAAAGACAAGGAGAAATCCTTGTCTTTTTGTTGCTCTGAAATTTTAAGTCTTGCATATACGGCTCTGCGTGCTAGAATTAACATAGGTGAATAAAAAATCAAGATAAATGAACAAAAAAATATCAAAATTAGCGTTTATTTTAGTTTGGGCATTTGTTGCTCCTGCTTTTATTGCGGGTCAGGTTTCATCTTGGAGTTTGAGCGTTGGCGCAAAAACACTTACACCTGATCAACAGGTAGCAGCTGACAAGGCTGCTGCAGATGCGGCTGCCAAGCAAGCTGAAATTGATGCTGCCAAGCAGGATACTATAAAGAATATGTCGGATTTGCAGAAAAAAATAGACAAAGCAAACAAGGCAAAGGCAGATTTGCAAAAAAGTCTTGGTCAAATTCAGCAGTCGGTTGGGGTGGTTCAGAAAAAAATTACCACTACAAAGTCAGTGATAACAGAGACTGCGACAAATATTTCTCGCAAAGAAGAGGAGATAAAAAACCTTAATGATCACATTGCGCTTCAGCAGGAAATGTTGAAAAATTTTATTCAACAAACATACTACATTCAAAATAAACCAATTTTGAGTATGCTGCTTTCGGATGGAAATTTCTCTGAGTTAATGAGTGGGGATGAACATTTTGGCACCTTGGATGAAAAAATCGTTGGCCTTATTGATGACATAAATTCTAAAAAAACTCAAGTTGATCAAGACAAGGCACAACTCGCAGAGGCTAAGCATAAAAATGAACAGGTTTTGAACGCAACCGTTGTTCAACAGAAAGGTTTAATTGCTGATCAAGTTAACGTTCAAGGGGATATCGCTGAAAAAGAAGCAACCATAGCTGAATTGAAACAAAAATTAACAGAATTACAAAATGATCTTAATACCGTAACTGGTGAGTCATATAATGCAAAAGATATTAAGGACGCTATCGAATATGCAAATAAAAAAACAGGTGTTCCTAACGGGATTTTGTTTGCATTTCTTACGCAAGAGTCTGGTCGTGGCAAGAATGTTGGGCAATGTACATATAAAGATGTCGAAAAAGTCTCAGTTGCTGGATATAAAAAGTATGGAAAGAAATATCAAGTTTCTATAGTCACATTGTATAAGCGTTGGGATTTGTTCAAAAAAATTGTACAAGATTTAAATTATAGTGAAAGTAAAAAAGTTTCATGTACCATTCCTTTTTCCAAGGCTGGACCAAATCAAGGAGGCGCAATGGGAGCTGCCCAGTTTATGTCTGACACTTGGAATAGTTATAAATCTCAAGTTGCCGCCAATACCGGACACTCAAATCCTGATCCATGGAATCTAACCGATGGAGCTATGGCACTCGCAATCAAAGTGAAAAATGCTGGAGGAACATCAACCAATTCTTCTTCGATAAAAAAAATGGTAACCAAATATTATGGCGCATCTCCTGACAATGACGCCACTGCAAAAAACTATTATAATAACATCCTTTATTTTGTAAAGAATTATGATAAATTAATCAGTAATTGAGTAGCTATTAAGTCGCTTAAGTAGCTCAAGAAGCTTAAACGAAATGGATAAATTTTACATCACCACAACCCTACCATATGTAAATGCTCAGCCGCACGCTGGTTTTGCAATGGAGATAATTGAAGCTGACGTGTTGGCGCGTTTTAATCGTCAACTCGGAAAAGAAGTTTTTTTTAACACCGGAACTGATGAACATGGTTTGAAGCTCTATCGCAAAGCGCAGGAGCTAAAAATAGATGTGCAGGATTACGTTACGCAGCAAGCCGAAAATTTCAAAAAAATGAAAGAGATTCTAGATCTTAGCTGGGATAATTTTATTCGTACCACTGACCAGCATCACGTCTTGGCTGCACAAGAATTTTGGAAAAGATGCGAAGCGTCAGGCGACATTTACACTAAAGCCTATAAAGTAAAATACTGTGTCGGATGTGAATTGGAAAAAACTGATTCTGAATTGATAGAAGGAAAATGTCCACTTCATCCAAATGCGCAATTGGAAATCATTGAAGAAGAAAATCATTTCTTTAGATTTTCGAAATATCAACAACAGCTTTTGGATTTGTATGAAAAAAAACCTGATTTTGTTTTGCCAAAAAATCGTTTGAAGGAGATTAGAAATTTTGTCGCTGGCGGTTTGGAGGATTTTTCAATTTCACGTTTGAAAGAAAAAATGCCGTGGGGAATTGAGGTTCCAGGTAGCCCGGATCATGTGATGTATGTCTGGTTTGATGCATTGGTAAATTATGTCAGTGCGATTGGTTGGCCAACTGATATGGAAAAATTCAATGGAATTTGGCCGGTTGTGCAATTGGCCGGGAAGGATAACCTTCGCCAACAATCTGCGATGTGGCAATCAATGCTGCTGTCTGCTGGCATTGAGCCTTCAAGACAAATTTTCATCAATGGCTTCATTACAGTTGATGGGCAAAAGATGAGCAAAAGTGTTGGCAATGTAATCAGTCCGGTTGAGATGGTGGAAAAATTCGGTATTGATGGCACTCGCTATCTTTTGCTTAGTGGTGGAAATTTTGGCGAAGATATGGATATCACTTGGGAGCGTCTGACTGAAAAATACAACGCCGATTTGGCCAATGGGTTGGGAAATCTTGTTTCAAGAATCATCAAGCTTAGTAACAGCCTGCAAGGCAATGAAAATCCTCAGTCAGCAGCAAATCCATTGGCTGTTGATTTTTCTGACTTTACAAACAAGATGGAATTTGGCAAAGCTTTGGAATGTGTTTGGAATATTGTTCGGCAGGATAATAAATTTATTGAAGATAACAAACCTTGGGAACTTGCAAAATCTGATCAAAAAAAATTTGCCGAAGTCATGGAGAAATTACTGGCAGACCTTACTTTGATTGCTGAATTGCTCGCTGCATTTTTACCAAAAACTGCTTACAAGATAAAAACCGCTCTCGAAACCAAAACTATTGAATCACTTTTTCAACGAATAAAATAAGCGCAAAACGTGCAACGCAAAACGCATAACGTGGAATTCGAAACACGCTCCAAGTTTTACGTTCCACGTTCCACGTCTAATGTTTTTCGACACCCACGCCCACGTTAATTTCAATGCTTTTAAAGACGACGGAGAAGAAGTTCTGCGTCGCTCGCTTGAAAATGGAATGAATGTGGTTAATGTCGGTTCGCAGTATTCCACTAGCAAAAGGGCAGTGGAATATGCGCACAAATTTGAAAACTTGGGGACTAAGTCCCCACTTGGGGACTTAGTCCCCAAGTTTTCAGCCGGAGGAGTCTACGCAGCTATCGGAATTCATCCTGTGCACTTGAAAAAAGGCAGTTTCACTCACCAAGACCCATGGGAAATTGATGAAGAAGATGAGTCCGCCTCTTCGGCGGGCAGGGAAATTCCAACGGTTGGAGAAACTTTTGACTATGCAAAATATCTTGATTTGGCGCGCGATGAAAAAACGATAGCAATTGGCGAGGTCGGTTTGGATTATCATCATTTTGAAGAAGGGGACGATATTGATTTTTTGAAAAATTTGCAGAAAGAAACTTTACTAAAATTTATTCAGCTTGCAAATGAGGTGCAAAAGCCGATGATGTTTCACTGCTGGGACGCATATGCGGATTTGTTAGAAATACTAACTAATTTTCCAGTTACCAAGAAAGGAATTGTGCATAGCTTTATTGGTTCTTATAAAACCGCTAACAAATTTATTGCGCTTGGTTACAATCTTGGACTCAATGGGATTATTACCTATGGCGATGGCTATGATCGCTTGATTAAGGAAGTTGATTTGAAAAACATCGTGCTGGAAACTGATTGCCCCTATCTGACTCCGCGTCCTCTTGAAAAAGGAACTCGCAATGAGCCGCTTTTTGTCAATCACGTTGCGCAAAAAATCGCCGACGTCAAAGGCATTTCAATTGAAGAAGTTGCAAAAATAACTTCGCAAAATGCCAAAGAAATTCTTGGTTTGTAAATTTCGAAAAAATAAAAAAGTCGCACTCTTTCGGGGGCAACTTGTTTTTTTGACATTTAAAAGTGGAAAGAAGGGCTAAGAGCGGTTGGTGGAAAATAAATGCGTTGAGAATTTTTCCACTTCTACTCTTGCCCTTCTTTTAATAGTGCCTGTTCTGGTAAACTCCCGTTGTACTAATCCGTTGATTAGTCGAAAGTTCTTGGAAAAGAACAGACATATTGCTAATTTCATTCTAACACCTTATTTTTTCTTGGCAAGTTTCATTTTTACAATGTTATTTTTCTATTTTTTAAGTATCTTTTGCCTTTTAACCTTTGTGACATTCACTTTGATACTTTCGAGTATCAAAGTGAATGTCAGATTTGGTTGGGGAGAAAATTATGAAAAAATTAGGGTTTGTTGCAAATCTGACTTAGCTTTTTTCTGCCATTCGACTATATATGGTAGAGGGAACTCATTGAAAGAAATATCAAATTGGTTAATTTAATGAAAATTAATTTTTACCATACAACTACATATGGTAGTGCTGGGTTGCTGAACATTTTATGTTGCAAGAAATGTAAAAAAATTTTTTTCGCAAGAAAAAACCGCCATGATTTCGTTGGCGGGTTTGGTGGTGGTGGGCTTGAAAAGAGAAAAATATTTTTGGATAAAAAGAAGAGGGCACAGCAAAATGTTGATGCTATGCCCTCTTTAGAACAAATGCTCTTATGAATTTAGCTTTCCCTGCAAATATGCGAGATAGTCAAAGCTCGATTTCATAAGCATGTTGGCAATTATCATTCTTGCCATTTCGTCAACCCAGATGAAACCTCCTTCGGCTATCGGGATAGTTACTTGCCCTTGGTAAGTGAATAGTGCGGCTATTCTTGGAACATCTTTTTCTTCAGCAATGAGTTCAATGACATTATCCGCAATTGGAGCGGGGTTATTCTTTGGATCGTATATATACTTTCCAAATTCATCATTAAACTGAAAAAAAGTACCCGTTATTTTTTTGGTTGCAGGGTTTAATGATTTGACTACGAGGCTCATTGATAGCTCCTTATTGATTAACTTTTCGAAAAATAAAAAATAAAACTACATCCATCATCAAACCGACAAGTTCTTTTTCGGCTTAACGCTGGATGCAATTTTCAAAAACAAGGAGATTTTGTCAATGCGACGACGTTTAAGTGTAGAACATTTCGGACAAAAAGTCAATAGCTGGAACTTAATACCGATTTTTGCTTGACGTAAAGCCAATTTCGCGAGATAATGGATAAAGTTTAAAGCCGATGCGAAACTACGAATGAAATACGAATCTACGAACAAGGGAGCCAATGCGAATTTACGAAAGTTTAAAAAATAGTGAATTATGGCTATTGAAAACAAATCAAAAGCCGCGTGGTGGCAACCCGGGGTGGAATTGTTTCTGAAACTGAGTGGTTGGATTGGTGGCCCGATTATCATTGCGGTCTTCGTGGGAAAATGGTTGGATCGAAAATATCACAGTGAGCCCTGGCTTTTTCTGCTCAGCACCACTGTGGCATTTGTAATTTCCATGGGAGCCTTGATTGTTATTGGAAACAAAGAATTTAAGAAAATTGAAAACGATAACAGGAAATCCTAAATCTAAATTTCCAATGACTAATGAAATCTAAAATACAAATGTCAAAAACTAGGATTTAGGATTTAGAATTTTGAACTTTATTGGAAATTGGAAATTAGGATTTAGGATTTAAATCGTATTTGTATAAATTAGCTTCTTAAATAAGAGAATGTCTACAGAAAATACTAACAACCTAGAAATAAGCCACGAGTCCACTCTTTTCGCCGAACCGATTTTGCATGTGGGAAATTTCACCATCACCAATTCGCTCATCATGAGTTGGATCACGGTAGTTATTTTGGTGACTTTTTTTGTGTTGGTTGGCAAAGCTGCTAAGCAGAAAAAGCGCAAGAAGGCCAAGCATGTTGCACCGACAGGCATTGTGAATTTTTTTGAAATTATTCTTGAGCAAGCTTTGAATATGGCCGACTCTGTCACTGGTGACCGCAAAAAAACTTTGAAACTCTTTCCAATTGTTTTTGCCTTGTTTCTTTTTATTTTGGTCAGCAATTGGATGGGACTTTTCCCGGGCGTAGGTACAATTGGTTTCGTGGAAGCCGGCGAGCATGGAAAAGTTTTTGTGCCACTTTTGCGTGGGGCGACGGCAGATCTCAACACCACCTTGGCCATTGGACTTTTTGCAGTTGTAATGTCGCATGTTGTTGGCGTGGTCACAGTTGGCGCTTGGAATCATTTCAACAAGTTTATTAACCTAAAAGCGATTTTGGAAATTCCCAAAAAGATCAAACAAGATCCTATGATTCTCATGATCAACCCAATCAAAATATTCGTGGGACTGATAGAGGTGATTGGGGAAGTTGCCAAGGTGGCATCACTCAGTCTTCGACTTTTTGGCAATGTTTTTGCGGGAGAAGTTTTAATTGCTTCAATGATGGCACTTTCTGCTTTTATTCTGCCGCTGCCGTTTATGTTTTTGGAATTGATCGTGGGAATTGTTCAAGCATTGGTATTTGCGATTTTGACGCTGGCATTTATGAGTATTGCGACGATTGCGGAAGAACATTGATACATTGTTATATTGATACATTGATACATTGCTAAATTTATTAACAATTTAACAATGTAACCATGTGACAATTAATTAATAATTTAGGTATACACTATTCATCCTCCCCACAGAGAGAGAAAGTATGAATAATGTCTGCCACAAATGAGTATGGATCTAACAATGCTTGCAAAAGCGCTAACTATCGGGATTGGTTCAATTGCCCCAGCTCTCGCAATTGGAATGATTGGTTCAAAAGCAATGGAATCAATTGGACGTAATCCAGAAGCTGCCGGAAAAATTTTCGTGCCAATGCTTCTGATGGCTGCCTTTGCTGAAGCCGTAGCTATCTACGCCTTGGTGATTGCATTTTCAATCAAATAGAGTTTCTTCTTGGCATTTCATTTTTAATTATGGGGTGCCAGAATAGAAACTTTATAGTACAAGAAAGTAAAATTGTTACATTGTTATATTGCTACATTGTTAGTGTGTTGCAGTATTGCATTTTAACAATGTAACCATGTAACAATATAACAGTGTAAAATTATGGAAGAACTTATCAAAACTTTTCACATCGACCTTAAACTTATCATTGCGCAGTTGGTTAACTTCGGCATTGTGCTGTTTGTGCTGAAGCGCTATGCTTATGGTCCGGTGCTGAAAATGATGCAGGAACGTACGGACAAAATTGAAAAAGGCATGGCGGATGCGGAAAGCGCTGGCAAAAAGATTTTGGAAATTGCGGAAAAAGAAAAGCAGGTTTTGATTGAGGCGCGCAAGCAAGCTCAGGAAATCGTTACCAAAGCCGAAGAGATTGCCAAGAAAAACAAGGAGGAAATCATTACCGAAGCGAAGAATCAATCCGAAAAAATTCTGTCAGATTCGGCCAAGAAAATCGAGCAAGAAAAAAATCAGATGATGCAGGAAGTCAAAGGTCAAATCGCCGAGTTGGTGATTGCCGCGACCGGGAAAGTGATTGGAGAGAAGATGGATGAAGAAAAAGATGCGCAACTCATTAAAAATGCGATTGAAAAATAATTTTATATGTCGCCTCGAATTTAAATGTGTCATCCTGAACTTGTTTCAGGATCTCGCACGCAGCAAATTAACTGAAATAAAGAAAGCAGATTCTGAAACAAGTTCAGAATGACAGAACTTATGAAAATTTCAACCCTACAATATGCCAGCACACTTTTTGATCTTACAGAGAATAAATCTCAAGAAGAAGTTTTGGATGTGGTTTCAAAATTTGCCGAGCAGCTCAAAAAAGATGGGCAACTCAAAAACGCTGACAAGATTATGGAAAAATTTTCTGATTTGTATAATAGTAAAAATGGAATAGTTGTGACAGAAGTCTGCGTTCGCAGAGATGTGTCACAAGATGTTTTGAAAGAAATCGAAGATTTTGTGCAAAGAAAATATGGTGCGAAAAAGGTTGAACTGAAAATTGTGACGGATGAAAACATTAAAGGCGGCATTGTGATCAGAGTCGGAGACGAAGTTATGGATGCGAGTGTGGGAGGACAGTTGGAGAAGTTGAGAAAGGTTTTAGTAAAATAATCAGAACCACTGATTATCACCTGATTTTTATGATTACACTAAGATAAAAAAGAAAATATGTCATGCTGTCATGCTGAACTTGTTTCAGCATCTCTATTGCAGGCAGTATTATGAGACAAAGAAAGTAGATTCTGAAACAAGTTCAGAATGACACAAGAGAGAAATTCAAATACGCAATTCAGCTTTCAATTTGAAAAAATTAAATGCTGATAGCAGATTTGAAAAAATGGGTGGATAAAAAAACATCCAACTATTCCCCAAAAGGATAATTGGATGTAATGCATGTCGTTTAGGCTATGCATTAATGCGAATCACATCTTCATTAGATATTTTACCTAATGGGACTCTAGTTCCAAGGGTACCAGATTTGACAGTTTGAATTGCAATTAAAGGATAGTCGTCTGCCGAGACTCTTTCAAAAGATTCTTTAACCCAGAGCATTCGATAAAGAGGTGCTGGTTCCTTTTGTTTGACGTCTTTAGTAAAGATAAAAAAATCACCATGTTGTAACTCTTGTATTTTGACATTGTTTTCCATAGTGGCCCCCGTTCGTTGTCAAGGTTGATGTTTACTGAAATTCGTTGATTTTTACTAACTTTAAATTGTACTCCCAAAACCCAATTTTGTCAAGCACCCACCCGAAGTGGAATATCGTAGCGGAGAGGATATCGAAATTCTTGCTCTGTTCATGGCCCAGGAAAGCCACGGATGGAGGAGGAGGTTCGAAAAAAATTGTCACAATAAAAAAATATTTCATGCTGAACTTGTTTCAGCATCTCGGTTACGAGCAGTGTTGTGAGACAAAGAAAGTAGATTCTGAAATAAATTCAGAATGACAAGCTCCCATTTATAGATTTGTAGCAGATTTGTATATTTGTGGGGATAATTAGTATATTTGTAAAGGATTAGTAATTTAGTGGGGAATAAAAGAAATAAATTTAACTAAACTTAAATAAACATTATGAATAAAGATTTTATCGTCGAGCAATTGAAAAAACAAATTGAAGGTTTCAAGAATGAAGTGTCAACTGAAAAAGTTGGCAAGGTGATTGAGGTGGGAGATGGGATTGCCAGAATTTCTGGACTGTCCGATTTGATGGCCAGCGAAATGGTTGAATTTCAAACATCACAGAAAAACACAGAAGGCGACGGAACGACACAGAAAAACGGAAGCGTTTTTGGGGTTGCACTTAATTTGGAGGAGGATAGAATCGGAGCGATGATCCTTGGCGACTATACAGGAATCAAGGAAAGCGATGAAGTGCGGGCCACCGGCAAAGTTTTGTCGATTCCGGTTTCAGACAAAATGATTGGCCGTGTGATTAATCCTTTGGGAATTCCAGTCGATGGCAAAGGTGACATTTTGGCTGAGAAATTTTATCCTGTCGAAAAAATTGCGCCAGGTGTGATCACACGAAAATCAGTGCATCAACCAGTGCAAACTGGCATTAAAGCGATTGACGCGATGATTCCGATTGGACGCGGACAGCGTGAACTGATTATTGGTGACCGCCAAACTGGCAAGACTGCCATTGCGGTGGACACTATCATCAACCAAAAAGGTCAGAACATGAAATGCATCTATGTTGCGATTGGTCAAAAGGAAAGCAAGATTGCTCGCATCGTGGGCGAACTTGAAAAGAAAGGCGCCATGGAATACACCACCATCATTGTGGCTGGAGCCTCAGACAGTGCGGCACTTTCTTTTATTGCCCCATATTCAGGTTGCGCTTTGGGAGAATATTTCATGGACAAAGGAGAAGATGTGTTGGTGGTTTTTGATGACCTTTCTCGTCATGCTTGGGCTTATCGTCAGGTCTCTTTGATTTTAAAACGACCACCAGGACGTGAAGCTTATCCTGGGGATGTTTTCTATTTACATTCTCGACTATTGGAAAGAAGTGCTAAACTCAATGAAGATTTCGGCGGCGGCTCAATGACGGCTTTGCCGATTATTGAAACTCAGGCTGGCGACGTTTCAGCCTACATTCCAACTAACGTGATTTCCATCACTGATGGCCAAATCTTTTTGGAATCAGATTTGTTCTACAAAGGCATTCGTCCAGCGGTGAACGTGGGACTTTCCGTTTCTCGCGTGGGGGGCTCAGCGCAAATTAAAGCGATGAAAAAAGTGGCTGGCAAAATTCGTTTGGAATTGGCGCAGTTTCGTGAGCTTGAAGCCTTTGCCCAATTCGGCTCAGACCTGGATGAAAAAACTCGCGCTCAAATCGAACGTGGAAGAAGATCAGTGGAAATTCTCAAACAAGGACAATACCAGCCAATGGCAGTTGAGCATCAAGTTGCGATTTTGTATGCTTTGACTAATGGCTATGTGGACGACGTGGAAGTTTCCGAGGTTCGCAATTGGGAAAAAGATTTTCACAAATATCTCGATTCATCCGCCAAAGAAGTTGTCACTCTGATTGCCGAAAAGAAAGAATTGTCAGATGAAGTGGTGGCAGCGTTGGAGAAAGCAATTCTTGATTATAAAGATATCTATGCTAAATAAGTTTGTTTTGTTTGCTTAAGGTAATCTCAAACTGATGAACGCGGATGATTGACGGATAAACACTAATCACGGATGATTCTTAATAATAAATCCGTGATCCGTGAAAATCAGTAATAAATTCGTGTAAATCTGTAAATATATATGGCCTCCTCTCTAGACATCAAACGTAGAATCAGATCGATAAATTCCACCAAAAAAATCACCAAAGCAATGGAGATGGTTTCGGCTGCCAAAATGCGCCGAGCTGTTTCGAGTGTGCTAGCAATCAGGCCCTATGCTCATGCAGCGTGGAGCGTGCTGACAAATTTGTCCAAAGCCTTCGAAGAATTTTCAGGGCATGGTTTTTTGGAAATTCGGCCCGTGAAAAACGTGTTGATGATTGTGGTGACTTCAAACCGCGGACTTTGCGGATCATTTAACACTCAAATTGCCAAAAAAATCAGAGAAGAAATTGCTAACCCGGAAAAATTAACAATTAATAGGATCGGTGTAAGGAAAATCGAATCCTTGGGGACTAAATCCCCAATTGGGGACTTAGTCCCCAAGGATTCTCGCGACCTAAAAATCGATTTTATTACGATTGGGAAAAAAGGTGAGGCGATGGTGAGAAAATTAAACAAAGAAATTATTGCTACCTTTCCGGACGGGGCTGATTTTTCAGTTGCCAATGACATCAAGCCTCTTTCAAAAATTGTGATGGATGCGTATTTGGCCAAAAAATATGACAAAGTTGTGGTGATTTATACTGACTATGTCAGCGCCGTGACGCAGCAAACTCGGATTCGTCAAATTTTGCCGATTTCGAAAATCGACATTGAAAAACAAATTGCCGAAATGGATGTGGTGGCCAAAGAATATGGACTCGTCGAACCAAAAGTGGAATATAAGATTGAGCCAAGTCCGCAGGAAGTTTTGGAATTCATTTTTCCGCGTCTGATTGAGATGCAACTTTTCCATGGCGTGTTGGAATCAGCTGCTTCTGAACACAGCGCTCGCATGGTGGCCATGAAAAGCGCCACTGATGCTGCCGGCGAAATGTCCGAAGATTTGACGTTGGCATACAATCAAATCAGACAAGGAAAGATCACACAAGAAATTGCTGAGATTAGTGCGGGACGGGCAGCGTTGGAATAAAATAAGGATGTCATCCTGAATTTATTTCAGGAATCTTGGTTACTGGTAGTATTTTGTGAGGCTAAGGAATCAGATGCTGAAACAAGTTCAGCAAGCATGACAAGAAAAAAAATATGAAACAGTATTGTGTTTATATTACGACAAACAGAGAAAACAAAGTTTTATATATTGGAGTGACGAGTAATTTGTCAAAAAGAATTTATGAACACAAGAATAAACTAGTTGAGGGTTTTACTGAGAAATATAATGTTGATAAGTTGGTTTATTTCGAACAAACTGAAAATGTGCAAAGCGCTTTGAGGAGAGAAAAACAATTGAAAAATTGGCACAGAAATTGGAAGATAAATTTAATAAACAGTTTTAATCCACAATGGAAAGAATTGACCGGTACTTTATTGGACAGTGAATAAAAATTTTGTCATCCTGAACTTGTTTCAGGATCTCGGTTACGGGCAGCATTGTTAACCAAAGAAAGTAGATTCTGAAACAAGTTCAGAATGACAAGCTCCCATTTGTAGATTTGTAGCAGATTTGTATATTTGTGGGGTAATTAGTATATTCGTAAAAGATTAGTAATTTCGTGGGGACTTATCCGCAGAAGAATCAACAAGTTTAAAATATATAAATTATAATTGTTTAAATAATAAAACTATGAAGAATTTAGGAAAAATTATTCAAATCATCGGCCCAGTTGTCGACGTGCAATTCTCTGCCTCATCGGCAGACGGGGAGGGTAACTTGCCAGAGATCTATAATGCTCTGGAAATCCAGCTTTCTGATGGCGGCAAATTAGTTCTGGAGGCTCATCAACACACTGGCTCTGGGAAAGTGCGAGCGGTGGCAATGGGAACAACTGACGGTTTGCGTCGCGGGATGGAAGTGGTGGACACGGGAGCTCCAATTCAAGTGCCAGTGGGACAAGAAACTTTGGGACGCATGTTTAATCTTTTGGGTGAAGCTATCGATGGCAAACCATTTCCCGCAACGGATAAAACACAGATTAATGACGGAAAAAACACAGATAAAACAGAAGGTAAAATTAAATTCTTGCCTATTCACAGAGATGCGCCGAAATTTTCGCAGTTGGCAACTGAAGCCGAAATTTTTGAAACTGGCATAAAGGTTATCGATTTGATTTGTCCTTTCGTGAAAGGTGGAAAAGTGGGACTTTTTGGTGGCGCCGGCGTGGGCAAGACTGTGGTGATTCAAGAACTTATTCGCAACATTGCGCAAGAGCACGGCGGTTTTTCAGTTTTTGCTGGCGTGGGGGAACGCACGCGTGAAGGCAATGACCTTTTCCATGAAATGAAAGAATCAGGAGTGCTCGACAAAACAACTTTGGTTTTTGGACAAATGAATGAACCGCCTGGAGCTCGCCAACGCGTGGCACTTTCAGCTTTGACCATGGCGGAATATTTCCGAGACCAGGAGAACAAAGACGTGCTTTTGTTTGTTGATAACATTTTCCGTTTCACGCAGGCTGGCTCAGAAGTTTCTGCGCTGCTGGGACGCATTCCATCGGCGGTAGGTTATCAACCAACTCTCGCAGAGGAAATGGGAAAGCTTCAAGAGCGAATTACCTCAACTAAAAATGGTTCAATCACTTCCGTGCAGGCAGTATATGTGCCGGCTGATGATCTTACCGATCCAGCGCCAGCCACCACTTTCGGACATTTGGATTCAACTGTGGTGCTTTCACGTGGACTTTCGGAATTGGGAATTTATCCAGCCGTGGATCCGTTGGATTCCAGCTCGACCATTCTTGATCCAAATATCGTGGGAGAGGAGCACTACAACGTGGCTCGCAATGTGCAGCGAGTTTTGCAGAAATACAAAGACTTGCAGGACATCATCGCCATCTTGGGCATGGAAGAACTTTCCGATGAAGACAAAGTCACTGTGGCTCGCGCTCGCAAAATTCAAAAATATCTTTCTCAACCATTTTTCGTGGCTGAACAATTCACTGGAGCCCCTGGAAAATATGTAAAACTTGAAGACACAATCCGCGGTTTCAAAATGATTCTCGATGGGCAATTGGATGAAGTGGCGGAACAAGACTTTTATATGAAAGGGTCCATTACAGAAATAACACAAAACAAGACAGAATAGACACAGATACACATAACCACACGGATGATGCAATAAGAATGTGGAAAAAGTTTTGAGTAATAAAAAAATAAAAATAAAATTAATTTATGGAAAGCGCAGGGAAAGAATTTTTGTATAAAGAATTGAGTTATAAGATAGTTGGTCTTTGTATGGAAATTCAAAAAGAATATGGAAATTTTCACCGGGAAAGTATTTACCATAATGTGTTAAAAGAAAAGCTCGAAAAAGAAAATATTATTCACCTGTCAAAGCCTATGGTAAAAGTTTTTTCCAAGGAAACTGGTAATAAGCTAGGTTATTATGTGCCTGATTTTCTTGTTGAAAATCAAATCATGGTTGAATTAAAAGCTAAGCCGGTGGTTTTCAAATGTGATGAGATTCAACTTTCTGAATATATAAAGACTACGCAATACGAAGTTGGTTATTTGATTAATTTTGGTGTGATGCCACTTTATTTTAAAAGAATTATTTACACTAACGATAAAAAAAATTTATTATTAAGCGCCAAAAATTAACAGTATTTTTCTGTGTTTCTGTGTCGTTCTGTTAATTTCTGTGTTTATCTGTTTATGCAAAAAATAAAGTTCAAGATTGTTACTCCCGAAAAAACTCTTTTTGAGCAGGAGATTGAGCAAATCACACTGCCGGTTTCGGATGGGCAAGTGACCATTCTGCCTGGTCATCGTAGCTATATTGCATCCCTGAAACCAGGTGAAATCATGTTTAAAACTGATGACAAAGAAACTGCCATGGCAACTTCAGGCGGCTTTATTGAATTTAACAACAATGAATTGGTGGTGTTGGCTGACACAGCGGAAGCAGCTGGAGAAATTGATTTGCAAAGAGCGGAGCAGGCAGTCAAAAGAGCGCAAGAGTTGAAGAATGAAAAAGTTTCTCTGAGTGAGCAAGAATATGCTCGCGTGGCGGCGGCTATCGAAAGAGAGTCAGCCCGCATCCGCGTGGCCAAGAAACATCATAATAAACATAATATTAAAATAGACTAAGTTTTATTCTATTTTTCTTAAAAGTATTATTTAATTTAATGATTTGGATTTAGCTTTTAATTTCTAATGACTAAGTCCTAATGACTAATAAATAACTTAAATCAAAATCTTCAAACTTTGAGTTTGAGATTTGGGATTTTATTGGATATTGGAAATTTGACATTAGGATTTTATGGCGACCTCTTGCCAAAAATTAAAATATCAATCAGAATGAAAGCTATGTGATTTTGGTGCATTATAAATAACTATAAATATCAAGTTTAACTATCATATTTTATGAAATCTCTTCAATTGCTAAAAATCTTGTTTTTTGGACCTAGGGTTACAGAGGATGCTAAAAAAATGAGAGAATTTGCCGAGGATGCTACTTTTGAAGAGGTTGGCAAGGAAGTTGCAGCTATCGTGAAGAAGCTGTACGGTGGCAAATCACTGCGTATTCGAGCGGTTGATGGTGGCTCGAGTAATGCTGAGGAAATTGAATTGACAGCCCTAAATAATGCTTATTATGATATTGACCGTTTTGGTCTTTCTTTTGTGGCATCTCCACGACATGCGGATATGCTTTTTGTGACTGGACCGATTACGCGAAACTTGGAAACTGCTGTGCGCACAACTTATGAAGCTGCTCCACGACCTTGCATTGTTGTGGCAGTTGGGGATGGTGCTTGTGACGGCGGAATCTGGAAAGATTCATATGCGATTGTTGGCGGTGTTGAGAAGGTGATTCCGGTTGATATAAAAATCCCAGGAGATCCTCCGACGCCTACGGAAATTTTACGTGGTATTTTGCACGCCCTTAAACAGCAAGAAATTAAATAAATCTTATGACAATAAATTTTATAGCTTACGGAGTTTTTGCTTATTTTTTGGGACTAGTTTTTTCAGGTTGTTTTGCGTTAATAGGAGGTCAATGGAAAAAATCAGTGCAACTTTTTGTGCTTTCAAATGTGATTGGTTTTGCTACTGGTGTCTTTTTCTTGTCTGGCTTTGCATCAAAACAGCTGGTGTTGGCAAATGTAGATTGGTTCTTTCAATTTTCGCCAACTCTTAATTTGCTTTCGGCAATCTTCTTTACGTTTATTAGTCTTGTTTCTGCTTTGGTTGGCGTGTATAGTTTGAGGTACCTGGAATTATATAAAGAAACTTATAGTCCTGCGGTGACGCAATTTTTGATAACAGTATTTGTTTTCGGAATGCAGGGCGTCCTTTTTGCGAATAATACTTTTTCGTTTTTATTTTTGTGGGAAATAATGTCTATCTCATCATTTTTCTTGGTTTTTGCTGATAGAAAAGAGGAATCTCTGAAGGCGGCTTTCTTTTATTTTGTAATGACTCACCTTGGCGCGTCGGCAATCTTGGGCGGCTTTTTGATTTTAGGCAATGGGTCGCTGCTATTTAATTTTTCAAATATCGCAACAGCTTCGCAAAATCTTTCGCCAACTTTGGAGGCGACAGCTTTTCTTTTATTTTTGTTTGGTTTTGGCAGCAAGGCGGGACTGGTTCCATTTCATGTTTGGCTTCCAGAAGCTCATCCTGAAGCGCCAAGCAATGTTTCCGCTTTGATGTCTGGATTGATGCTTAAGGTCGCCGTGTATGGTTTTATTAAAATAGTATTTGCTTTTGCTGGACTTCCGAGTTGGGCAGGACTAACTGTCATTGTGCTTGGTTTGTTGTCTGGAGTTGTGGGAGCTTTGCATGCTGTGATTGAGCGAGATATTAAGCGCGCTTTTGCTTTCAGTAGTATTGAGAATATTGGAATTATTTTCACAATGTTGGGAACATCGCTTTATCTTTTTGAGCAAAGCAATGCTGCAGGCTCTTTGGCAATTGCCAATATAATCTTGGTCTTTGCAATTTTTCATGCTGGCAGTCACGCGTTTTTCAAAACGGCACTTTTCTTGAGCAGTGGCGTCGTGATTAATCGTTTTCATAGTCGAAGTCTTGAGACCATGGGAGGTCTTGCGAAAATTATGCCTGTTTTTTCATTCGCATTTTTGCTAGCCATTATTGGTTCGTTGCCGCTTCCGCCCTTTGGAACTTTCTATGGGGAATGGGGATTTATTCAGAATGTTGTTACAATTTTGCATAATTCAAATCTAGGAACCAACGTGGCAATTGTGATGGTGGTAACTCTTTCATTTGCGGGACTCATTAGCGGTTTGGCGATTTTTGCGATGGTGAAGGTTTTTGGGATTTCAATGTTGGGGCTTGCTCGCAATAAACACGTTGACAATAGTGGTGAGAAAAAAGATTTCTTGCTTAGCTTGCCGATAATGACGCTTGCCTTGGGAACCTTGCTTTTGGGAGTTTTTGCAAGAAATATTATTAGTTTCTTAAATTCAAATGCAAGTCTTCTGACGGGTAATTTTACTGATGGCAATTATTTTGCAGGGAGTCGACTTTCTTCGGTGGCAGTGTTTGTTTTCCCAATAGTTGTTCTTGCTGGTCTGTATTTGCTGTATAGTTATTTTAAAAAGGATGTTTCAGAAAGAGTATATCGAACGTGGGATTGCGGACAGCCTATTGATGAAACAATGGAATATAGCGCCACGGCTTTTTCGGCGCCGATTCGTTTTTTCTTTTTGCAATTAATCAAGCGCAATAAAAAGTTACAATCTGCACCAGTTGTCGAAACTAATCCTTGGATTCGCAAGTATGCCTTTTCTTTGTCTTTTGATTCGATTTGGAAGGAGAAATTGTATCAGCCAATTATTTTTATTTTGGAATTTATTGCTGAGAGAGTGAAGGTGATTCAGGGTGGTCGCATTCAATATTATTTGCTTTTCGTGCTTGGCACTTTAATTGTTACATTAATCATATTTTTATAATTTGCGCATTTCACGTTTTCTTGAGTTAAATGCGTAACTCCTGATTTTTATGAGTCCAATATTAGCAACATTATTACAAGCTATCTTTATTCTTGCTATTGCGCCATTAGCAACCGGCATAGTTAAGTTTTGCAAAGCTCGTCTTCAGGGTCGCCACGGAGCTTCACCTTTTTTACCTTATTACACTTTTGCAACTTTACTAAAAAAGGAGATGGTGATTTCGGATGTTACTTCTTGGGTTTTCCGAGTGGTTCCATTTGTTGTGCTTGCAAGTTCTGTAATTTTAGCGTTTGTGTTGCCACTTCTTTTTGTGGGAGGAAAACTTGCAAGTCTTAGTGATTTTCTTTTCGTAGCTGGGATTTTAACAATTGGTTCAATTTTTCTTGTTTTGGGTGGACTTGATACGGGCAGCGCTTTCGGTGGTATGGGTTCTAGTCGGGAAATGACTATTGCTGCTCTTATTGAGCCGACTATTATTATGGTTTTTGCTGCAATAAGTTTTGTGAGTGGCACATTTGCAATTGATGGAATGGTTAGCCAGTCACTGATCTTTGCTCATCCATATTTGGTTCTTTCAATTTTTGCTTTTTTCTTGGTTACCTTAGCTGAGAATGCGCGCTATCCAGTTGATAACCCAGCAACACATCTTGAATTAACCATGGTTCATGAAGCGATGATTTTAGAATACTCTGGTCCATATTTGGCGATGCTTGAATACGCCAGCGCGATTAAACTGACAGTTTTTGCAATCTTGCTGGTAAATCTTATTTTTCCCACGACTATTTTGACGGTTGTTGGTTTTGGTTTTTTTGCTGCGGTAGTTTCAATTATCTTTGGGGGCCTGAAGGTTGTCGTCATGATGGGACTGCTAGCTCTTTTAGAGTCAACTGTCGTTAAGATGCGATTTTATCGTATGCAGGAATATATGTCGATTGCTTTTTTCACTGCTCTGGCTGGAATGCTGATTGCGCTTTTTTCTTCTTTTCTTAAAGTTAATATTGAATACCATACGATTTTTGGAGCACTTGCGGTTTTCTTCGTAGTGCTGCTCTTTGGTCGTGCTCGAAGTTATGCGATGGTGCGGTATTACGCCCTTTCCTCGCTTTCAATTGCTGGCATTGCTCTTGGCCTATCTTTTCTACCTGGGGCAGAAAAAGAGCACTTGTGGATTTTTGCAGCAGTAATGGTTTTAATTAAAGTGATAATGGTTCCATCGGTAATCAGGTATGCACAAAAAAAACATAAGGATTTGATTAGTGCTCCGTCATTTTTGAAACCAGCCTCGAGTTATTTTGTGATCGTAGCTATTCTTGGCGTGACATTCTTCATTATGCAGCACACTCCGATTGTGGGTATTGTTGAGTTTGACACCTTACTGTACGTTTCAATTGCGCTTATTGGAATTGGACTGGCTACGATGATTGTGCATCGAAATATTTTGTCGCAAATCCTGGGATTGTTGACCATGGAAAATGGGGTTACGGTGTTTACCTTAGTCACCGTTAAATCATTGCCGCTCGTGATTGAGCTTGGCGTGTTTGTTATTATCATTGTAAGCTCGTTTATTTTGTCGATTTTAGGGGCAAGAATTCGAGAATTTTATGGTTCGTCTGATACGGAAGAACTTCGCAGTTTAACTGAATAGGGTGTTCAGAACTTTTTACTTCGCTCGTCTTCTTTTAATTTTAGAAAAAAATTTATGACTCCAATTATTACAATTATCTTTACTCTTGCAGGTTCAGCTGGCGCAATTTTTTTGAAAAAAGAAAAACATATTTTGCTTAGCACGTGGATATTTGCGCTGCTGGGCAGTCTTTCGGTTTTTGCAATTTCATTTCCGGTTTTACTTAACGTTGCGGGGAGTTGGCATGATTCAATTTGGCTTCTGGATGGCTTTTCAGCCTTGATGGCAACATTAGTGGCCTTTGTGTATTTGATGGCGACACTTGTTAGTGTGCGTTACATCGGGCATGAATATAAGGAAAAAATCATTACATTGGCTGATTTAAAATTGTATTTTTCACTACTGCATCTTTTTGCACTTTGCATGGTTATTACTGTCTTGGCTAATAATTCATTGCTTTTATGGATGGCTTTTGAGGGCACAACTCTTTCTTCAACATTTTTGGTCGGACTTTATCGCAAGAAAACTTCGGTTGAAGCAGCTTGGAAATATATCATTATTTGTTCAACAGGAATAAGCTTGGGGCTCTTGGGAATTTTGCTTTTTAGTTATGGAACATCTATTGGCGGACTCAAGGGGGAAGGCATCTTTACTTTGACCTCACTTTTTCAAAACGCGCATCTGATTTCGCCTGAAATCGTGAAATGGGCTTTTGTATTCTTGTTTATTGGTTTTGGCGCAAAGCTTGGCTTGGTGCCAATGCATATTTGGTTGCCAGATGCACACAGTAATGCGCCTTCACCGATTTCCGGTTTGTTTTCTGGAATCCTGCTAAACATTGCGCTTTATGGTATTATTCGTTTTCGTTTTATCACTGACCTGGCACTTGGCAGCAGCACTTGGACTGGGCGGCTTTTTCTATTTTTTGGTTTCGTTTCAATTTTAGTGCCAGCACTAATGATGCTTGTGCAGACAAATTATAAGCGCATGTTGGCATATTCAAGTGTTGAACACATGGGTTTGATAAATTTTGCATTGGCACTTTCACCTTTTGGAATTTTAGCTGCAGTTATTCATATGATTGGGCACACACTAACCAAGTCGATGTTATTTTTTGGCGCAGGAGAAATTTTGATTAACTATAAAACCACGCAAACGCAGCAAGTGAAAGGATTACTCAAAAAAGCCCCTTACACGGCAGTCCTTTTTATGCTTGGCATTCTGGCAATCGTTGCGCTGCCGCCTTCAATTTTGTTTGTGAGTGAGTATACGATCTTTACGGCGGCTTTTGTGCTTCATCCGGTTTTGGCTCTTTGTGTTTTTCTGGCTTTGAGTGTCATTGCTTATGCAATGCTTCGCTCAACTGTTGATATGTTTTTTGCTCCAGCTGAAAATGAATCAGAGCTTAAAAAAGAAAAATGGAACGTCACGCACTGGGTGATGACTTTGCAGTTGGTTTTGATTGTGGGTCTGACTTTCTTTTTTTCTTCGAGCAACGGCTTTGCTTTTATTGATTCAATTGCTAAAAATACGATTTATATAAGTAGGTAAATATTGGTCATATATAAATTAGGGTTTTCAGAAACTAAGTCAGCAATTTTTACTTCGCTTGTTTACTTTTTAGGACACACTCTTGGTTAGGAACTATAACCAATCGCTCAGAATTCGCTGTCGCTCATAATGGTCTAAAAAGCAAACAAGCTCGTAAAAATTTAGAAGTAGTCTTTAGTTGAAACCATAAATTACATATGAACTATAAAAATATAATTATGAACATTATTGATATTCTCAAAAATTTTTCGCAGATTCAAGTGATTGATCAAAAAGGTGACACTGTTTTCGCTTCGGTCCAGCGGGAAAACTTGGCCTATGTGACAACGATTTTAGTCAGTGAATATGGGCTTAGTCTGTCATCGCTTTTTGGCAGTGACAATCGAAAGGAAAATCAAACTTTCGGTGTACATGTGATTTTTGGCAATGACTCAGCGCAGCAATGGCTCAAACTTTCAACCTCAGTTCCCGCTAGTGATCCGCAATATCCCTCAATCACTAAAACCGTCATGGCCGCTCATTGGTATGAACGCTATTTGCAAGACATGTTTGGCGTGGTTGCCAAAGGGCATCCAGATCCAAGACGCTTAGTCAATCATGAAAACATTCCAGTGGGAACTTTTCCTTTGCGGAAAGATTTTGCACTGAACGCAAAACTTGAAAAAGCCAGTGTTCCTTATCCAATGCATCATGTGGCAGGAGAAGGAATTTTTGAAATTCCGGTTGGGCCGATTCATGCTGGCATCATTGAGCCGGGACATTTTCGTTTCAATGTGGCTGGCGAAAGAATTTTGACTTTGGAGGGGAAACTTTTTTTCACCCACAAGGGAGTGGAAAAATTGCTGGAAGGAAAAACGGTTGAGCAAGCGTTGCCATTTATTGAGCGACTTTCAGGCGATATGGCTGCAGCGCACGGCCTGGCTTTTGCGCAAGCGGCTGAAAAAATTGCGGCTTGCCAAGTTTCATCGCGCGCCGAGCATTTGCGAACCTTGGTTTGCGAACTGGAAAGAATCACTATGCATATTCATGACCTGGCTAATATTGGCGGGATGGGAACTGGGTATTCTTTCATTGCAGCTAATGGTTTTCGCATCAAAGAGCGAATGATGCGACTTTCCGGTATCATTTTTGGTAATCGTTTTTGGCGAGGTTTTGTTATTCCTGGCGGGGTTTCATTTGATATTGATAATCATAAGTTGGAAAAAATTCTTTTGATTTCCAAAGATGCTTGCGATGAGATGCAAAAAATTGTCGCTCAAGCCTTGGCTTCGGATGGATTTTTGGATCGCTTGCAAACCACGGGAGTGCTGCCCTTGGAAGCAGCTAAGGCTTTTGGCGCCCTTGGCATCGCAGCGCGCGGTTCCGGACTTGATCGCGACATTCGCCGAGATCATCCGCACGGCGCTTACAAGGAATATCCAATCGAAGTTGCCAGCGAGAGCAAGGGCGACGTCCACTCAAGATATTTAGTGAGAATTCAAGAGCTGAAAACTTCCCTGGCCTTGATTGAAAAAATTGTCAAAAATATTCCCGCGGGAGAAATCAAAACTGCTTTTGAAATTAAGGATGGTTTTGCTTTGGGTGCGGTTGAATCTTGGCGCGGAGAAATTTTGTGCGCGCTGGAAATCAAAAACGGAGTGATTGAGAGATGTTTTCCTCGCGATCCGTCTTTTTGCAATTGGGCACTTTTTGGAATCATGGGACCGGGTAACATTGTGCCGGATTTCCCCCTTATTAATAAATCTTTGAATCTAAGTTACTCGGGAACAGATCTTTAATAGCTTATAGTTGCGTTAGCTCTTAGCTTTTAGATAAAATACGGGGATTAATTCATAGACTTGCTAACTTTTAGAAAAATGCGTGAAAATGTTTCCAGTTTTTTTAAGGGAATATGTATAAATATATTTTAATATTTAAGGTGTCTCAAGTTATTACCTAAAAACTAATGAAGCTATAAGCTAAAAGCTAAATAGTTATCCACTTTTTCTCAAAAAAGATCCGTCAACTAGTGGGTCTTTTTTGGCTAAAAATGGCTTAAAATAGGCATGAAAAGCGTCTTTAAAATATCTCTTTATTTAGCGAAAAATGTATTGACAAAGATGGCTTGAGAGAGTAGCATTTATAGTTGTATAACTGTACAATAAATTTTTTCAGGAGTGGTTTTTTAAAAAAAGAATAAAAAAAGGAACGGTATAAAATGAGTAAAATAAAAAAACTCCCAAGGGCGCTGGATGGTAAAATTATTGGTCCAGCTCACCACTTCGCTTTCAAAGACGTACACACCTGTAGCTCGATAGTGGCCATGCCTCCAAATTTTCAGTTTACAAAAGTAATTTTGCATTTTGTAGAAATGTGTTTTGGTCTTATAGCTTATGATGCTTTTGCTATTCCTTCTTTTTCCGAAAAACTTGAACAACAAAGTGAAACTGTTTTTCAAACCTTAAACATTGCTGATAAGAGTCATGAAATAGAAAAAATTTTCATCTTTCAAACTAGTAACGCACATGAGGCAGATAGGAAAATGAGTTTTAGTGATATGGCTACTCAGGACAGTTATCATATCAGAGGGCTGTTGAAATCCTATGAGCTGATAGCGGCAAGATATCCTCGTATGAAAGTTTTTTTGTTTTATATCACTCTTTCGGAAGATCTTGAGAATTTAATTATAACTGAAATTATTCCCGGAAAGCCAAGTCAAGTTCGTTTGTTTGCAAACTATATGTTTAAGGGTATATACAGTTGCGAGACTGCATTAGTGAGATGTATTGAATTCAGGACTCGAAAAGCAGACAAATCCTTGGTGCGTAATTATTTTGGTTTTGATACCTTCGGACTCATAGGCCTTCCTGGAGCGTCAAAGAGATTCCTGGAAGGAAGTGAATCAGCCTGGCAGTCTATAAGATCTGCTTGCAACACTGATGGATGCAAAGAGCTGATAGTAGTGCATCATTCTGATTGCGGGGCTTATAAAGGTGTCGCAAATTTTAATGGTGACCAAGTCGAAGAGGAGATTATGCATAGGAAGGAAATGGAAAAATTTGCGGATTTAGTTTATTCGAGATATCCAAAAATTAAAGTAATTCCAGTCTATGCAAGAATTGATTTTGAAGAAGCAACGATTGAGTATGTTTTAATTGATCGTTTCAATTGATCAGTTGTTTCTTTTGAGTTTTTATTTTCTTTAAAACTGGCACTGTTGTGTAATTTAACAACAGTGCCTTTTTCCTTTTCCAAAAAAGTGGTATAATGTTTGTAGGTAAAAAACTTTTTAAAAAAAATAAAATGAACACAAAAGACATCATCGCCAAAGGCGAAAAAAAGATTGAAACAAAAAGCGATTTGATTCACGTCAAAAGAAAAAAAACAATTTTGCTTTTTCTGCTTTTGGCTGCCGTGCTTTTCTCAGGGCTTATTGTGGTGGCTAAATTTTCCCAGCGAAAATCAGTTGCAAACAGTTCAGTGGCAATTGGCAATTATGGTGCCGGCGTTTCCGCAGGGGTTTCGAGCGCTAGCTATCCAACTCCAGCTCCACCAATTGATAATTCAGATCAGTTTTATGCTCCTGGGGATGCAGCTGAAAATGGTGAGCTTTCCTTGGCAGTTTCGGATTTGAGTCAGGCGCAAAAAAATGTCAGCACTATTGCCCAGAAAAGTGGTGGTAGTGTTTATTCAACCCATATCACTTATGGTTCAAACAGCCCTAAGAAAGGTGTTATCGTTGTGCAGGTTCCAGCTCAACAATTTGCAAAAACTTTTGAGGCGCTCAAGCTGACTGCAACCAAAATTTTTCAAGAATCAACTCAAAAAATTGAATTGAGAAATAATATTATTTATCCGATGTCAGCAACTCAGGGATCCTCAGCTGAAACTCCAAAGGCAGCTACTGACAGTGCAAATGCAAATAATGTTGATAGTAAATCAGTTGCAAACAGCGAAACAACCTCAACTTCAGCCGCAATGCCATCGATTGCTATTGCACCGGTTTATTATCCGCAAACAGTTCAAGACAAAGGTTATATCAAGGTGACTTTTGTGGATGACAGTAAAAGTGTTTCTACTGCCAGGCAGGGCATTAATAATAATTTGTGGATCGCCTTCTTTCTTAAAATGCTTTTTGTGATGCTGCTGTTGGCGTGCTTGATTTTGCTGGTTGCGAAAAGCTTTAAGCTTTCTCGTTGCGCTAACGCAGAAAAGAAAAACAAAACCGTGAATGCGCCAGTTGTCACTCGCCAGCTTTCAAAAAGCCGAAAGAAGATTGTGAAATTCAAGAAAAAATAATTTTGCTTGCGAAAATATAAAAAAACCTCAGCAATGAGGTTTTTTTAATGTGGTGCCCGGGGGGAGACTCGAACTCCCACGACATTACTGCCACACGATTTTGAGTCGCGCATGAATACCAATTCCATCACCCGGGCCTATTTTATAACTATTCTATGATAGCCATTTGAAAGTCATTTGTCAATGTGCTATTATTACATTGTTACACTGTTTCATTGTCACATTGTTTTGTTACTGTTTGTGGCTTTGCATTCTGTAGAATTTTTAGCAATGTAACAATATAACAATATAGCAATGTAAAAGATGGCTAAAATAATCTCACTGATAAATCAAAAAGGCGGCGTTGGCAAAACGACAACCGCTATCAATCTTGCAACCTATTTGGCTGATTCCAATAAAAGGGTTCTTCTGGTTGATTTAGATCCGCAAGGTAATGCTTCGTCTGGATTGGGAATTGATATTCGCAATCTTGAGCAAGGGTTGTATCACACTTTGGTTGGTGGTCTTCATCCTAGTAAAGTCATCATGCGGCTGGATAGTGCGAAACATGATTTGATGCCATCTTCGCAGGACTTGGCTGGGGCGGGAGTTGAAATGGTGCATTTGGACAATCGAGAATTTAAATTGTATGACGTTTTGCGTCAGGTTCGCAGCGACTATGACTATATCATCATTGATAGTCCGCCAAGCTTGGGATTGCTCACGATTAATGGACTAGTTGCTAGTGATGAGGTTTTGATCCCTGTTCAGACCGAATATTATGCCCTGGAAGGCCTTAGCCAGCTTCTACAGACCATTGAGCTAGTACAAACCCATCTGCAGCCCAAATTGAAGATTATGGGGGCAATTTTGACGATGTACGATCGTCGCAATCGACTTTCAAGGCAAGTTGTGAAGGAAATGCGAAATCATTTTCCAGGGCATGTTTTTGATAGTGTGATTCCGCGCAGTGTGCGTTTAGCGGAAGCCCCGAGTTATGGCAAGTCAATTTTGAGTTTCGATAGTCTTTCCAAGGGCGCTCGTTCCTACAAATCCTTGGCCCGAGAAATTATCGCAAAGGACGAAGCAGCAGCAAAGCAATAACTGAAAAATTTAAGCTTAAATGGCTATATTGTTATATTGATATATTGCTAGTAAAAAACAATATAACAATTTAGCAATTTAGCAATATGACAAATATGAGTCAACAATTCGGATTAGGCAGGGGATTGTCCTCGCTTATTCCAAACAAACAAGGTGTTCCGGAACCGACACAGAGTTCGGACTCTTTTGCGCAAAAAACAACAGCCACTTCCAGTGAAGAATCGATTCGTGGTGACAAATATATCATTGAAGTTGATGTTAACTATATCGTGGCCAATCCTCATCAACCGCGGCATTTTTTTGATGAGGAAAAATTGCAAAATTTGGCCGATTCAATCAAGAATCATGGGATCATCCAACCATTAGTAGTCAGTAAAAATGGCAATCAATATGAGTTGATTGCTGGTGAGCGCCGGTTTCAAGCCGCCAAGCTGGCGGGACTCAAAAAAGTTCCCGTGATTGTCAAGGATGTCAATGAACTTGAAAAATTGGAGTTGGCGATCATTGAAAACATTCAAAGACATGATTTGAATCCAATTGAAGAGGGCAGGGCTTATCAAACTTTGGCTGAGCAGCATCAAATGAGTCAGGAAGAAATTGCAGCCAAGATGGGCAAGAGTCGAAGTCTAGTGGCCAACAAAATTCGCCTTTTGAATTTGCCAATTGAAGTTCAAAAGGGACTTATTGATGGGAAAATAACTGAAGGTCACGCTAAAACTATTTTGTCCTTGGATAATCCAGAAAAACAGCGCGCACTTTATGAGCTTATTTTGAAAAGTAATTTAACTGTTAGGCAGGCAGAAGACAAAACTAAGGAAGTTTCTGTGCGATCATATCATCGCTCAATCAGTGTTGATCCGGAGCTTAAACGAGTTGAAGATGAGCTGGTCAATTTGCTTGGCACTAAAGTCAGAGTTTCAAAATCCGGCGACGGCGGAAAAATTTTGATTGAATATTATTCCCATGAAGATCTGGAGTCATTGATTGAAAAAATTTCAAGCAATAATCAATGAAAAGTGATCAATGAAAAATAAAAAATACTTCACATAATTTCGTGAAGTATTTTTTATCGCTTGAATTTTAATACCTAAAAAGCTACGGCCTAAGAAGCTGAAAAGCTACTTAATTAGGCCTTCTTTCCTTAACTCCCTTTTGATATGCGATTTGGCAGCAGAAGTTTTGACGAATTTAAGCCAATCCTGATTTGGTCCCTTGCGGTCTTTGGAGGTCAGAATGTCAACAACTTCACCATTTTTAATGTGATGATCAAGGGAAACCATCTTGTTGTTGATTTTGGCTCCCACGGCGTGATTGCCGATTTCACCATGAATGGCGTAGGCAAAATCAATTGGTGTGGCTTCTTCAGGCAAGTCAATTATGTCACCCAAGGGCGTGAAGGCAAAAATGTGATTTTTGAAGAAATCAATATTGAGACTTTCAATGAACTCTTCATCGTCTCGACCAATCTCGGTTTGCCATTCTCGCAGTTGTTTGACCCATTCAATTTCTTTGACTGGCTCACTTTTTTGGGCGGTTCTAAAAATATAATCTTTCCATTTTTTCTTTTTACTTTCACTATAAATCCAATGAGCGGCGATTCCAAATTCAGCTTCTGAATGCATTTTCTTGGTTCGAATTTGAACTTCAATAATCCTACCATCTGGTCCAAAGACAGTCGTGTGAATTGACTGATAGCCGTTTGGCTTCGGTAGGGAAACATAATCCTTGATTCGTCCAATCATTGGTCGATATTTTTTGTGCACAATACCAAGTGTTTCATAGCAGTCAGCAACTTCAGAAACAATAATTCGCACTGCTGCAAGATCATAAACACGATTAATGTCCATGTCGTGTTTTTTCATTTTAAGGAAAAGGCTGTAAACACTTTTTGCTCGACCACTGGTTTCAAGAACTGCAACTCCGGCTTTTTTCATTTCAGTTTCGAGCTCCTTGATTGCCTGAAGAACGTATTTTTCTTTTTCTTTGTAATGCTTTTCCTCCAAATCTTTGACGAGTTCGAAATTTTCTTGGTCGAGATATTTGAAAGATAGGTCTTGAAGTTGCGATTTCATTTCTCCCATACCAAGTCGGTTTGCAATTGGTGCAAAAACTTCCATGGTTTCGCGTGCAATGCGGATTTGCTTGTCTGGTGGGTTGTGCTCAAGTGTTCGCATGTTGTGAAGACGATCAGCAAGCTTTATTATGACAACCCTGATGTCAGTCGCCATTGCGAGTAGCATTTTTCGAAGATTTTCCAAATAGTATTCTTCATGTGAACCACGCAGTTTTATTTTTCCAAGTTTAGTAACGCCATCAACCAGGCTGGCAATTTCTTTTCCGAATTGTTTTTCAACTTCAGCCAATGGGATTGGTGTGTCTTCTGGAACGTCATGCAGGAGTCCAGCCGAGATTGTCTTTCCACCCATGCCGAGACCTGCTAAAATTATTGCTACTGCGATGGGGTGCTGGACATAGTCCTCTCCGCTGCGCCTTTTTTGTCCCTCGTGCGCCTTAACTGCCAGTTCATAGGCCCTGGAGATTACTTTTTTCCTCTCATCTGAAGGTGGCGTGCGAAAGGCATTGAGAATATCTTGTAAGGTCAAATTGTTCATAATCTTAAATTTATCTTAAGCGGAACTTTAGTTGACTTAAGTATAGGTTAGCAGGGGAAATGAGGCAAGAATGAAAAATAGTAATCAGTAACTAGTAACTAGTAATCAGTAGACCTGTTGCTTAATAGTAACTTAAATTAAATAGAATTCCCCTAGGGATTCTGGAATTAACACTTTACTGATAAGTGGTAATTCCAGAGTCCACAGGAAATGTTCATAACCTTGTCGTCAAAGTTTACTTTTTTGTTGC
>CAISKQ010000046.1 GCA_903885965.1 uncultured bacterium
AGTGACATTGAAGCTGGTGAAGAAATGAGAAAAGAGAAAATGAAGGTATTTTCTAAAATTAAAGTTAACTAAATTTTTCAAAAATGCCCAATATTGTAGCTTACATTTGAGGTATCATTCCTGTATTGGAATATACTGGACTAGAGCTTAATTTGACATTTCTCATTTAAATTTTGACAATCATATTCGATATCCCCACGTTCATCGGTGCGAAGAATATTTATTTTGTGAGCCGCCAGTCTTTGCAAAACTTCCGGATTAGGATGACCATAAGAATTGTTTTTACCAACTGAAATAATCGCATCGCTTGGCTTAGCATTGTTAAGAAATTCATCACTAGTTGCGTATTTTGAACCATGATGCGCAACTTTCAAAAAATCCGCATTTATGTCAACGTGACTGCCGAATAATTCATTTTCTTGTGTTGTCGGAAAATCACCAGTAAACAAAAATTTGCTTTTCCCAACTGTCAGCTTTACTACTACACTGTAAAGATTAGTGTCACTCACATTTTTGTCCGTCACGGATTCCGAAGGATAAAGCACTTGCAACATTGCGCCATCGGAAAATTTGATGGTCAAATCTTTTTTCGCTTCAATTTTTTCAATTTTATTATTTGAAATTGTTTCTTCCAGTTTTTTGAAAGTTTGAGAATCATTTTGCATTCTGGTTTCCACCACAGCGCCAACATTATACGCGCCCAAAACATCAACCAAGCCTCCAATGTGGTCTTGATCAGGATGCGTTTCAATAACAGTCTCGAGATTGCGATCCCAAAATGGAATATATTTGCCTAATTTTTCCAAGAGCAATTTTCCATCCTTGCCGCCATCGATCAAAACTTGCTGGGAGCCCTGGGAAATCAAAATTGCGTCACCTTGGCCAATATCCAAAAACACCACGCTCAGCGGCGTTTCATTTTTGCCATGAAAAACAATGCTGCTCAAAATTACAATAAGCACAATCAGGCCGCAAAGGATGGAGAAAAATATTTTACGATTCTTTTGCATAAAAAATATACACCAATACTCAATTAGTTAGAATGGGCAGTGAGAAATAATTTTTTGAAAAATATATTGCTCGAGCAAGCCTTTCTTTTTTCTAAAATTTTCCTTTGGTTGCCGTTGATTGAGGGAAAATTTTAGCTAAAAAAGAAAGAGCAGTGAGGATATTTGAAAAAAATTATTTCTCACTGCCTTTAAATACTAAATTTTTTATTAAAAATCATACTTCGAAATTTTCCCGACTTTTTATCCAAAAAATTATCCTAATTAATATTATATAGTAAATCACAATCCACCACACGCTGACTTTTTCAATACTAATACTGGCCCAAGGAAACTCCGACAAAATGTGAATCAACTTTATTTCATAGGCAAGCAAGACGAATGCTAGCCAAGCAAAAACCAAAGAAATTGGCGTCCAAATCAAGCCAAAAACCATCACCAGAAAAACCAACAACATCGAAAGCGGAATCACCGGCAAAATAAAAACATTGGCCAAAAGCGAAACCAATGAGGCAATGTGAAAATTGTAGGCAATGATTGGCAGCACAAAAATTTGAGCGCTCAGTGACAATGTTATTGCCTCAGACATTCCCAGGGCCTTGTTTTCTTTAACAAAATTTTTCTCCCAAAAAGCTGAAGTCAGCACAATGCCCAGCGTTGCCAAGAAAGAAAGTTGAAAGCCAACATCCCAACGGAGCAGCAACGGATTTAAAAATAGCATAATCGCCGCCGCAAAAATGATCGCATTTTCACAAGACGCAAGCCTGCCATTTTTCATCGCCCAGAGCAAGATTCCGCTCATCACCCCCGCTCGCACCGCCGAAGCTGGCAAGCCGCTCATCACCACAAACGCAACAATTCCCACAAGCGCAAACCAAATCGCTTGCTTTCTCCAAAGTCCCAACGCAATGCCCAGCAAAATTAAATACTCTGCAATAATCGTCACGTTATACCCAGAGACTGCCACAATGTGGGTCATGCCTGTTCTCGAAAAATCGCTTTGGATTTCTTTGGAAAGTCCCCCACTTCCGCCCAGCAAAAGTCCAATGGCCAAAGCGCCATAAGGCTGAGGAATCACCTTGATAATTTTGTTTTCAAAAACGGTTCGCGCCGCAATTATTTTTCCCAAAAATAAATTGCCGCTGTTTTCGCCAAGTTTCTTTGCCTTGCCCTTATCACATTGATACAACACCCCCTCCTTAGCCATGTACATGCGATAATCAAAAGTGTTATCAATATTTTCAATCGCTTTAGCCGGGCAAGCTATTTCCAGCAAATCTCCGTATTTATATTCCGGATATTGCGGGACCTGAAGCAAGACAGAAATTTTTTCATCAAATAATTGCACGATAACATTCTGCCCAAAAGTCGACGGACTCACTTTTTGCACAACGGCTTTTTCCTCAAAAGTTTTTCCCAAATAAATCAAATTATTAGCTTGCGCTATTTTTTCATCCGTCAGCCACAAGCCAAACACAAAACTGAGCAACAAAAAAGCGACCAGCGTCGCCATTTTGTTTTTGTAAAATGTAAACAAGATTATCAAAGAAAAAATCGAAAGCAGAAAAATTTGAGTTTGAGTGACTGCAAAAAATGATCGCACAAAAACTGCCCCAATGAAACTCAAAAGCAAAAACAAAAGTATTTTTGACTTGATCATGAGTTTATTATAGCAAAAATCTTTGATTTTTATAATAGCTAAAAACCACAGCTTTAAATTGCGGTGGTTTTTGAATTTACTGAAAAACTATTTCGAAAAATCAGGATTGCAGTTGTCGGCTGAACACTCGCCAAGGTCTTGTCCATTGTGAAAAACGTGCTTGATACCACCAACATTGCGCTGAAAGACGAGGTCGTCGCCAGAAATATCAGGATAACTTCCAATTCCAATATCTTTACCATCATAAATAACGTGCCAATCTTGACCAAGCTGGCGAGCAAAAACATAATGATTGGCAGATATGCTTATATTATCCCCTTCACCAAGATCATTGCCATCATAAATAACATGCCTTTTGCCATCAACTTTTCGATAGAAAGCGTAATGACCTCCAGTTGTCCAAGCATTCGATGGAGCACTTGATTGCTCACCAATATCCTTGCCGTCAAAGAGAACATGAAAAATATCACTCATTCCAGAACCAGATACGATAGAGTGTCCGTCGGCAACTGAGATTGCATTTCCTGAACCCAACCTCTCTTGGTTTTTATAAAAAATTTCATAACCATTCACATCCTGTTTTGAATAATAAATATCCTTATCAAAAACAGCACTAACAGCAAAGCCTTCTCCCATGTCCTGATTGTTAAACATTACATGATCTTTTCCATTTATTGAACGCATAAAGGCCACACTATTTTCTCCAGTTATCACAGTTCCATCCCAAGCCTCACCTAAATCTTTATTATTAAAAAACAAATGATTTTTGTCACCCACCTTACGAACTACTGCCACGTTGTCACCCGAAACTGAATAGGCATAAGCTTGCGTGCCACCCACTTCACCAAAATCATTTCCATTATGAATAATATGTGGCTTTCCGCTAACATCGCGAATGAAAGTCAAGTTGTCGCCATCCAAAGTTGGCTGAAAACCTTCACCCAAGTCTTTTCCATCGTAAATGATATGATCTTTGCCATTTATTTCTCTGGCAAAAGCCACATGCTCGCCAGAAATTACCGGATAGGCATCAGACTCTTCTCCCAAATCTTTTCCGTCATAAATAACTCGAGTTGTGGCGCCAACTTGCTTGTTAAACACAACGTGCAAAGATTTTTTTTGATTTTGGACTTGCTCCACTGGTTGCGTCTGTGGACTCTGCGCAACAGGCTGAACTTGTGCCACTTGAGGAGCTGGCGTTTGTGTGTTTTTGGCGAACATAAAACCAACAACCCCACCCGTGATTGCCACCACTACAACAATAATTACAACTTTTACAATGTTTTCGTTTTTCATTTTTGTTTTTCAATATTTATAGATATATTATACCACAAACAAGCTACCAAAATCCACAACAAAAAACCGACTTATTCCAAGCCGGCAATATCAACCATTTTAATTTTTGCAGTTTTGCCGCCGACAATAATAATAGAACTTCTCGAAACGCCAAAAAATTTAGCTAGCAATTTTATCAAGGCCTCATTAGCCTGACCATCCACCGGCGCAGCCGTTAGTTTCACTTTGTATTCCCCTTCGGAAACTTTAACAACTTCATTTTTCGAAGAGCGCGGGGAAACTTTGATGTATATTCGCATAGTAGGATACGATAAAGATATAACACAATAAATCTCGATTATATTTCACGAAACATATTACTATGTAACTATACTGGTATTTAATGCCTCCTGCCTTTGTTTGCGAATCCGACGAGCATCACCGAGGCGAAGCTCCATATTAACAAGCATCAAAAGTACCAGAAAAGCATTGGCCCAAATAAAAATGTTTCTAAACAATTCAACTTTAAGATCAGTTCCCAAATAAAGCGCATGCACAAAAGCGATGCCGTAGAGCACAATGTTCGTAAAATGCACTGCTCGCCAAATTTTTTGAGACATCAATTTTCGGCTATATGAAGTGATAATCAAAATAATCATCAAATAAAAGCCAAACACACCAAGTGCAGTTAGACCTGGTTGATATTGCGAAGCAAAAGGAATAAACAAATCGCTCAATTTAAAACCAAGCCATTTGTCGAAAATTAAAACAAAAGCGTGAAAGAAAGCAAAAAGTAGTGCTTGAAAAGAAATCCAACAATGAATTTTCATCGAATATACTGGAGAAAATATTTTTCTAAGCAGTGGAATTCGCAAAGTCAGCCCCAGAAAAATTGAGATATATAAAAGCAAGAAAGCAACTAATCCACTAGCGCGTGAAGCATACCAAGCTGAAGGAATCTCAGCTGGTTTAGTTACCTGCGGGGTAGCATCTGTAGCAACATCTATTTTAGCACCCGGATATAACTTTGCGTCCAATGAATCAGTGCCAGCGAGAACTTCTGTGCCATCACCGAAACTATCTCCATCGGTATCAGCCTTATCAGGGTCGGTATGATAAATCTGAATTTCTCCTTGGTCAGTAAGCCCATCAGAGTCGCTGTCCACTATTGGCTGACCATTGTAATTTATCTTCGGCACGTCTTGAGCACCTGCATATTTCCAACTAAAGAAAGTTGAAAAAAATATTATGAAAAGCAATAGGCTAGTTTTTTTGTTCATTGTTTTGATATAAATATTTCTTAAGTTCAGTTGAAATCCAAGCACCTCCCCTATAATCAAGAATGGCGCAGGCAATATTTTTCTCTCGGGCAATACTTTTAGCACGCTCTCCTCCCATGATGAAAAGTGTCTTAGCCCAAACATCAGCATCGCGTGCATGACTAGCAACAACCGTGACAGATTTTAAATCGAAAGAATATTTCTCAGGATTTTTTGGGTCAATCAAGTGGTGAAACCTTTTTCCGTCAATTTCCCATTTTCTTTTTCCGATTCCAGAAGTGGCAATCGCATTTTGCTCCAATTCCAGCATTAATGTTTGATATGGGATACCTTCAATATCAACATACCACGGATTATTATTTTTATCCTTTCCGCTGAAAAACATATCTCCACCACAATCAACTAAAAAGTTTTTCCAACCACAACCCTTGAAAAATTCAGCAATCGTGTCTGTAGTGAATCCCTTCACAACTCCAGCGAAATCCATTTTTTCAATAAAAGTAACGCCTCTATCCTTAATAATTAAATCTTTCTCAAGCTGCTTTCCAAAATCAACGCTTTTCTTTTTTTCCAGAATTTTAGCGCTTCCGATCTCATCAAAATCATTACCATATCCAGATTCTTCAAGCTCGCCAATAATACGTGGATCAAAATAGCCATGGGTTTTTTCGTGATATGCCAAGGCCAATTCCGCAATCCTCAATAGTTGCACAGACGCTTGAAAACTTTTTCCCAATTGCGAATTAATTTTCATCAACTCGCTTTCACTGTCAAAACGGCTAAAAATTTTTTCAATCTTATCGCACTGCTGCTCAGCCTGAGCAAGATCTTCTTGCGCCTGTGTAACTTGCGACTCATCAGCTACTACAATTTGAAAATCAATCTCGGTTCCAAATTTCCTAAACTGCTTTCTGACTACTTGCAATTCCAAATCATTATTTCCCATAATCATTATTAAATCGAAATATCATAACCATCATCAATTCCATTTCCATTAACATCGCTAACAATCAAATATTCCGGAATGTTAGGGTGAGGGTCATTTTCGTCTGCTAGTCCATCCTTGTCAGCATCATTCAAGATTACATCTTGCATTACTACGCTAGTGATAATTTGGTCTGGAAGCTTGATGACTTGTGTTGTGGTTCCAGAGTTGGAAGAACTCGAAGATGAACTTTGAGTTGCAGTTGTTGTTACAGCTACTTGATAATCATCGTCCTTTTCATTTTTACGATCGTAACCATCTTCTTTTTCAGCGAAAGTAGCCCCACCAAAAGAAAGAAGTGTAATTCCAAAAAAAGAAAAAGCCAACAAAGCTGCAAAAGATTTTTTTCTAAAAATAATCTTATTCATATTTTTTAACTTTTTTTAGTGGTTTTAGCTGGCGCAGGAGTTGAAGAAGAACTTGAAGAAGTTGCTGGTACAGTTACTGTTTTTGTTCCACCAGGAATTGTCTGTGTGACTGTTTTGGGCTGCTGAACAGTAATTTTCCCAGTATTTTTGGAAGCAGAACTGTTTTTCTGCGTGGAATTTTTATCGATAATCTGCTGTAATTGGGCAGCTTTTTCAGCAATTGGATCTACAACTTCAATCGGAACAACCGCATCAGCATTATTGGCAAGATCTTTTTTCTCTTGCTGATTTTTAAAATATGAAACACCACCGCCAACAAGGCAAACATTCACAAAAAGAACCAAAGTTTGAATTGAAATTTTCTTTATGTTTTCAAGCATAAAACAATAAGCAAAATTAATTATTATCCTTTAGCATTGCTCTACCACATCTTCCCTTATTGTAACATAAAAGCAAAAAGTGTGCAGATTACCTTTGCATACATTGGTGAATGCTATATATTTCTACGCACCTGAATAATTTTTTTTTCAAATATCTTTTTAATTATTTTCCCTGATTCCAACTTTCTCAATATATTTATCCATTATTTGCTTAATTTTATTCAAATCCAAAGTTTTTCCTACTGACTTATCTTTCAATTTTTGATCAAGAATATGTTGCGGACGATATTCTTGCAAATAATATGATTTAGCGCCCTTTATCCATTTTCCAATTTTTTCAAAATCATTTTCACTATGAATTCCAGGAACAACGGTGGTGCGGAACTCATAGTCAATGCCGCTTTCCATAATTAACTTTACACTTTTTTTAATTTTTTTAATATCAAAATCAAGTCCGATTGCTCGACTATATCCAGCTTGACTACTTTTAATATCCATCGCAATAAAGTCCACCAATTTTTCTTTAATTATTTTTTCCAGCACATCCGGCTGACTACCATTAGAATCGAGCTTCACTAAAAAACCCATTTTTCTGATTCTCTTAATGAATTCGACAATATCAGGCTGAATTGTTGGTTCTCCCCCAGTAATGCAAACGCCTTCCAATTTTCCCTTGCGCCTCGAAAGATGATGAAAAAATTCTTCCACCATATTATTCAGCACTGGAAATTGCTCAGGCAAAACCAACTCCGGATTATGGCAAAAGCCACACCTAAAACTGCAACCAACCGTAAACACTGTCGTTGCAATTTTTCCTGGATAATCTATTAGGGTTAATTTTTGAAAACCACCAAGTCTCATAAGTTTAAGTTTTTATAAAAACAAATAACTTTAATTAATAAATATTCAAGGCGATATCTCCTAAAGAAAATATCGCCCTGCCATCTTTTTTGTCCAATTAAAGTGTCAATTTAATGCACCCAGTCTTGACTGAGATTTAATGAGACAATCATCTTTTTACACATATCTATCGTTTCAGCTATTTAGCAACTAGCGCAGCACGCCTTCTGAAATGAGCCGTTAACTTCATAGGTTTTGCGATCTTTCCATTCTTCAGTTTTAGCGTCATTCCAACGGCGCACTGGTGTGTGAAAACCAACTACGCGAGAATAAACATCACAAACTTGAAAATTCTGAAGTACTGGATTTGTGTCAAAACACTGCCTGCATTTGATTGCATCGCTACCTTCAAGTGCTCCTTCAAAACGAACGAATTCGTCTCCGCAGTTCAAAGCGCTTCCGCAGTCGTGACAAGTATGATTACTCATGTTTTTGTTTTTTTGCAAAATGTAGAATTCTTCATTCCTACAAGGTACAAATTTTTTTTATTA
Organism: uncultured bacterium; assembly: GCA_903885965.1. GTDB lineage: Bacteria > Patescibacteriota > Minisyncoccia > Moranbacterales > GWC2-37-73 > CAIPMZ01. The sequence goes on from CAISKQ010000046.1 coordinate 8,347, forward strand.
TTTGAATTAACTGCATCAATTTGATGCTTTTATTTTAATCGCCTCTCAGCGTTTGATTGAAGCATTCTATTTTACCTTTTCAAATTTCGGAGTTGTTAGCTGCACCTCACATTTCGGACAAACATGCTTTTCACCTGAGATATACCCATGAACCGGACATACGCTGAAAGTTGGAGTAAAAGTGAAATATGGCAGTTTGTAATTTGTTGCAATTTTTCTGACCAATTTTTTCACAGTTTCAATGTCACTGATTTTTTCACCAATAAATCCATGTAGCACCGTTCCTCCGGTATATTTTGATTGCAGATTGTCCTGCAAATCCAGAGCTTCGAAAATGTCACTTGTGAATCCTACCGGCAAGTGAGATGAATTCGTGTAATATGGATTAGCATTTCTGCCTTGGACTGCTTCCTCGTTTGCTGTGATAATATCTGGGAATTTCTTCTTGTCCAGATTTGCAAAACGATAGGTAGTTCCTTCTCCAGGTGTAGCTTCAAGGTTGTAAAGACTGCCAGTTTCTTTTTGATATTTCACCATTCTGGCTCGCATTTTTTCAAGAACTTGTTCGGCAAATTTGTTTCCTTTTGCAGTTGTGATATCAACTCCCAAAAGATTAAGCAGCGCCTCATTCATTCCGATAATCCCAATGGTCGTAAAATGATTTGACCAATAAGATCCACGCCGCTTCTTGATATCTTGCAGATAAAAACGTGAATATGGATAAAGCCCAATATCAGTAAGCTTTTCAACAAATTCCCGCTTGATTTCAAGACTCTCTTTTGCCAAATCCATTAGGTGATAAATCTGATCCATGAATTCTTTTTTAGTAGTTGCTACGTAACCCGCTCTCGGAAGATTAATGGTTACTACTCCAATTGAACCGGTCATTGGATTAGCACCAAAAAGTCCACCACCGCGCTTGTACAATTCTCGATTGTCCAATCTTAAACGACAACACATGCTGCGCGCATCATCAGGACTCATATCTGAATTAACAAAGTTTGCAAAATATGGCATTCCATATTTGGCAGTCATTTCCCAAATAGGGTTAAGGGCTTTATCTTCCCAATTAAAATCTTTGGTAATATTGTAAGTAGGAATTGGAAAAGTGAAAACTCTGTTTTGCGCATCGCCAGCGGTCATAACTTCAGCGTAAGCCTTGTTGATCATGTTCATTTCATCTTGAAATTCTCCGTATAATTCTTTCTGTGGCAACCCACCGATGATAATGGATTGATCCTTGTAAATTTTAGGAACCTGCAAATCAAGGGTGATATTTGAAAATGGAGTTTGGAAACCAACTCGAGTTGGAACATTCATATTAAAGACAAATTCTTGCAAAGCTTGCTTAACTTCCTTGTAGCTTAATTTGTCATAACGGATAAATGGTGCAAGCAGCGTGTCAAAATTTGCAAAAGCCTGCGCACCGTTAGCCTCTCCTTGCAATGTATAGATGAAGTTAACCACTTGCCCCAAAGCTGCTCGAAAATGCTTTGGCGGGGCACTTGAAATCTTCCCAGGCACACCTCCAAAACCTTTGACAAGCAAGTCGTGCAAATCCCAACCGCAACAATAAGCAGCAATGAGTTGCAGGTCATGAATGTGCATATCTCCGCCTTCGTGAGCTTGTCTGATTTCCTTTGGGTAAACCTTCTCCATCCAATATTTTCCACTTACTACTGAAAAAATATGGTTATTAAGTCCCTGAAGCGAAAATTCCATATTTGAATTTTCTTTAACTCGCCAATCTGCTCTGCTGATATAGCTATCAACCAAGTCGACTGCTTCACTGATTGATTCTTTCACGGCGCGAATTTTGCGATGTTGTTCGCGATAAAGAATATATGCTTTTGCTGTTTCTTCGTAGTCCAAAACCATCAACACACGCTCAATCATATCTTGCAATTCCTCAATTGTTGGAACGAATCCTTTTTTAAAATTCTTGTTCAACATTTGAACAACCTTATCACTAACCTTCTGGGCTTCTTTCGGGCTTCCTTCACCGGTTGCAGCAAAAGCCTTCGTCACAGCAATTGCAATCTTTTTTTGATCAAAAGCGACCACGCGTCCACTTCTCTTGATTAATTTTGCTATGCCGTTTGATTTTTTAGCAACGACTTTTTCTTTCTTTTTCACCACTTCTTTCTTTTGCTTTTTCATATTGATTTCTCCCCCGAGAATAAAATTAAATTTTTATATATAATACAAATTATGCAAATCTATGCTAATCCACGAATATGCGAATAGGATTCATTTGCATTATTTGCATATTTGCAATATTTGCATAAAATTCGCATATTTGTATTGCCGCTAACTTGTTTCCATTTTTTCCATCTCCTTACGAAAACTGTCAGCCGACTTGAATGATTTATAAACACTTGCGAATCTTAAATAAGCGACATCGTCTAATTCCTTTAATTTTTCCAGAAGCATTTTCCCAATCTCCTTGCTGGATATTTCATTAGACTCCCTTGCCTGAATTTCATATTCAATGTCACCAATTGCTTTATTTATTTTTTCCTGACTAATTGGACGTTTTTCCAGTGCTTTACGAAGACCAATTTCTATTTTCCTGCGATCATATTCTTGCTTGCTGCCGTCACGCTTAATTACCGTCAGCCGCATTATTTCTATTTCTTCATAGGTGCTAAATCTCGCCTGGCATTTTTCACACTCGCGACGCCGACGAATTGCTTTTCCATCATTTGTGTCTCGCGAATCGACAACTTTTGTTTCACTTCCTGTGCAATACGGACAAATCATAATATTTAAATTGCTATATTATTACATTACTTCATTGTTATATTTTTTGCGCTTTAACAATGTGAAAATGCATCAATTGAGCGATATATTTAAAAACTTGACAACTTATTTATTTTACTCTTTTTAAATTTGACTAATTTGCACTTTTATGCACTTTTATACTATATATTGTGTGCTGTCAGTCAAGTATACCACAAGTCAAACATTTGCCAAGTATGCTCTGATAAGCCATTTTTTGGAGTTATCCACAGACATTTCAGCATAAAAGTGCAACAAAAAACGGAGAGATCATTTCGCCGTTTTTTTCTTACAAACTCAAAATTAAACTTACATACACTAAGGTTTCACTTCTATAAAACCACCCGGCCTCACTCCAATTGGGCAACCTGGACATTTAGTTGTTTCTGGAGCCTGACATGTATCAGAACAAGGAGTTTGTTTCATACAACCATTGTCATCAATGCTCTCACAGCTGTAGGTGGTGGTTACTACGGTTTTACCGCAATTAGCAAGGGTACAATTCTTTGTTGTAGGTATGCAGTGGTTAGAAATATTAGACCTGTCCCCAAATAATTATTAGACCTGTTGCTTAATAGTAACTTAAATTAAATAGAATTCCCCTAGGGATTCTGGAATTAACACTTTACTGATAAGTGGTAATTCCAGAGTCCACAGGAAATGTTCATAACCTTGTCGTCAAAGTTTACTTTTTTGTTGC
>CAISKQ010000047.1 GCA_903885965.1 uncultured bacterium
AAGCTCCTCATTCCAATCTCAAAAAAACACAAAGCCCTTATCACAAAAGATAGGGGTTTAATTTCAAAGGAGAAACATGAAAAAATTTATTGTGGGAATTATGGGAGCATTGCTTCTTGTGGTGACACTGAATGGCTGCGCAGAACGCCAGGAACCTGCACAGACCAATGATGAAACCCAACGGCAGCAGCAGGAAAAGATGCTTCAGGAAGGTATCGCCCAAACTGGAATGCCGGCGATCAAGAACTTCCGCGAAAAGAAGATTCTCAAAGACATTATTGAGTTATGTGATCAGGACGGCCTTGTAACGTATACCTATCTGGAAAACATGAATCCTGTCATAGTGCACGGTTACACAGCACTTGGTGGAAAACTGACATATCTCGGTGAGACAATCGGTTATGGCATCCCTTGCGCAACGCAGTACACTAATCCGCAAAGAGTCGCAAGATACGAAGAGACACCAGAGCGTGGAAACATTACCTTGCCACAAGCAGATCCAAATGGACTCTTTAAACCTGCCAGTGCTGAAGGAACCTGGATTTTAATGCTTAATCCTGTAAGCAAGAAAGTATCGCCGCAATACATCGAACCGCGAATCGTCACTATGACGTACAAACTACCGGTCGATTAAACCCAAAAGGGCTCTCATTATTATCATTTGATGCGAGCCCTTTAACCTTTTTAGAGGGGGTAAAAAAGCAAATAATTCGTCGTATTCCCCATTTAAAAAAAATATGCTACAATCAAATTACTAAAATATCTTGCAAAACCCAATGGCTAGTCCCTGGGAGCTGAAGATTATAAAACAGTATGACAAAAATTATTTTTTCTATTTATATTTGTGAATCACTTTAATTTAGTGATTTTTATTTTGGCCTAAAAATCAATATACAATAACCAATATACAACAAAGTAAGATCATACTGGTTGAATTCTAAATATTGTTTGTTGAATATTGTCTATTGAATGTTGTTTTATGAAAAAATCGGAAAAAATCAAAAAATATTTAAAAAGCAATCCCCTGGCTGACAAAAAACGCCTGGCGAAAAAATTCAATTTGAGTTCTTCGGAAACTTCAAAGATTTTAGAAGAAATCAAAAATGACTCTCAAGCAAAAAAGTCAAATGCTGCCGTGAAAAATCCACAACCAATGGCCACAAAAAAAGCCAGCTTGTTTGAACAATTGAACCAAAAAATATTCCAAACAAAGTTTGTTTATCTTTTTCTTTTTTTGCTGGCCATCTTGCCAAGAGTTTTCTATTTTTTCAAATTAAATTCTTTCCCAGAGCTCAACATCCAAATCTTGGACGCGCAATACTATGCCGATTGGGCCAAACAAATTGCAGCTGGAAATGTACTTGGAGACAAAATCTTTTTCACAGAACCTTTCTACGCCTATTTTCTGGCCGCGCTAATGAAAATCTCAGCCAACGCTTTTTTGCTTGCCAGAATTCTGCAAACGCTGCTTGGCGCCCTGCTGCCAATTGTCATCTTCAAGATTAGCGAAAAAGTTTTCAATCGAAACATTGGCATCATCGCCGGCATCATCGTGGCGCTTTATGGACCTTTCATTTTCTATGAAAATCTACTTTTGAAAACTTCTTTGGAAACTTTTTCCTTGGCGCTGTTTGTTTGGTTTTTCCTGACGATGTTGGAAAAAAATTCCAACCGGGTTTATTTCTTGGGCGGATTACTGCTGGGCATCACTGCATTGATAAAAGGAAACAATCTTGCTTTGCTGCCAGTGATTTTGCTTGTTATTTCATTTTCCAAAAAATTTGCAACTCAGAAAAAAATTGTTTTGTCAGCTTTTTTCACCCTCGGCATACTGCTGATAATTCTGCCAATAACTATCAGGAATTATGCGGTCGGCAAAGATTTTGTGCTGACAAATTATTCTTTCGGCATCGTGACTTACCAGGGAAATTGGTGGGGCGCCGACGGTTCAACTGCTATGGTTCCAAGTTTCCTGCGACCGCATCCGAAATATGAAGAAATCGACACTCAAAAAATGGCCGAGGCTTATGCTGGCAAAAGCCTGACCCCTTCTCAAATTTCAAGTTTCTGGGTGGGCAAAGCCATTCAGGAAAGTTGGTCGGATCCCGCTCATTTTCTGAGTACCTTGTCAAAAAAAGTTCTGATGATCGTCAACTGGCATGAATTGAGTGATGATTACAGCTATGATTTTTACGCCAAATTCACCCAGCTTTTGAGATTTTTGCCAAGTTTTCTGTTGATTTGTGCCCTAGGACTTTCCGGCATGCTGCTAATTTTTTTCTCTGATGATTTGAAATTAAAAATTTCCAAAGCTTCCAATAATGAGGTGCTGGAAATTTCCCAGCGTTCAAAAATATTGTTAGCTCTTACGGGCGGTTATGTGTTGGTATTGCTGATTGCAAACATCAACTCAAGATATCGCATCCCGCTGGTGCCTTTCTTTGCCATCTTTGCAGCGGTCACGCTTTGGTATCTTTGGCTGAAGATAAAAGTGCGAGCCAAAGGAACAATCTTCAAAATTTCCTTACTGATTCTTTTTGGCATAGGCTTGTCTGTGGCGCCGCTGCAAATTTATGGTGCCATCAAAGAAGATGCCAACGCCAATAACCAAATTGGGACTTACTATTTGGAAAACAAAAACTACACCGAAGCAAAAATATATTTTGAAAAAACCATTGCGATAGATAAAAATTACGAATGGGCTTACAAAAATCTTTTTCTCATTAATATGCATGCGGGAGATTTGGCGCAAGCTGAAGATAACATCAAAAATCTTATCCTGATTCGTTCTGATGATCTTTCTAATTATGACAGCCTAGCGCTGTTAAAAAAAGCTCAGGAAAATTCAATCGATTCAATCAAAGATCAATTAAATCAGTTGCTAGTCGGACAACAAAAAGTGATTTACGATCCAGACGCTTATGAGGCTGCCAGATACACAGCCGCCAAAGACAATGACAAAACAAAAGAATTCCTGTTGAAATCATTGGAAAATTATGACAATCCTCCAAATTCACTCATCTCAATCGCCGCCCTTAAAAGGTCGCAAGGCTCCAACGATGAAGCAATAAAATATCTTTCCTTGGCTATCGAAAAAAACCCATATTTGTTGCCAGCCAGGTATAATCTGGCCAATATCTACATTGAACAAAAAAACTACACTTTCGCCATTCCGCAACTCAAGCAAATCTATGACATCACCCCGGAACTAGGTCAGACCTGGTCAAACCTTGCCATCGCCTATATCAACACCAAAAATTCTTCCGCCGCAATGCCAGTTGTTACTTCCTACATTCAAAGATACAAAGACGATCCAACCAAAAAAGAACTGGTTGGCAAATTCAGCGCCCTGCTTATGCAAAACAAATAATTCCAAGCCTTTTTAAGAAATACAAAAAAACTAACCATATGAAATACACTCACCTTCACGTCCATTCTCACTACTCCCTGCTTGACGGCTTGGGCAAAATTGACGATTTGATGGATCGCGCCAAAGAACTTGGCATGGATTCCATTGCGCTGACTGATCATGGCGTGATGTATGGCGCCGTAGAACTTTTCATTAAAGCCAAAGAAAAAGGCATCAAGCCAATTATCGGCTGCGAGATGTATATCACGCCCAATGATTTGCACAGCAAAAATCCGATTGCCGAAGATCGAAAACGTCATCATTTGATTTTGTTGGTCAAAAATGAAGAAGGTTATCACAACTTGATGAAGCTGGTTTCCATTGCGCATTTGGAAGGCTTCTACTACAAACCTCGCATCGACCGCAAAGTTCTGCGCCAATATGCCAAAGGTCTCATCGGACTTTCCGCTTGCGTGGAAGGTGAAATCCCTTCGCAAATAGTGATGGGAAACTATGACAAAGCCAAGGAACTGGCCTTAGAATACCTCGACATTTTTGACAAAGATGGTTTCTTTTTGGAAGTGCAAAGTCACACCAAATTTTCCAATCAAGCCATTGCCAACGAAGGAATTTTCAAACTTTCCAAGGAACTAAACATCCCAGTGGTGGCCACTTGCGACGTGCACTATGTCAACAAAGAAGATGCCAGCGCCCAAGATATTTTGCTTTGCGTGCAAACCAACCGTAAAGTCGATGAAGTTGACCGCATGAACTTGATGGACTTTGATTTGTCTCTGCGCAGCCCTGAGGAAGTGTTGTCCGGTTTTCCCAACAATCCCGAAGTCCTTTCCAACACCCAGTTAGTGGTTGATCAATGTGATTTTAAATTGAAACTTGGCGAAACTCAGCTGCCTCATTTTGATGTGCCAGCTGGTCACACTGCCATGAGCTATTTAGTGGAACTTTGCAACAAGGGACTGAAGAAAAAATATAAAGACGAGGAAGTTACTCAAGTGCATCTTGATCGCATGGCCTATGAACTTTCAGTCATTGAAAAATGCGGCTATGCATCATACTTTTTGATTGTGCAAGATTTCGTTAATTGGGCCAAAGACAATGGCATTGTGGTTGGTCCTGGCCGCGGCAGCGCCGCCGGCAGTTTCATTTCATATTTAACTGGCATCACTAATGTTGACCCAATTGAATATAATTTACTCTTTGAAAGATTTCTCAATCCCGAGCGCGTGTCAATGCCCGACGTCGACATGGATTTCGCTGACAACCGCCGTGACGACGTGCTCAATTATGTCCGCCAAAAATATGGCAACGATCACGTTTCGCAAATTATCACTTTTGGAACCATGGCCGCCCGCGCCGCTATCCGCGACACTGGTCGCGCCCTGGGCTTTCCCTATGATTTTTGCAACAAAACTTCGCAAATGATTCCAATGTTTACTTCCATCAAAAAAGCCATCGAAGAAGTGCCGGAGTTCAAAGAACTTTATCACAATAACAAAGACGGCAAAAAATTGATCGACAGTGCCATGCGCTTGGAAGGCGTTATTCGTCACGCTGGCATGCACGCTTGCGGCGTAGTGATCACGAAAGAGCCCGTCACGTACTATTCTCCAATTCAAAACATCACTGGCTCGCGCGAGGGCACCGTGACGCAATACTCATCCTCCACCAAGTCTTCCTATGTGGAAAAAATCGGACTCCTTAAGATGGACTTCTTGGGTTTGAAAAATCTCACCATTATTCAAGACACTTTGCGCATCGCCAAAAAAATCCATGGAGTTGACATCGATATCGACACTATTGATATCAATGATCAAGCCGCTTTCAAACTCTTGCAAGAAGGTCACACCACCGGCGTTTTCCAATTTGAAAGTTCCGGCATGAAAAGATATTTGAAATTGCTTAAACCGACCGTAATTGAAGATATCATTGCGATGGTAGCTCTTTATCGTCCAGGACCAATGGATTGGATTCCAGATTTTATTTCCGGCAAACATGGACGCAAGGTTAAATATGTTCATCCAAAGTTGGAACCGATTCTAGCTAACACCTATGGCGTGGCAGTTTATCAAGAACAAGTAATGCAAATCGCCCGCGACCTGGCAGGCTTTACTATGGGTGAAGCAGATGTGTTGCGAAAAGCGATGGGCAAAAAAATTCTGGAATTAATTAAGGAGCAAAAAATAAAATTTGTAGAAGGTTGCATCACTAATGGCAGCACCAAGGAAATTGCCGAAAAAGTTTTTTCCTTCATTGAGCCTTTTGCTGGGTATGGCTTCAATCGCTCGCATGCTGCTTGCTATGGCATCATCGGTTATCAAACCGCCTATCTGAAAGCGCACTATCCAGCCGCTTTCATGGCTGCCCTGCTAACTTCTGATCAAGACAACATCGATCGCATTGCAATTGAAGCTTCTGAGTGTCGAGAAATGGGCATTGAAGTTTTGGCCCCGGATGTCAACGAAAGTTTTGAAGATTTTGCCGTAATAATCGGAGACGAGGGTTCGCAACCTGCCCGCAATGCTTCGCATAGCGATGCAGGCGGGAGAATTCGCTTTGGATTCAATGCCATCAAAAATGTTGGACACGTCATTGCGCACGAAATTGTGGAAGAAAGAAAACGCGGCGGAAAATTCAAATCCTTGGCTGACTTTCTCCAACGAGTGGAAACCAAAGATCTTAACAAAAAATCCATTGAGGCTTTGGCTAAAGTTGGAGCCTTGGATGAACTCGGCGAACGCAATCAAATCATTGAAAGCATTGAACAAATTTTGATGTTCACAAAAAGCATGCAAAAACAAAAAAATTCAAACCAGGTCAGTCTATTTGGTCAAGCAATTCTAGAAACGCCAGTGGTCCCACTGATTGAAACTCAGCCGGCTAGCAAACGCCAACAATTGCGCTGGGAAAAGGAATTGCTTGGTCTTTATGTTAGCGGCCATCCCGCTCAGGAATATCAGGGCTACATTGAAAAAGTAGCCGTGCCTTTGGACAAACTTTCCAAAGAAATGGTTGGTCAAAAAATTGCGGTCGGCGGTGTCATCCAAAAAGTGCAAAAGATTCTGACCAAGCGCCAAGAAACCATGCTCTTTGTGATGCTGGAAGACATGAAAGGCAAAATTGAAATTTTGGTTTTCCCAAAAGTGCTGGAAAAAATGGGCAGCGCTTGGGAAGAAGAAAAAATGATTATCGCTGAAGGAAAACTTTCCGACAAAGATGGGGCCTACAAACTGATTTGCGACGAAGTCCGCAACCTTGACCGCAATGAAATCGAAAATTATTTGCGCGTTGAGGCCACCAAAAAAACTTATGGTTCCAAAGATAACGACCAAAATCCGCACGGCGGAGCAAGTGTGGTCAATGATCAACATAGTTCAGTAATCGGTAACCAGTCATCAGTAACTAGTCACCAGAATTCAACAAACAATAATCCAGCACTTCTAGAGGCTGAGCCCCTAAAAGCTAGCGAAGCTAAAAGCTATAAGCTAATTGTGACCCTTCCCCAGGATGCCAATTCTGAAATGATTAGCAAGCTTTCCAAAACTTTCAATACTTGCCCATCAGGGCAGTGTAAAGTTTTTTTGCATCACCAAGCCAACAAATTGGAAACGCCTTTCTCCATCGAAAGCCAACCGAATATTCTCACTGAAATCAAAAACATTATTGCCGGAGGAACGGTGGAGTTAATATAAGATTGTAAAATTTCTACAAAATAATTTTTTACAAACCCATATATTAATATATGGGTTTGTAAGGTTTTTGCATGAAAATCTGAAAACAAAAACCACAAAACACAAGCTATTATAATTCTTCACCACACTATACAACATTACACTTCTTGACGGTCGCAAACTTTTGTAATGTCACACTCTTGCTGTTGTTATGATTGCTAGGAGCATCCAAGGATTGACGCAGACACCCTACCACAAAAAAAATCACCACGATTTAAAGTGGTGATTTTTTATCTTTAGTAAAAGCAACTGTATGTTTAATTTACAATCGGATATGAAACGCTATACAGATCTCGGCCTTTTCTTCCAACAAATTGAACGCTTTTATTATCGGAAGAAAATCTAAAATTTGCAATTTCATCAAAAATTTCTTTCACAGCATTACTGTTATAACTCAAGGATATAGTTTTCTTGCTCGGTGTTATTGTGTAAATTGATTTACTTTTATTATCTGTCGGCACATCTTCGATATAAACCACTTTATCTGTACTCAAACTCGCCAGACCACCATTCTCAGTAATGTAGGTTTTCTTTTTTTCAATCAAATTGTTATATCCTTCGAACGTTACTTGTCGTTCATCGATGTAGTAATCAACATATGAATTTGCATTGTCCTTAAACGCATATAATATATCACTTCCATTTTGACCACGATTAAATACAACATCAAAACCGCCATCATTATCGTTATTAAATTCCTTGATTTTTTTGTTATCTAAAAAAATTTCGATTTTATTGTCTAGCAACTTCTCATAGGCAAAATGTTTGCTGTCACCACTAAATCCTTCAAAAACACTAACGCCCCTAGCCTGTGGATCAAGTTCGTTTCCTTTATATACAAATACTTTATCCATACTCTTGTTATCTATATTATAGATAACAAGATATGTTTTATCCTCCTTATCGTCATATCCGTGATAAACTAGAGTTTTTCCATCTGGACTAAATTGTATTTTTCCAATATCACTATAAATATCTCCGATTTTCTTTCCATCAAAAATCATTTCTACCTCGACCCAAATCGAATCAGTTGGCTTATTTTTCACTGTAACATAAGCATAGTGATGAGCCTCGTCACCGCTCACAGCCCATGCCCAATCGCCAATATCAAGACCATCACTCAACATAAATTTTCCCTCGCTCTTTGCTTTAAAATCAGGATATTTATAGAAATAAACCATTGGACTTTTCGGAATGCTGGCGATTTTTTTCATGCTCACCTTACCAAGTTTTGCAGTTGGAACCTGCTCTGCAACACTGCCAATTGCATCAGAATTTGTCGGATTAATATTATTACTTGTACTATTTGCAGCTGCCTGCGTTTGCGCAACGGATGCAGCGGGTTGATTTATTGGTGTCTGCGCTTTTTTCAAAAAAATAATTTCAAACACAATTCCTGTCGCCACAAGAATCAAAACAACAATTACGACTTCAACAGTTTTTTTATTGATACTCATTTTTGTTTTTTAAGATTTATATTTTTATTATACCACGAAGAAGAAGAAGAAGAAGAAGAAGAAGTTATCCACAGTTTCGGAAATTCAGAAACAAAAAACCAAAAAAATATAAAATATTATAATTTTTCACCACACCACTAAATATTACACTTCCTGACGGTCGCAAACTTTTGTAATATATGATTTAACTTTTGACTGGATTCTTAACTTAAATTTTAACTTGTTTTTCTGTGATTATTTATTCTTTTTTTATCATAAACATTTTTAACCAACAGATAATTCACATGTTTTTCTAGGCCATGATGCTTGATGTCGCCAATGATATTTTCCGTCAGCGGATGCTTGCCTATGAACACACTCATTTGAAGCTGTGAATATTCCAACATATAAAGTTCCGCCCTGAGCCAATTGCGAGCATTTCTTTTTTTCTCTGGAATGTCAAAGATCACCAGTCTATATTTCCCGTCCCACTTCCTACTTAAAAGCTTTTTCTTGTCAGCAATTTTTTTGATAATTTCTTTTCCTTCCTTGGTCAGCATAAAATTAATTCCGACTTTTTTGACAATCCCCTGCGCTCTCAAACGACGCAGATTTTGACGAATCTTCTCACACTCTGCTCTTTTTGATACTTGAAAATTTCCACCATCCAATCCAAACAACATCCGCGTTGGCTTTGTGAAGGAATATTTTGGAGAGAAGAACGATTCACTTGTTGCTTGTCCAAGCTCAGAAAGAAGCGCAAAAATATAATTGCTAACCTTAGGAGAATTATTAAGAATATTTTTGGTCATTCTTTTGATAAATTCCTCACTTGCCATAAAAAATGTTCTTATTATCTGTAAAATAATTATATTACACTTTATATTACACTTCTTGACGGTCGCAAACTTTTGTAATATGTAACATTAACTGTTATCAACTTCAATATTTTAGCAATTTAAGGCTTTAGTAATTTATTTCGTCACATACGGAAAAGCGTCGGTTAGTTCGCCGGAGTAATAAAATTCGTATGCCAATGAGCCAAAAGTATATTTTGTGCCATCAACTTCAATGTTACTGCCACCAACTTTAGGATTTGGATTTGGTTTTGATTGTGGAAAACCAACATTAAAAAGCGTGCCAATTATTTCCGGGCGATAATCAATATCAAAGCCAGCATTTTTCCACTGCGTCATCATTTCTTTTAAATAAATTCCGCCATAAAGATAAGAATAGTAGTGATTTTTTTCATCGGTCAACCGTTGATAACGCTGACTGACCGGGTCACCATCAGCAAAATCCAAAGCGCTCGAAAGCTCCGGTCCCAAGTAATAAGGAGACAAAGAATCTTTCAAATGTTGTTCAGTTTCAATGGCAGTGTTCTCTTTGACACCCATTACTCCCAAGGAAATCTTGTTTGAATTGCCAAGAATCTTGAGCGGTTCAAAAAATTTCTTGTAAAGCTCCCGCTGAGAATTAAACAGCCTAACTTGCTCGACAATAGCGCATGAGACAAGTAAGCGAGGTTCAATGCCAGCAATTAATGAAGCCCTATTAATCAAATCCTTGTCTTTCACAATCGCTTCTTTGATTGTTTCCCACTGCTGGTTATCCATCCAAGGAAAAATCGTCTGGCTCTGAGCCCCAAGATATTTTTTAGCAATTAAATTATCATCTATCTTGGCATTTCCATTGTCGCAATTGTCAAAAACATTGCTACCATTTTTTTCCTCAACCCGAAGCCTAGCTGCCAAAATCATTTTTGAAGCCAAGATGTCAGAATTAAGCAACTGATAGTTTTGAATTATTTTCCAAGCCGCTCCAGGAGCAAAGGTTCCAATCACATCAATAGCGCAATAATTTTTTGCTTTCAATTCTTTCGCTTGCGCCAATTGCTTTATTTGAGAATCCAAATCATCAATCGAAGTTGCCACAGGTTCGCTTTTTTGACTTTCAACCCCCAAAACTTGGGTCTTGGCGCTAGCACTACTGCCAAGCAAAACTTTTCCAAAACGATCAGAATTTGCATCCACCATGCCAGACACGTCCGTCAAATGAAGCCGCACCGCAAAAAATCCGCAAACCAACACAAAACCGATTGCAGCAAAAACATGCAGCCCAACTTTATAACCCCAATAAAAAAATAAGCGAAAGCGTTCATTCATATACAAATATTATAGCGCATTTTTGGTAAATAATAAAATAAAAGTCTTGTCCAATACAGAATGACCCCTCAAATGGGTTTCGGTTTCTAACGCAGAATGACCCCCGAAAGAGGGTCACTCGCTTAGATTGCGGATAATGTCTACAATAGTGGTGTATGAAAATCACTATGGAGACCGACC
>CAISKQ010000048.1 GCA_903885965.1 uncultured bacterium
ATAATAATAATAATAAAGCTTTATTAAAGCCTAAAATTCAAAACTATAGCTGATTAAATCCATATATGTGTAACATGGACTGATGATGCAGATAGCTACAATAATATGCATATCAAACAAATACGCGTAAGTAATTATTTAGAAAATCTTACAATGCGAAGGAGGTAGACATGCAAACAAGAAAGATGTTCCACGTGAAACATTTTCCTACCAGAAAAGTCGATAACAAAAAAACAACATAGGATAAGGCAAATATATGAAAGGGTATTAACAACCACACAACTTAAGATATTGAAATATAAAGATGATAAACAATTGCTAATTGCTTAGCTTAAAACGCTAATGAGTTAATATTTTAAAAGAGTAATAGTGCATCCGTAAAATGCATTTTTTGCACACAATATGAGCCAAACATCAAGATTCTAAATGTTTCATGTGGAACATTTAAGTAGTAAATATGAAAATATATACGAAATTTCCATCTATTGAGCCAAATATTTACCCTGTAATCGCAGACTAAAAGGAATTTAATGGACATACTCCATTGTTCCACGTGAAACAATTAAGCAATATAGGTGGAGATGCGGACACAATTTCCAGCCATTAATCCAAATAATTACCATGCAATGGAAAGAGCTGTACATGTTCAATGAATGCCATCATATTGTTCCATGTGGAACATTTATACATTAAATATTAAAACACATGCCAATTTAAACCCAATAAACCAAATTTTTACCATGCAATAGATACCACCATGCGTACTTAATGTTTATATCTATTGCTCCACGTGAAACATTTAAACATTGTAGATGAAAATTTAAACACAGTTTACGACTATTAACTCATATTTTTACCATGTAATAGAGAAGACTACGCGTATTTGATGGCTACTATTATATTGTTCCACGTGAAACAATAAATCAAAAAACGTATAATTTTCGAAAAATATATGCAGTGGTGGAAAATGTCAATAACAAAAATATATTTGACAAAATCAATTTTTTATATCATAATAACACATTTTAATACAACTTGTTCTTATACATCTACGCAATACCCCCGAGGTAGCTACAACATCCAAATCACTTACGAACGTGATAGATACTATGAAAATAAAACAAACTTAACTTTTAACCTAAAAAATGGTAAAATTATCTTGATTAAATTCACTCATTTAACATTCCTTGCATATATACAAAAAATTACCGCATAACAGACCTAAATATAGACATTTCTCTAAAAATATCACATATAACAGGCCCAAAGCACATCCGTATCCTAATAATAAAAAATAAAAAATACACATAATAGTATTTTTTAAAAAAATATAGTATAATATTTACATATGAAAATAAAAAATATCAAATTTACGCTTCTTATTTTTTGCATAACTTTCCTTGCTTACTTTAATTATTTTTCTCTGGCAGCTGTCAACGATTCGTCGCACTCATCCATATCTATCGACTCAGACAGTGATGGCTTAAGTGATGGAGAAGAGTCCCTATATGGTACTGATCCACGAAACCCAGACACGGATGGAGACGGCTATTCAGATGGGGTTGAGGTCAAAAGCGGTTACAATCCCTTAAAAGCGGCGCCTGGCGACAAGATTGCTATTGATAACAACGCTAAATCAACTGCCACAACAGCGTCCACAGACCCTTCATTAACGGATTCATTTGAAGCTGATTTTCAAGCCCTCATTGATTCAAAAAAAGGCCAAACAATTTCCACAACAGACATTAAAACATTCATAGACACCTCACTAACGAGCAGGATGAGCGTTACAGACATTAATGATATCCCATCTATAGATAGGTCTCAATTAAAAATTAAAGATCAGCAATATTCTTCTCTCTCAGATGCAGACAAAAAACAAAAAATAAAGGACGACGCCATTAAGTACCTAAATCAAGTTAGTTATCTATTAATAAGCAACGCACCGACGCCGATAGGATCAATTAGTGATTTAGATAATTTTCAAACAGATTTCATGAGTCGTCTTTCCGATCTCTCTAATCCGGAAAATATTAAGTACTTTTCCGATATGGGGAACAGGCTGGATTTATTTCTGCAGCAATTCAATAATTTAGAAGTTCCTGAAACAATGGTTGACCTCCACATTAAATTCGCCAGATTAATTAGTGGGACGTCTTTTCTCAAAAATTTACCTTCATCTAATAATTTAAGCGACCCTATAGGAAAAATGCTTATCTTAACTAAGATAAAGGACATAGCGGGTTTATTAAATGTTTTTTTTGCAAACGATTTCCAGGATTACCTTAAACAAATCAATTAGTTAAATATAAAAAAACAATCGCATCATGAAAAAGAAAATTTTTTTACTAATATTTTTAATTTTAATGCTTTTCGGGTTTAACTTCCAGGCTGAGGCGGCACTTCCAGTTGTTGACGTGGGTCCAGGTATCGTCACCGCAGGACAAACAACCCTAACTGATGTAGCGACAAGTGAGACCGTTATAGAAAGAGTATTGTCAAAAATAGCAAACATTGCCGCATCAGGATCCGTAACTGCTGCAAAAATACTTGCGATGAAGGCCGAACAATTATTAGTGAAGACATTGGTTGGCGGAGATAGCGGAAATTCAACCATCATTCGAGACTTCAGTGACTATTTGTATAATGCTCCAAAACAAGTAGCAACGACTCAGATGACAGCTTTTTTTAATAGCACCAGTCAGGGTCGAGCGTCATCACTTAACTACGAAGGAGTTGGAACAAATTATGACGCATATTTGATTTCTCAAGCCAAGAGCGCAATTAACGGTCAAACCCTCGTCACAGATCTCCAGGGACAAATAAATGATCCCGCTACAGATATGTTTACAGGAGGCAATATGAAGGGAGTAATGTCCTTTTTCAAATGCTCAAATAATCCCTACTGTTACACATTAGTTGCGACCGAAAAATATAACGCTGAGTTTAGTAAAGCCCAAACAATCGCAATCAATGAAAATTCTGGCGGATTTATGCCCACTAAATCTAATGGAAGAATAACTAATCCTGCCTCAATAGCCCAAAATGCCCTCCTAGAAGTTGACAAGATGGGAACCCAACTCTCGATGAGTGCTACAAACAACGGAGACTTTGAACAAACGCCTGCAGCTTTGCTTCAAATAGCCGAGGGCACAGCTATAAGTACAATAGCCAGAGTTACCAACTATGGAATTGTAGATCCAATTAAAAATTCAATTGATCAGAAACTCAGCACCCTTCCATTCAGTCTATCTTATGGCAAAACATCTGGATGGGGCGTAACCACGAGTATTGGTGGAACAAATCTTAGCACGGGATTAAGCTCCTACAACAGTTCAGCCAAAGCGGGCAACAGTTGCGCGGTGACAATTAACACATCAGGAACAGCAACCGCAAATGCAAACTGCCCTTAAAAAAACTATTTCTTTTTTGACTGACAAATGACAAGAAAAAAACATCATTAAGATGTTTTTTTCTTGTCTAAAATTCCCGTCTAAAATATCATGCACAATACTAGTGGGTTTATGCAGACTCGAACTGCAGACCTCTACAATGTCAATGTAGCGCTCTAACCAACTGAGCTATAAACCCTCAAATATTCTTCCTATGCAATATCTGGACTCAATACATCTCGCCCATCAACCAATGCTTCTTCTGTCTCATTTTCGATATTCTTTTGCATTGAAATTTGAGAAAAAAAACTAAGCCATACTGATTGAGTAAAGACAATAAAAATAGACACTGCTAAAATTAGAATCAATACACCAATAGCGCTGGCAGCTATAGTAATGAAAAGCCCAGTAAAAAGTAGAGTCAATGAAATTAAAATTAATGTTAGCATAAATATGGAGGTTAAGCAAACCATAACCAATCCCATAAAAATACTTTCTTTGATATTTTTTAAGAATATTTTATATGAAAACTCCATCGATACTTTTAATCTTGATTCACTAAGAACGATAAAAATAAATCCAAATTTTTTAAGAAAGAATATCAATATGACCAACGGGATTATAATCAAGACCGCACATACCAAAAGCATACTGCCGAGTATCATTGCTTTCATTGAAAATAGAATAGCAACTGGCGTAACCAAAAGAACCGCAATAACCAATCCGGAAAAACCAAGGAGCAAATCAATCCCTGCCAACCTCCAGAAGTATACATTCATCCTTCTAGCTGTTACCAGCGGGTTTATCTTTTTGTAAAGTGCAGGATTATTAATAGCGCAAATAAGTGCAGCGGAGCTTAAAATTCTCAAAACATAAAGTGCAACAATTAATACAATTATCAAACAAACTACCAATGAAAAATATTTTTCATTTTGTTTAAATAGCGCTGCTAGGAAAGTACTTTTTGACAAGTTATCCTTACTAAAGTTTACGCTTTCTGCAGTCAAGCTAAGGAAAATTAAAAAACCAAAAGACCAGAGAAATTTATTTTTCCAGCTCAATAAAAAAGATTTTTTCAATATATCAACATATTGAATTTCTTTCATTTTCTTTAAAACAAATAATTATTTTTCGTAATTTAATTCTAGACTGATGCCTCTACAGGATTCTTCAAACCTACGATCTCATCAAATTCCTCTTTTTCAATAGTTTCATTTTCCATGAGGTATGCCACTATCTTTTTCAAGACATCCTTCTTCTCAGTCAAGATTTTTTCTGCAGTAATTGCAGCCTGATCGACGAAATGTGAGACCTGATTGTCTATTGCTTGAGCTGTATTCTCAGAGTAATCTTTTTCTTCATTTATTTCGCGACCCAAAAATACCAACTCTTCTTTTTTTCCAAAAGTACGCGGACCAAGCGGACTCATGCCATAGCGAGTTACCATGGCTCGTGCCATATGGGTTGCCCTTTCAAGGTCATTTGACGGTCCAGTTGTCACATCTCCGCAGTATATCCGTTCACTTACATGACCACCAAGTAAGGTTGCGAGTTCATCAATAAAATATGCCTTAGAATGAAGGTGCCTGTCCTCTGTTGGTGCAGAAAGCGTATAGCCACCAGCCTGCCCGCGTGCAATAATAGAAACTTTTTGAACTGGATCAGCATTCGGTAGCGATGCTGCAATGAGGGCGTGCCCAGCCTCATGGTAGGCGACAATCTCTTTTTCCTTTTGATTGACAACTCGACTTCTTCTTTCTGGTCCAAGAATCACTTTTTCGATTGATTCTTTTAATTCACTTCCCGTAATTTGTTTCTTTTCTCGCCTCACAGAAAGTATAGCTGCTTCATTAACCAAATTTGCCAAATCTGCCCCTGAAAATCCAGATGTACGCTCAGCTAATTGATGCACATCAATGTTTTCTTCCATTGGCTTATTCTTCATGTGAATTTTCAAAATTTCCTCTCGTTCTTTGATATCTGGCAAATCCATAACGACTCGTCTATCAAAACGTCCCGGGCGGAGAAGGGCTGGATCCAAAACATCGGGTCGGTTTGTTGCGGCTATTACAATAACACTCGTCTCACTTTCAAAGCCATCCATTTCAACAAGAATCTGATTTAAAGTTTGTTCTCTTTCGTCATGACCGCCACCAAGTCCAGCTCCGCGGTGCCTTCCTACTGCATCAATTTCATCAATAAAAACAATTGCCGGCGCACTTTTTTTGGCCTGTTTAAATAAATCCCTAACTCTGCTTGCGCCAACACCAACAAACATTTCAACAAATTCACTTCCCGAGATATTAAAAAATGGCACACCTGCTTCACCAGCTACAGCCCTAGCCATTAGGGTCTTTCCGGTTCCCGGTGAACCCAATAGTAATACTCCCTTTGGAATTTTAGCTCCAATAGCGATAAACTTCTTTGGGTGCTTTAAAAACTCCACAATTTCTCCGAGCTCCTCTTTTGCTTCTTTAGCACCAGCGACGTCAGCAAATGTTGTTCGCTTCTTTTTGTCCTTTGGATCAGTCATTCGAGCTTTACTAAGCCCAAAAGATAGAGCTTGCGAGTTTCCTCGTTGAGCCTGTTTAAGCATAAACCAAATAAACACAGCAATGAGCATGAAGGGGAATAAGAATGGCAACAAAACTCCTTGCAAAAAGGAATCCCAACCAGATAGTTGCTTAATATCGATTTTCACCTCTTTAGTTTTCTCCTTATCTACGCCGTAATTACTTAATGACTCAGTAAGGGAACTTTGCGGTTCCTTGACTGACTTTTCCTTCGTTCCATCAACAAGATTAATGCTTAGGTTATCATTATCAACAGCTATTTCTTTCACCTTCCCATCGTTAATTTGGTTTGCAACTTCACTGAGAGATATCTCGACTGGCTTTTGGGCTGGTGAACTGTAGAGAACCATCAGTCCAGATACTAATAGAAACAAAAAAACAACAACTGCAATATTTTTCAGCAATTTTTCCATATTTTTTAAATTATAATTTTATTTACTTAACAGAATATTTCAATTCTAGCACCCTTTTTCGATATTTTCAAGCCACCAATAATGGCAATTTTTGTCTTACTCTTGCCACTTCTAATGACTTTTCTAATCTCTTCGATGTGGCTGTATTTAATATTTTTAATCTGCCCACACAACAGCGAAAAAATTTGCCTTAAAACTTGACGCTGCATGGATATATGTAAGATCAAAAAATCACTTTCAACAAAACTGACCTGGTTGTCTGTACACACAGAAATTGCAAATCTTTCAGCGCCTTTTTCAATAAAATCGTAGTCATCTGTAACCGAATAAGCCAGTTCACTCAGCGTCTTAATTATTGACGGGTTAAATTCTTTTTCAAGATAGGGAAGTGCGCCATGTCTGATTCTGTTGCGCATGATATCAACTAGTTGATTGGTCTTGTCTATACGGTAAGTAAGCTTATTTTCTTTCAAGTAACTAAGAATTTCTGCTCTGCTAACCTTCAATAATGGCCTGATAAGTTTTCCCGACCTTGGTCTCATCGCTCGTAATCCATTAAGCCCAGCTCCACGGATAATTCTCATTAAAACAGTCTCTGCCTGATCATTTTGGTTATGAGCTACAGCAATAAAGTCAAACCCGGATTCATTTCTCAATTCTTCAAAATATTCATACCTGATATCACGAAGAGCATTTTCAATATTTCCAACATAAGAACTTTTTTTTGGTTTAAGTACATTCACCTTGAGCTTATATTTTTTTCCAAATTCCTTAACTAGCTTTTCATCATCAACAGCGTCTTTTCCTCTCAATCTATAATTTACATGTGCAATCTGGAGTTCAAAATCATATTTTTTTGACAAAAAATATAGTATATCCAAAAGACAAATACTGTCTGGACCACCCGAAACACCAATAATAATCTTAGAGCCCTTACTCCAAAGATTGTATTGCGATGAAAAATTTTGGATATTTTTAATAATTTTAGCCATTCGGTTTCTTTGATTCAATAAAACGTAAAACACTTTGAAACACTTCCTCAATGGTGAGTTCCGTTGTGTCGATTACTAAATCGTAATTTTTTTCATCATCCTGCCAAATGCCATAAAGAGAGAAGTATCGCTCACTATCTTCTTTTCTCCTTCTCAAAAGGCTTTCTTTAATACTTTCAATTGTCTTTAGATTAGTATCTTCATTGCTACGATCTTGCTCTGCCGACATCGATTTCAAAATCCTTTTAGCGGCTACCGAGGTCTCGACTTTCAAATATATTTTCACAGAATTAGGAATAAAGTGCCAAGCAGTCCGACTTTCAATTACAAATCTATCTTGCTCTTGGGATAGCTTGACGACATAATTATCTACTTTTTTATCAAAATTTTGGTCATTATCACAAACCTTTCTAAACTCAGCCAAGTCTAAGCCTCTCTCCTTTGCCATATCTCGAAATATTTGACCCATGTAATAACGAGGCCATTTAAACTGTGTTGACACCATAGTGGCAATAGTACTTTTACCGGAACCCTCTTGCCCATTAAAAGAGATGATGAACTTGTTTGATTTGCGCATATTTTTTAATTTAATGTTAACTAAGTATAACCATATTCTAGCATAAAGCAAGCCATTGGACACAAAAAACCGTCAACATTGACGGTTTTTTTAAGAACAAGTTTTTTGATTGTTTATTTTTCTTCTTTTACTAACATCAAGCCCATTCTGTGATCTTTTGGCTCAATAGAAAGAATTTTCCATGGATAAGTTTCACCTCCATGCAGAATTTCATCCATCTTTTTTCCAGGATAAACCTCTTGGAATTCACTAACATGAGCAAGTCCATGAATATCTTTGTCGAGATAAACAAATGCCCCGAAAGGATTAATTTTATCAATTTTTCCTTGTACAACATCACCTACTTTGTATTTTTCAGCAATTTCACTCCAAGGATCCTTAGCTAAAGCTTTCATTGAAAGTGAGATTCTAGTGTCATCAATTCCGATAATTTTTGCCTTTACCACATCGCCAGTTTTTACGATAGTCCTTGGATCATCAATAAGCTGCCAAGCAAGTTCGGAGATATGTACCAATCCTTCAAGCTTATCACTATCCCTTGTGGATCCTTGACGAGAAGTTGGCAAAAATTTCACAAAGGCACCGAAGTCAACAACACCGCTGATTTCTCCTTCAATAATATCACCTGCTTGAAGCTGTGAAATAACCTCTTTTTCCTTCTCACTTGAGGCTGCTCGCTCACTAACTATCAGTTTTTCACTTTCTCTATCAGCATCTAAAATTCTTACTTGCATTTCCTTTCCAATCAGTTTTTTAAGCAATTCTAGAATTTTATTCTTATCACCATCTTCAACTCTTGGGTAATGCTCGCTTGAAAGCTGTGAAACTGGAACAAATCCCATGATTCCATTAACCTCGACCATTAAACCGCCCTTATTTGCATCCAAAACCTTTGTCAAAACCACACCCATAACATCACGCTTTGACTCAAGATCATCCCAAGCTCTCTCATATGAAGCTTCCCTAATGGATAGTTCCATATAACCATCCTCATTTTCGATGTCAGTTAGTGTTGCACTGACAACGTCTCCTTGTTTGACCTTTCCAATTGCAAGGCCGTCTTTGATTTCTTTTCCAAGAACAATACCAGTTCCAAAGCAACCCAAGTCAAGCAAAAGTGAGTTCGAGGTGATGTCAATAACCTTTCCTTCAAGAACATCTCCAACTTGGGGAATTTTAATAGGATTTTCTGCCAATAATGCACCCATCACTGATGTCTCAGCATCATCTTCCTCTGTTTCTAAGATTGTTTTCTTTACCTTACTGACACTTTCAACGTGACCACCTCCCTGAACCTTGTCAACTTCTTCAGCAAGCTTGTCCAAAATGTCTCTTTTCTTAATTGTCATATTTTTTAATCTATTTTAACAAGTAGCGAGCTTGTTTGTTAATTATTAAATGGCGCTAATAACACAAAAAATTTTCCCTTGCAAAAGAAAATTATCTAAAAAAACGTGAAATTAAAGCATTTCACTATTAAATTTTCTTAAATAATTAATTGCTTAACCATTGTACACACTATTGTTAATTTTGGCAAGGGTCAGTCTTGTCCAATACAGAATGACCCCTCAAATGGGTTTCGGTTTCTAACGCAGAATGACCCCCGAAAGAGGGTCACTCGCTTAGATTGCGGATAATGTCTACAATAGTGGTGTATGAAAATCACTATGGAGACCGACC
>CAISKQ010000049.1 GCA_903885965.1 uncultured bacterium
AACAAGTCCATTGCTCTGGCTTCACACTAATTCATTACTGAATTAACATGCAGAGTTCTGTACTGCTCTGGTGGTTAGCCTTTAAGCAGGTTGGATTTGAACCAACTGTAAACACTCAGCTTCTCTTGGCGCACTTACTTTAAAACTATTTCCTTCAAAAAACTTTTTCAGTACTGCAATGAAGAGCAGGGGCTAGGGCTTGTCTGCCGATGAGACAGGAAATTAATCTGCTGGAAAATTGGGAATCGATTGAAGTGAGATTGGAGCGCGCAGATGCATTGATAAAAAAATTATTTCAACACATAGGCTGAAGCTGGTCCTTTGCCAACTTGCTTAATGGTGCCTATTTTTTTAAGCCTTTGCAAATGAAACTGGGCAGTTCTTTTTGGACAACCCAAAATATCCACAACTTCTGAAACGCTAACTCGTCCAAGTCTTTCGAGAAAATCCAAAATCTTCATTTGATCAGCATCCAAATATATTTGTGAATTAATATCGTCACCTATCTTCCAAGCAGATAGTGATGCTAGTTTATTTTTCACATTATCAATTTCCTCTTTGAACCCTAGTGCGAAATATTCCAACCAAGGAGTGAAGTCAACGCTTCTTTCAAAATAAGTTTTGCCGAGATTAATTGCCTTATAATAATTTTGCCGATCTTGATTATAAAAATCCTCCAAAGCAAACAGTTTTCGAAAATCGTAACCTTGCTTATATAAAATCAAAGTTGCCATCGCCCTAGCAGTGCGTCCATTGCCATCCGCAAATGGATGAATGGCTGCAATTTCCTGATGCGCAATGCCAGCCACGATCACTGGGCTAATATCCTCTTTTTCACGTTCAGCAATCCACGCTATCAAATCAGCACACAACTTTGAAACTTTTTTCGCCTCCGGTCCAGTATACATAACCTCACTTGGCAATCCCAACCTTCGACTGACCACATAAACAGGACTTGTACGATAATGCCCAGCTTGCTCTTTTGGCAAAGTCTTGTTTGTCACCAATTTATGAATTTTCAACAAAACCTTTTCTGTAATTTGTTTTTTCTCTTGGACAATTTCTTCAATATATTTCAACGCCTTTATATAGTTTTGCACCTCAAAAATATCACGTTCAGGGGCATCTATTTTTTTTCGCCCCAAGAGTGCTTCCACTTCATAGATGTTAAGCTGATTACCTTCAATAGCTGTTGAACTATGCGACATCCGCACCAAGGCCTGTCTGCGCAATCTCAATTCATGCTTTGGCAAAATTTTTGCACGTTCAATCACGCTCCTTGCTTCTGCAATTGCAATGAGCATTTTGACTATCCTATTAGTCAATTCATATTTTGGCTTGAACATAATTTCAAACTTACGAAAATTCTTATAGTAGATTCCTAGACTCTCATCTGAAACCCCTAGTTGAACCGGACAAGCAGTTTTCCCGCATCCGGCTCTCCAATATTAGATTCGCTTTTTTTTACTATCAAGATTAATTTTGTCGCTGTGTTGGTTTCCATTTCT
>CAISKQ010000050.1 GCA_903885965.1 uncultured bacterium
AAATGGAAACCAACACAGCGACAAAATTAATCTTGATAGTAAAAAAAAGCGAATCTAATATTGGAGAGCCGGATGCGGGAAAACTGCTTGTCCGGTTCAACTAGGGGTTTCAGATGAGAGTCTAGGAATCTACTATAAAATACATAAAAGGATAGAACTATGTCTAAACTAATTGTTGGAAATTTAAAGATGAACCTTCTTACTATCGCCGAGCGTGATCGCTATTTGGAATCGTTTGAGCGAGAACTGAAAAATTTTCCTGAAAATAAGGCTAAAATCATTCTTTGTCCGCCCTTTGTGCATTTGGAAAAGTTTTCAGAAAAATTTAAAATGGAAAATGTTTCAATTGGGGCGCAAAATATTTTTTGGGAAGAAAGGGGCTCATTTACTGGGGAAATTTCTTCACTGATGGTTAAGAATATTGGTTGCAAGTATGTTATCCTCGGCCATAGCGAGCGAAGAAAATATTTTTCAGAAAGCGGCGAGATTATTAATGCGAAAATAAAAGCAGCCTTGCAAGATAATTTGACTCCAATTGTTTGTATTGGAGAATCGCAAGCTGAGAGAAATGATGGGGACACTGCCGAGATAATTGTTGCGCAAATAAATCAAAGTTTGAAGGATGTGCCTATTTCAAAAATAACTGAGGTTGTTTTTGCGTATGAACCAGTGTGGGCTGTTGGCAGTGACGCGATTCCAACCGGGAATGATATTTTGGAAGTAAGGATAACTATTAAGAAAACGTTAGTCGAAAAATATGGAGCCTCTGCGGCTGAGAAAGTGAGAATTCTTTATGGTGGTTCAGTTAATTCCAAGAATGTTGCTCAGGTTTGCGTCGAACCGCAAATGGACGGCGTGCTCGTTGGGCGAGAAAGTTTGATTCCAAATGAATTTTTGAAAATCGTTGAAATAATTAACGCGATTCGAAACAACGAATAACATTCGAATCTACAAACAAGTGCAATTTTTTGTAGATTCGTAGACATTTCGTAGTTTCGTATCGGTAAAAAATATGATAACATCTGTCAAAGAAATTTTAAACAAGGCAAAAGAAGGTGGTTATGCAGTCGGGGCATTTAACACGACAAATCTGGAAACAACCAGGGCTATTATTGATGCAGCTAAAGAATTGAAAAGCCCAGTTATTATTCAGATGACGGAAAAAACCCTGGAATATGCCGGCGGAAGAGCGATTTTTAATTTAGTGAAAAACATAGCCGAATTTTATGCGCCAGAAATTCCAATTGGTATTCATCTTGATCACGGCAAAAGTTTGGAGATTGTTGACCGCTGTATTAACATTGGTTTTCCTTCGGTGATGTATGATGGCTCGCGAAAAATTTATTCTGATAATGCATTGATAACAAAAAATGTTGTTGAACTTTGTCATGAAAAAGATGTTTGCGTGCAAGGAGAATTGGGCAGCGTTCCTTACATTGGAGAAGGTGAAATGGGTGAAATTGATTGGGATAAATACATGACTATTCCTGAACAAGCAGCGCAGTTTGTGAAGGAAACTGGCATTGATGCGCTGGCGGTAGCAATTGGCAATGCGCATGGATTCTTCAAGGAACGGGCTGTTCCTGATTATGACAGACTTGAAGCAATTCATAAATTGGTCGATATTCCGCTTGTCTTGCATGGCGCTTCAGATTGGGAAAATGATAAAGTGCAAGAAGTTATTTCGCGAGGAATTTGCTGTTTTAATGTCGACACTGCCACGCGCTTGGCTTTTGTGAATAGCTTGGCTAATTCATTTCGCGATCAACATAACTTATCTTTCGATATTCGAAAACTCTTGGGAGATGCTCAACATGAGGTGAAAAACACCGTGATGAAAAAAATCGGCTATTTTGGCAGCGGCGGAAAAATCTAAATGGTTATAGTGTTATAGTGTTATATTGTTACATTGTCAAATATTTATTATCTAGCGAGCGACGATAACAAGAGGTTTAATACCTCACCGATTTTATCGGTGTGAGCCTGAAGGGTACAGGGCCTACCTACCGGTAGGCAGGCTTGCCCGGGGGTATTAATCCTTTTATTAAGTGCTTAAATTGCCAGTAAACATTTTATCAAAATAACAATGTAGCACTGTAACAGTGTAACAATGTATTTTATGTGTCTAGCATTTCCTGGAAAAATAGTTGCACTGAAAAATCAGCAGGCGACTGCTGATTTTGATGGGGTCAAAAAGGACATAAACATTTCACTTGTCCCAGATGTGGCGGTGGGCGATTTTGTGATCGTGCATGCTGGATTTGCAATTTCGCAGCTTTCAACTGAAGATGCTTGGGAGGTTTTAAAAGAATATGAAAAAGGAACAAAAATGAATCATGTTTAAATTATGTTTTTCAGAAACTAAGTTAGAAATTTTTACCTCGCTTGTTTACTTTTTAGGACACGCTCTTAGCCAGGAACAATAGCTAATCGCTCAGAATTCGCTGTCGCTCATAATGGTCTAAAAAGCAAACAAGCTCGTAAAAATTTAAATCAAAAATTTTGTATAAATCTGAAAAATCATTGCCAAAACTGCTTAGTAAAATCGAAAAAGTTGCCAGTCAAATCAAAAGAAATGTTGTCTTGATGGAGGTTTGTGGCACGCACACACAAACTGTTAGTAAAAATGGCATCAGAAGTTTGCTGCCGAAAAACATTAAGTTGTTGACGGGACCGGGTTGTCCGGTTTGCGTGACGGCGCAAGAAGACATTGACGCAGTGGTTGCTTTGGCCAAAGCTGGAATTCCGATTGCGACTTATGGCGACATGCTGCGGGTGCCGGGATTTTTTGGCTCCTTGGAGCAAGCTCGCAGTCAGGGCGCAAAAGTTTTTTCAGTCTATTCTGTCCAAGAAGCCCTTGATCTAAAAAAGGATTTTCCAGATCTGGTTTTTTTTGGTTTGGGTTTTGAGACCACCACCCCAATGACTGCAATGGCTTTGCAAAATGGTTTGACGGTATACTCTTCACATAAACTTTTTTTGCCAGCCATGGATGCTTTGCTTGAAGCAGGGCAGACAAAAATCGATGGTTTTATTAGTCCTGGTCATATTGCCACAATCATTGGCACCAGGCCGTTTGAACATCTGAAAGTTGCGCAGGTGATTGCTGGTTTTGAGGCAGAGGATGTTTTGGTAGCGATTTATTTGCTCCTTTGTCAAATCAGGGATGGCAGAAAAGAAGTTGAAAATGAATATGTCCGCTTGGTGAAAAAAGAAGGAAATCAAGTTGCGCAAAAATTGATTTGGGAGAATTTCAAAATTTGCGATGGCAATTGGCGCGGGTTTGGAAAAATTGCAAATTCTGGTTTGGAAGTGAAAAATCCAGAACTGAATGCGAAAATAAAGTATCAAAATATTCTTGCGAAAATTGATTTTTCGCAGGCAAAAAAACCAACCGGTTGTCGTTGCGGGCAAATCATCCGAGGCACGCTTAGCCCCAAACAATGCCCAATGTTTGGCAAAGTTTGCACGCCCGAAAATCCCTATGGACCTTGCATGGTATCTGAAGAAGGGGCTTGTAATAATTATTTGAGATATGCTTGATTGGGTTATTTCGCTCGCATACCTTTTTCTTTTTATCCCAGTGAAAGTATTTTTTAACTTTTGAACTTCTTAATATTAAGGTAAAACACTTTCAAGTGAAAAAAGAAAAAGCATGCTTACTCAATAGGAATACATTTTTTATTAACTTATTAGTATACCAATATGACAATATCTTTAGACTACGGCGGAGGTGGGGCAAAATCAAGTGAGCTGATCAAGCAAGTTCGCAAAATTTTGGGCGGGGCTGGCAAGTGGCAAAACTCAGGTGATGATTCAGCTTCGCTGGCTTTGTCCAAAATAAATTTGTCAAAAAAGGCTTGCCAAAATCAGCATCTTTTGCTGACGACGGATGCTTTTATTGTGGATCCGATTTTTTTCCCGGGCGGTGACATTGGAAAAATTGCGGTCTGCGGAACAATCAATGACTTGGCCGTGATGGGAGCCAGACCGCTTGGAATTTCACTGAGTATTGTGGTGGAAGAAGGATTTCCTAAAGCAGATTTTTTGAAAATCATCAAATCAATTGCCAAAGTTTCAAAAGAGGCTGGGGTGCCGATTGTGACGGGGGATACGAAGGTGACCGAAAAAGGCAAGCTCGACAAAATTGAAATCACTACCGCAGGAATTGGCATGGCTGAAAAAGTTATCAATAATGCTGGGGCGCAGGTTGGAGATGTTGTCATCGCCTCGGGAGACTTGGGTGAACACACGGTGGCACTGCTTAGTGAGCGTTTTGGTTATCGCTCGCGAGTTTCTTCAGATTGCAAACCAATTGACAAAGAAATGCTCGCTATTGGAAAATTTGTGCATGCTGCCAAAGATCCAACCCGTGGAGGGTTGGCAGCTAATCTCGTGGAAATGGCAGAAAAATCCAAAGTCAAAATAGTGCTGGATGAAAATTTTTTGCCCTACAAAAAAGAAACCATCGCTTTGGGAGGCTTGCTTGGCATTGATATTTTTTCTTTTGCCTCAGAGGGTCGCTTTCTGGCAACCGTCAGTGAAAAAGATGCTGCCAAGGTTCTGCGAATTTTAAAAAAGTTTAACGCTCAGGCGAAAATTATTGGCAAAGTGCAAAAGCCTGTCCGCCGAAGAGGCGGAGGTATATATCTTCAAACCAAGCTTGGCTCCCTGCGACCCATCGAAATGCCCAACGGCAAACTTATTCCTCGTATCTGTTGACAAAGGTCTAAAAAAGGTGTATACTTTAGTATCGTAGTACTTCAAACCCATATATTAATATATAGGTTTGGAAAAAAGTCTTAAGTCTATTTTGTCAGCAAATAAAAAATAATTTGCCCAAAGGAAATCCCGGCGTCACCGCGGGGAATTTTTTTGTTTAAGTAAAAACCTTGCTTTTTCATAATTTCGGAAATTATTTTATTATTCATCATGCCTCCGGCAGCAAAATATGTATTATGTATATTGTCTATTGTATATTGTCTGTTGTGTATTGCTATGATTTCCGTCAGTCCATCCGCAATGTATTTTTGCGCTGTCGCAGCTAGGCGAGCTTTGTCGCAGTCAAGATTCTTAATGAGATATTCAAAGAGATAAGTCGTATTTAAGACAAGTAATTCATTTGATATTTGAATATTTGAATATGAATTTTGTTTGGTTTTTGCCTGCCTGTCCGGCCTGCCTGTCCGGTAGGCAGGTAGGCAGGTATTTTGGTTATTGTATCTTTCAATCTTTGGATTAAGATTGTTGTATGGTTTGGTTGAATTTTTCTCAAGCAACGCAATCGGGCCATGTTTACTGAGTCTTTCGTTGTT
Organism: uncultured bacterium; assembly: GCA_903885965.1. Taxonomy (GTDB): domain Bacteria; phylum Patescibacteriota; class Minisyncoccia; order Moranbacterales; family GWC2-37-73; genus CAIPMZ01. The sequence goes on from CAISKQ010000050.1 coordinate 5,316, forward strand.
GGAAAAACTGAGCAAGACTGAAACGGCGTCCAGCACTCGAGCCGTGCTGGAAGTTTCCAGGCAATTAAAATTTTGCTCAAGCTGCTTCCAAAGAACTTCAAATTCATTTGGGGTATAAAATCTTTTAACAAAATTATAGGCAAATAATTTATCAGAGCCATTATTTTCAGGAAATTTTTGTAGTTTGGTTTTTGGTGTTTGATTTTTGTTTGTATCTTGTATCTTGTATCTTGGAATTTTTTTGAGTATTGCAATCAGCATTCGAGCTGGCTGCTGAATCGCCATTTCTCCCCCCAGCAAAATTTGATTTTCCATATGCCCAATTCTGGTGATTTGTAATTTTGAATTTGGAGTTTGTTTGGTTTTTGTTTTTTGGTTATTGGTTATTGTGAACACCTCTCCTCCCCAAATTTTTCCATCCGTTCCCAATCCAGTCCCGTCGCACGCAATCCCAAGAATTGTATGAGGTATTTTGTAGGATGTATATTGTATAGTAGGAATTAGTTTTTGCTCCATGCTATATGTTTCATGTTCTATAATCTGTTCTCCAATGGCGGAGAAAATATGCGCCAGGTGGTGTTGAATTGGCAAATACTGCGCCTTGTATTTTTTCGCTAATTTTTGGGCAAGTTTGGTAGTTTCGAAAAGTGGATGCAAATCTGACAAAATTACAGCAGGTTTTGCTTTTTGCGTCTTAAGAAATTTTAAAAGCGCAGTTTTAAAATCTGAAAAATTTTGTTCGTTTGCCAAATCGCCAAAATCTTGTGAGAAATGCAGGGTGCCATTTTCCCACAGCGAAAAATTTCCAGCCGACTCAACACCAAGGGCTAGAATAACTTTTTTATTGGGGATATCGTGAATTTTATATGCTTGCATGAAAGGTCGTGAGGATTGTAGAGGCTCAATCTCCATTGTGGAGGTTGAGCCTCTACAATTTCGTCTATAGCCTAAACGTATTCTAGCATTAGAAAGGAATTTTGTGCTATAATAGTTTTATACTTGTAAAATAAAAATAAATGGAAAAACCAAAAATAGCTATCGTTAGTTTGACTTCTTGTGAAGGCTGTCAGTTTGCTTTGCTTGATCTTGGTGAGAGATTTTTGGAGGTTGCCAAATTGGTGGAGATGGTGGACTTTCGACTTCTGGAAGATGAGGAGGATGACGGACGTTTGCTTGATATTGCTTTTGTGGAGGGCAACCCAATGACGCGGGCAAACAAGGAAACCCTCTTAAAACTCAGAAGACGCAGCAAGTTGCTGGTGACAATTGGCAATTGTGCAGCTATGGGTGGCATTCCAGAAATCAAAAATTATCGCGAAAAGAAAACTGCCATCAAGTATGTTTACAAATATATCCAAGGCATTGAAAACGAAGATATTCAAGAAGTGGACAATTTTGTGAAAGTTGATTTTTCACTTCCGGGTTGCCCGATTAATGGGGAAGAATTTTTGAATTATTTGCCACTACTTTTGGCTGGTCAGATTCCAACGATTCCTGATAATCCGGTTTGCATTGAATGCAAAAAGAAGGGCAACACTTGTTTGTTGCTCGAAAAGAAACCTTGTTTTGGGCCAATGATTCTGGGTGGTTGCGACGCAGTTTGCCCCACGGCTCGGATGGGTTGTCAAGGTTGCAGGGGCCTTCGTCCCAAAGGCAATGTCAAAGCCATGCGAGCAACCTTGAAACAAATGATGACCGATGAGGAATTTGAAAACACGACGGAAATATTTGGACTGCGAGATGACATATCCGAATGGGAATCCAAATTTAGCACGAATTAAATCCGAATGGGAATTCAAAAAAAACAATAAGAAATAATTCAAATGAGTGAAATTTTACATAAAGATTTATCATATGAAATAAATGGAATCTTATTTGAAATTCATAATAAGCTGGGAAGTTTTTGCAATCATAAACAATATTGCCAAGCACTGGAAATAGTATTAAAAAATCGGGGTATCTCTTATCAAAGAGAGATTGAGGTGCCCATAATAATGGACGGGCATGAGATTGGTGGCAATAGGCTTGACTTCTTGATAGATGATAAAATTGTCCTTGATGTTAAAAATAAAAAGATAATCACCAAAAAGGATTATGTTCAAATGAAAAGATATTTAAATGCAGCTCAAAAGGAATTAGGCATTATTGTTAATTTCGCTGAAAAATCTATAAAGCCAGCCAGAATACTCAATAAAATTAATTAGGAAATTATTTATAGCATTTGGATATATAATTCGTTTAAAATTAGTATATGAATATTCGTATAAATCACATTGCAAAAATTGAGGGACACACTGGTTTTATGGCGAGTGTTTTGCAGGGCGACGTGAAAAGTGCTAAGTTTGAAGTGCAGGAAGGCGTGCGCTTGATTGAAGGAATTTTGGTTGGTAGATATTACAAAGATATGCCGACCATTGCTCAACGAATTTGCGGCATTTGTCCAGTGGTGCATAATTTGACGTCGATTAAAGCGATTGAAAATGCGATGAAGGTGGAGGTTTCCGAGGAAACATTGAAACTTCGCAAAGTGATGGAGCACGCTCAGTTTATTCATTCTCATGCGCTGCACCTTTTCTTTTTGTCGTTGGCAGATTTTTTGGATATTGAAAATGATTTGGATTTGGTAAGTGAATATCCTGAGGAGACAAAAAAAGCGGTAAAAATTCGCGAATACGGAATGGAGATTATCAAAATAATCGGCGGTCGTGTTGTTCATCCCCTCACAAACGAAGTTGGTGGTTTCAAAAAAGTTCCAACGTTGGAAGAAATTCAGAAACTCATAGCTGCTAGCGAGGAAATTTTGCCAGTGGCCTTGGAACTTGGAGCATTCTTTAAAACCATTAAGGTGCCAGATTTCAAACGTGAGACGGAGTATGTCAGCCTTGAAAAGAAGGGGGAATATGCAATCTATGATGGCGATGTTGTTTCCAATAAGGGTTTGCATGTGAGTGTGCAGCAATTTGAAAACAATTTTCATGAATTTCAGCGTCCTAAGGAAATTATCAAACGAGTTCTGGCGGATGGCAAAACCAGTTATATGGTGGGTGCTATTGCCAGAATTAATAATCAGGGTGATAAACTGAGTTATGAAGCTCAGCAATATCGAAAATCACTCGGCTATAGCTTGCCAGATTTTAATCCATTTCACAATGTGCTTTATCAAATGACAGAGCTTATTCATTGTATCGAGGAATCAGGACATCTTTTGAGACAATTGGCTCACTGTGATTTGAAAAATGCTATTACGAAAGAATATACAGTTCGAGCTGGCAGCGCTGCGGCTGCTGTTGAGGCTCCGCGGGGAACATTGTATTATTGGGTTGATATTGATGAAAAAGGCTATATTAAAAATGTAAATATTATCACGCCAACTGCGCAATTTCTAACGCATTTGGAGGATGATATTACAGCATTTATTCCTGGGATTTTAGATGAAGATGAGAAAGCTCGTGAAAAGAAAATGCGCGCCTTCATTCGAGCTTATGATCCTTGCATTAGTTGCGCAGTGCACTAAAATACATTGTTACATTGCTAAACTGTTGCATTGTTATGGAAGAAAAATATCTCAAACTGAACGATATTGGTGCTTATAAAATTTCTTTTAATCTTTCTAATTATATTTGGGATATTGTTATTTTGTGGAATTATTTCGAAAAAGATACTCTTGGGAAGCAATGGGTGAGAGCGATAGATTCAATATCGGCAAATATTGCGGAAGGATTTGGACGGTATACGAAAAAAGATAAGATAAATTTTTATAGATATAGCTTCGGTTCCCTTAAAGAATCTATGGATTGGGCGCAAAAAGCAAAAATAAGAAAAATTATAACAGCACAACAGTATGAATATATTATGAATGAGTTGGCTAAATTACCAAGGGAATTAAATTATTTGATAAAGTTTACAAACGAAAAGTTAACAATGTAACAATATAACAATTTAACAATGTAATTTTATGCATGATTTTCTCCTAGCTAAAGAAATTGTCGGCGAAGTTTTGGCGGTTGCTAAAGAAAAGGGACTTTCAAAAGTTGAAAAAGTTTCAATCGAAATTGGGCTGATTGCCATGGCCCATGATGGACATGCCGAGCACACTGAGGACATCAGTGTGGAAAATTTGCAATTTGGAATTTCCGCCATCACCAAAGGCACTATTTTGGAGAAGACTATTTTTGTGAGTGAGAAGGTTGCGGGGGAACATTGGAAACTGACGGAGCTTGAAGGCTCCTAATATTACAATATGGCTACATTGCCATATTGTTGGGAGGCAAATTTTTAAGTGAAAAACAATTTAACAATATAACAATTTAACAATATAGCAAGTATGATTAAAGTAGCAATCAACGGTTTCGGTCGGATTGGACGACCATCAACAAAAATTGTTTTTGAAAAGGAGAACATGGAAGTCGTGGCTATCAATGATTTGACGGACATTGAAACTAGCGCGCATCTGCTCAAATATGATTCATCCTATGGGGTTTATCATCGCGACGTGGTGGTGAACGCGGAAAAAAGTGAAATTGTGATTGATGGAAAAAGTGTGAAGTATTTTTCCGAAAAAGATCCTGCTAACTTGCCTTGGGCAGAGCTTGGCGTTGACGTGGTTTTGGATTGCACGGGAATTTTCTTGGATCAGCATTCTGCTCAAAAGCATATCGACGCTGGGGCTAAAAAAGTTGTGATGAGCGCGCCGCCGAAAGATGACACTTCGATTTATTTGTTGGGTGTTAATGAAAAGGATTATAAGGGTGAGGCGATTATTTCCAATGGATCTTGCACAACCAACTGTTTGGCTCCAATGATCAAAGTTTTGGATGACCTTTGCACAATTGAAAAAGGTTTCATGACCACCACGCATTCCTACACTAACGATCAAAATCTTTTGGATTTGCCGCACCGTGATTTGAGAAGAGCTCGAGCTGCGGCGCTTTCAATCATTCCAACCACGACTGGTGCGGCCAAAACGGTGGGCAAAGTGATCCCACATCTGAAAGGCAAGCTTGATGGCATTGCACTTCGCGTTCCAACCCCAGTTGTTTCGATTGTGGATTTTATTTGCACGGTGGAAAATCCAAAAACCGTGGAAGAAATCAACGCCGCTTTTGTGGAACAGGCAGCTGGAGAAATGAAAGGAATTTTGGATGCCACCACCAAAGAATTAGTTTCCATGGACTATAAGATGAATCCCTTTAGTTCGATTGTTGATTTGCCGCTGACGATGTCACAAGGCAACCTGGTCAAGATTGTCGGCTGGTATGACAACGAATGGGCGTATTCCAATCGCTTGGTTGAGATGGGGGAATTTATCTGTAAGTAAAATTCAGGTCATACGCAATATGGGGCTTGCGGAAATTAAGTTAGAATTTTTTACTTCGCTTGTTTGCTTTTTGGAGCACGCTTCTTGGTCAGGAGCTATGACCAATCGCTCAGTACTCGCTGTCGCTTATAAGCCTCCAAAAAGCAACCAAGCTCGTAAAAATTAGAACCATAAATTGCGCTTGACCCTAAAATTCTTAGTTATCAGTGACTAGCAACTGGTAACTAGAAAAGGCGAATTGGTTTTTTTTGTTGGGATAAATTGCCAAAATTGACAGTTGCCAAATAAAAGTATATACTAAAATCATATATAACCGTATAATAGTTAAATATATGAAAAAAAGGCTTATCTATGCTAAAATATTGGCACAACAAAAATCAAAAAAGGCTTCTATTTTGATTGGTCCGCGTCAAGTTGGCAAGACAATTATTTTAAAACAGCTTCATCAGGAGTTGGGAGGTTTGTTTTTTGACACGGATATTTTTACTGATTATGAGAAGGTTTCAACCTATGAGAGATTGATTGCTACCCTTGAAGTGAATGGTTATCAGAAAAAACAAAAGGATATTTTCTTTATTTTCTTGGATGAGTTTCAACGATATGCGGGGCTTTCCTTGGTTATAAAAGCTGTCTATGATCATCATGAGAATATTAAAATATATGCCACCGGCTCGTCATCTTTGGAAATAAAAAACTCAATTCAGGAGAGTCTGGCTGGCCGCAAGACCATTACCTATATTTATCCTTTTGATTTTAAAGAGTTTTTGTATTTCAAAAATCGCCAAGATTTGGCTATTCAAATTGCAAATCTTTCGCTCTTGGAAACTGATAATTATTTTACTCACTTATTGGGAGCGTATGAGTTATTGAAAGAATTTCTGGTTTTCGGTGGCTATCCAGCAGTAGTTCTTGCTGACACAAAAGAAGAAAAGATGGAAGAGCTACGCAGTATTTTTGATTTATACATTAAAAAGGACTTTGCTGAATATATCAAAATTGAAAAGCTTAGAAATGCCAGTCAGTTGATGCGAATTTTGGCTATTAATAATGGGCAAGGTGCCAATTATGCCAAATACGCAGCAGCTTGCGAAATAAACATTGAAACGGTGAAAAATTATATTTCTATCTTGAGAGAAACTTTTATCATCAATACTTTGCATCCATATTACACCAATAAAAACAAGGAGATTTCCAAAATGCCCAAAATTTATTTTATGGATAATGGGGTGCGAAATTATTTCAGTGGGGGATTTGCTGATTTGGAAAGTCGGGCTGAGGCAGGATTTTTGTTTGAAGGATTCTATGTTTCTGAGCTTATCAAAAAAGGAATTGAAGCTGATTTGATCAAATATTATCGAACTAAAAGTGGGGAAGAAATTGATCTCGTGCTTGATCATCAACCTTTTTTGGTTCCGATTGAGTTGAAATTTAAACAGAAAACCACTGCCAGAGATATCGCGGTTCTCAAACGCTTTGTGCAAAAAAATAAATTGCCAGCTGGCTTTGTGGTGACAATGGGCGAACTGAAAAAAATAGATGCAATTGAGCTGGTTGATTGTTTTAGGTTGGTGAAAGAGTAAGTTGCCTTGGCGGAGATGGGGGAATTTATCTGTCGGTAAATCTCTACGAATTACGAATTTTTACGAATGTACGAAAAGAAATTTTTGTAAGTAAAAAACACGATTTTTTCGTGTTTTTTTATGATTGCTGAATTTTTAGAAATGAAAAAACCGACCAGAGGGAAGGTTTTTCCATGGTCGGTGTCGGATTTACTTATAATTTTTACCTTTGAAGCGACAAAGGCCCCGAAAGTTTTTTGTTAGATAGTCATGATTCTTCATAACCTATCCACAAATGGGAAATGGCTCCGATTGCCGACATGAGTGATGCAAAACTAAAATGATCATCTTTTGTCAGTAATCCCGCAAATCCTAAAATGGCCGTTGCCACACAAAGGAAAATAATTACCAAGTAGCGGTATTTATTCATGAATACAATCTGCTGGGTGCAAGATGTCTTTTCTTTTGACATAATATGTCTCCTCGTTGTTTTAATGTTTCTAAAGTTATCATCTTAAGAACCGAAATAACTTTAAATTATACTCCCATTTGTAGACTTTGTCAACTATTTTGGGATAAGATGGCTTAAATAAGCCAAAAATAAAGTTAGCGCATCGTCTTTGCGAGGAGGTACTCATCCAAAGCAATCCAGAGTGTTGCTAAGCTACTTATTTTCCACTCCGCCCAGGGCGGATCGCGATGACGGAAATAAAAGGTTTAGTATTCTCCAAGGGTTAAACTTCTGGAAATTTTTAACAATATAGCAATATGGCAATCTAACAATTTATTTTAGTTTTCCCAAAATCCCAAAAGCGTAGTATAATAAAATAAATTAAAATTTAAAAATCAAATATCAAAATTATGGAATTCTTCCCTGACTGGCGAAGAATAATTTTTTAAAAAGATGCTTGCACGGCAAGACATTAATTTTTAGTTTTGATTTTTACATTTTAATTTTTATATCGTGTATCTCAAAAAAGTTGAAATAACTGGGTTTAAGTCATTTGCCAATAAGACGACGCTGGAATTTTTGCCGGCGGCGAATTTTCGGGGTGACAGCGAGGGCAAAGGTATCACGGCAATTGTGGGTCCGAATGGCTCCGGCAAATCGAATGTTTCAGATGCCATCAAATGGGCGATGGGCGAGCAGTCGATGAAAAATTTGAGGGGAAAAAAATCTGAAGACGTTATTTTTGCTGGCTCTGGCAGCAAGGCCAGACTTTCCAGTGCGAGCGTCTCACTTTTTTTTGACAACTCTGACAAACGAATTCCTTTGGAATTTTCGGAAGTGGTTTTGACGCGCAAACTTTTCCGCTCTGGTGAATCGGAATATCTAATCAATGGCAGCAAGTCTCGGCTGTTGGATGTGACGGATTTGTTGGCCCGAGCGGGAGTTGGCAAAGAAAGCTATTCGGTGATAAATCAAGGCATGTCAGATGCACTGCTTAACGCTAATCCAATTGAGAGAAGAGGTGTGTTGGAAGATGCTGCAGGAGTTAAGCAATATCAAATCAAAAAAGAAAGAGCCTTGAAAAAACTGGAATCAACCAGGGAAAACATGGAGCGCACGGCGGGACTGATTCGGGAAATCGAACCGCACTTGAAAATGCTTAAAAGGCAAGCTGAAAAAGCTCAGCAGGGAAAAATTGTAGCCGAAGAGCTTAAAGAAAAACAAACGCAATTGTTCACTCATCTTTGGCAATCTTTTCAAACTGAACGGGCAAAGTTTTCCGCTGAAAAAGAAACTTTGGGCGCAGCGATGATGAACATGCAAAGGGAAGTGGACAAAATGTCTGATGAGCTCAATCAAGAATCAACACAAGTTGAGCAATCGGGCGAAGATCAAGTTTTGGAAAAAAAGAAAATCCAAATCAGACAAAAGCTGAATGAATTTGACCGGGAAATTATTATCGCCGAGGGACGCATTGTGGTGGAAAAAGAAAAATTGGCCAATCAGAAAATCATTGAGCTTATCCCAGTTGATTTGAAATATGTGCAAGCAAAAGTCAAACATATTCGTGAGGCGCAAGAGCGTTTGATTTTGGCGGTGGAGGGCGCTGAAAATTTGGATGACCTGCAAGACATCAAAGAATGGGCTCGAGCCATTCAGCAGCAATTGTATGATTTATACGAAGAGGCTGGCAAAGGCGAAGTGGCAATCCAAAAAGACAATTCCAAAGAAGTAGCTGAAATTAACAATCGAATTTCGGAGCTGACTGTCAAGGGTAAAACTGCTCAAGAAAATCAACAGAAATTGAAAGTTGAAGCTGAAAAAGTTGAAAAAGAAATTGAAAATCAAGCTCAGAAAATCAGACAACTTCGCGAAAGATTTTTTCAAGTTGAAAGGGAGTCGCGAGTCAAACAAGAACAGCTCAATGTTCTTAAGGATCAATTCAATGATTCGAAAATTAAGTTGGCCCGCGTGGAAGTTCGTGAAGAAGATTTGACCGCCGAAATTCGCAGCGCGTTGCGGGTTGAGCCAGTAGAGTTGTTAAAGGATATTGAAAACAAAATTGCTGATAATTTCGATCGGGACAAAATTGAAAGAGAGATTGCCAGGCTCAAAGTTCAAATGGAACAAATTGGCGGGATTGATCCGATGATTGTGGAGGAATATAGCGAAACCAATGCGCGTTTTGATTTTCTGACGCAGGAATTGAAAGATTTGGCTGACGCCTTGATTTCTTTGGAAGAAGTTATCAAAGAAATGGATCACCGCATCAATGAGGAATTTGCTAAAGCTTTTGAGCAAATCAACAAAGAATTTTCAAAATATTTTCAAATTATTTTTGCTGGCGGCAAAGCAAGCCTCAACAAAATCAAAGTTCCAGTTCGAGGTGGCGTGGTGGTGGATGAAAAAAATCAGACTGAAAATGAAGAGTCTGAGCAGGAAAACGCTGAAGAAAAAAAGAGTGAAGTTGGCGTGGAAATTTTGGCGTGCCCGCCCGGCAAAAAAATTGCCAATCTTTCAATGCTCTCTGGAGGTGAACGTTCACTGACTTCTCTGGCATTGTTGTTTGCTATTATCGCGCACAATCCACCGCCATTTGCAATTCTGGATGAAGTTGAGGCTGCACTGGATGAAGCAAACTCACAGCGTTTCAGCAAAATCTTGCAGCAGCTTTCTGGCAGCACGCAATTTATCTCCATCACTCACAATCGCGAAACCATGCGCCAAGCAGCACTACTTTATGGTGTAACAATGGGTGAAGATGGTATTTCAAAATTGCTTTCCGTGCGGCTTGATCAAATTGGTCAAGGAGGGAAAATCATAAAATAGCTTTTAGCTTATAGCTGCATTAGCTTTTAGAAAGATACAGAGTGCAACATGAAATTTCTAATGTCTAATGAAATTCAAAAGACATGGGTTTTTTTTGAAATAAATTAGGGGATAATGCGGTAAAAATAAAACAGGGATAAAAATAACAGTGGCGCTGATGTTTATATTTGTAAATTTGTAGTCAATTTGTAGATTTGTGGGGCCTAAATCTTTATCAGGTTAGTTTTGATTATTAAAATAACAAAAAACATATGAACGAAACTCAAAAAAACAGCAATGCGCAGGATTTTTTCTTATTTTTGCTGATGTTTCTGGCACTTGGCTTTTTGGCCTTTGGCAGCGGCTCAATCTTGTTTCAAGCGGTTGGCAAATATCTGCCAGATCAAATAGCCAACACTTTCGATCAGGGTGGCGTGCGTTTCGGAGTTGCGGCGATTTTGATTGCCGGGCCGATTTTCTTTTGGATTTCGAAAACCATCAATAATCGGATTGCTAGCACAGTAACTTCCTTGGAATCTGGCGTGCGAAAATGGCTGACCTATATCGTCCTGTTTTTTGCGGCGGCTACGGTCATCGGCGATCTCATAACTTTGATTTTCAATTTTTTGGGCGGTGAAACCACTATTCAATTTCTTTTGAAAGTTTTGATCATCCTGACAATTGCTGGTGGAATTTTTGCTTATTATTTTTGGGACATGCGCAAGACGCAAGTTGAGGAAAAATCTTCAAAAATAAACAAGGTTTCAGCTGAAGCGTTACTGATTTTTCTGCTGGTTGTTTTCATCGGCGCTTTTTTTATTATTGATTCTCCAACTGTGGCGCGTTTGAAAAGAATTGACAGTCAAACCATCAGTGACGCTCAAAGCGTGGACAATTCTGTTCGTAGCTTTTTCACTCAAGCGGGAAAACTTCCACAAACGCTTGCAGAGCTTGAAAAGACAGGGTTTGCGCCATATCTGCAAAGCACCAATAGAATAGAATACGAAGTCACGGGAGAAAATTCATACAAACTCTGCAGCACTTTCCAACGCTCGAACCTCGATGACAAGGATGTTTCCTTTGACGTTGCAAATTCTGGTGAGTGGAAACATCAAGCTGGCAAAATTTGTTTTGAACGGATTGCACTGAATGACGGAAATGCTAAGGCGGTTCCGGTAAAATAGAAAAACCTGCATGACCATTGACAGAAAAATGAAAAGGCTATTGGCGCACTATTGGATAATGGTGTATAATGATTTTATGCATGAGCCATCGTGCAAAATAATAAATTAATAATAAATAATTTGTTTTTGATTTCGCCGATTGGCGGGTTGAGAATGAAAAAAAGTTATGGCAAAATTGACAAAAGCACAGCTCGTGACAACACTTGCTGAAAAAACTGGTCTTTCAAAAAAGGACATCACTGGTGTCTTTGATGAATTGACTGCAATTGCATATAAGGAAGTTAAGAAAGTTGGAGAATTCGTGCTACCTGGTTTTGGAAAGATGGTAAAGGCAAAACGCAAAGCACGCATGGGAGTAAATCCTGCAACTGGCGCAAAAATCAAAATTGCTGCAAAGACTGTTGTTAAATTCCGTCTTGCAAAGGCAGCTAAAGAAGCTGTGCTCTAGTCTCAAAATTTTATTTGAAACTTTCGAAACCCCGCCTCGGCGGGGTTTTTTGATGGCTAGAAACTTTCTACTAATTACTGTATACTGAATTAATATGACAAAAGAAAAACAAAAAGTGGAAATTGCAGAAAGAGGCTTTGATATCAAAGGCTTTTGGGTCAGGCTTTGGGAACTTTTGGCGCCAGCTCACGGCTTGATCAGAAAAGTTCTTTTTTTGATGTTGTTTGTCGAAATCACTCGCCTAGCTGGACCATATTTGCTCAAAATGATCATCGATTTGATCGCAAACTTCAGTGTGGGAAAACTCCCGCAGATTGTGGGTTTGATTTTTGCCATGTTTGTGACCAATGAAACAGTTTCGGTTTTGCAGAACATCAATGACCGCAGAATTTTCAGAATTTTGGCCGAAACGGAATCGGACTTGGCGGGCAATGCGCACAAAAAGTTGATTTATCTGGGACTTGGTTACCACGAAAAAGAAAATACTGGCAGTAAAATCAGCAAGATTCAAAGAGGGGTGGACAAAATCATTGATTTGCTCAGTAATCTTGGCTGGGAAGTTGCGCCTACGATTTTGCAAATCATTTTCACAGCCGTGGTTTTGTTTTGGGTGGATTGGCGCTTTGGTTTGGTGATCATTTTCTTTGTGCCAATTTTTGTTCTGCTGACTGTCAGCGTCAATCGGCGAGTTTTTCCGCTGCGTAAAAGTCGTTTTGACATCTATGAAAAAGCCGCTGGCATGATGACGCAGTCGGTCATCAACATCAACACCGTCAAATCATTCACGCAGGAAAAACGAGAATGTTTTCGTTTTGGCAAATTGCGCGAAAAATTGAAAAGCACTATTTTGTTGGAATATGGGAATATTCTGACTCAAAATCTCAAACGAAACTTGGTTATTGATGTGGGCAGGTTGTTGATTCTGCTTTTTGGAATTTTTCTGATTTGGAAAGGCAACATTACGGTAGGAACTTTGGTTTTCGTGTTTACGATTTCGGAAAAAGCGCTGATTTCACTTTTCCGAATTTCGCGTCTTTATGATCGCATTATGGAAAGTTCAGAGGCAGTGGAACGAATTTATGATTTGTCAAAAGAAGAAACTGACATCAAAAATCCGCGCGGCGGCTTGATTCCCAAAAAAATCGAAGGCAAAGTTGAATTTAAAAACATGAGCTTTGCTTATACTGACAGTAAACTTTTGGCCCTTAAAAATGTTAATTTGGAAATTCCTTCGGGCGCAACCACTGCCTTGGTGGGACCTTCCGGCGGAGGTAAAACCACTCTGGCCAGAATGGTTTATCGTCACTATGACCCGACCGAGGGCGCAGTCCTGCTGGATGGTAAAGATTTAAAGCAATATGATCTTTATGGTTTTCGCAAATTTTTCGCCATCGTACCGCAAGATGTGGAAATTTTCAACGCCAGTGTCAGTGAAAACATCGCCTATGCTAATCCGCAAGCGAGTTTTGCGCAAATAAAAGCTGCGGCTCGCGTAGCTAATGCCGAAGAATTTATCGAGCAATTGAGTGATGGTTATGAAACCGTCGTCGGTGAACGCGGCATCAAACTTTCCGGCGGTCAACGTCAACGAGTTGGCATCGCTAGAGCAATTCTGGCTAATCCCAAAGTTCTGATTTTTGATGAAGCTACTAGCAATCTTGATTCGCAAAGTGAACATCTCATTCAAGACGCGATGGACAAAATTTGCAAAAATCGCACGGTCATAATCATTGCGCATCGTCTCAGTACCATCAAAAAAGCTGACAAAATTGTGGTCTTGGAAAAAGGCAAAGTGGTTGAAACCGGCAGTCATGCCGAGCTTTCCCTGACCAATGATGGCCTCTACAAAAAATTGATTGATTTGCAAAGGATGGGAGATGTGGACTAAAAGTAGCTTTTAGATATTAGCTTATAGTTTTTAGTTTGTCATGGTGTGAATGTTGCAACTTTTAGGGATGGTTAACTTTTGAAAAGGCGGAGTGAAAGCTCTGCTTTTTTGCTTTCACTTGATTTAGCGCACTTTTCAAAGAGATGAAAAAGGAGTATGGTGGAAGTGTAAATTTAACAGTCTGCATGATAGCTTGAAATTTTGTTTGGAGAAATCTTTAATAAAAATTATTTCTTGTTATAATATTTCAGTATATTGTAATGAAAATTTATAAGTAAAAAATAAATAATATAAAATTTTTTTGGGATTTTACTGACAGGAATGCTGTTTGTGGCACAAAAGAGAATGCAAAATTTTCCAGATATAAACAAACTTGTATTTTTGTGATATAATATTGGTGTAATTTTTTAAAAATAAAAATATGTTTATAGGCAGTTCAATTTTTGATTTAAAATTAACAATTTTTTTGTTGATTTTATCCTTCGTTGTTTCTTTCTTTATTTACATTATTTCAAAAAAGAAGCTTTTTAGTATTTTTGTTTTATCTTTATTGTGTAATACATCTGTTTATTTGACAGTACTGTCTGATTCTAGAATGTTTAATTATTATAATATTGATTGGTTTAAAATTTTCACAATTAACTATTGGCTATATATAAATGTTTTTTTATTTCTCTTGATAATTCTTAATTATTTTAAAGAAAAAAATGTGTACAAAAAAAAGAATTAAACAGCTGCTGGCAATATTGTTGGCAGTTGTTTTTGTTTTAGTGCCATTTCGTTTTGAAAATTTGAAATCTGCTGCGTCCAAAAAAGCAGAAGCTGCAGGATTTACAACCATAAGTTCTGACACAACTTGGAAAAAAACTGATAACCTGGTTTTTAGCAGTAGTATTGAAATTACTAATGGCGCAACTTTAACTATTGAAAAAGGTTGCGTTGTTAAGTTTTCAAAAGGTGGAAGTTCTTACGCTCCAGTCTTGATTGTTTCCAATGGCAGGATAATTGCTGATGGCACAGCGGAGGAGAAAATAGTCTTCACAACAGCAACTGAAGACGACAATTTTGGAATTTCTTTTCGAAATTCCCCAGAAGCGGCAGCTTCTTTTTTTAGATATGTCCAAATTATTAAGGGGGGTTATGAAATTTTCTTAGTAGGCGATGTTGGAAAAAATCTTCTTAATATTGCGAATGCGGCTACTTGGGTTCCGGCCTTTAATTTTTCTTCGGGAAAATTGCACATTGAAAATTCTGAATTTAAAGACAATTACTACACCGCTGTAAGAGCTAGTCAAACTATTGATGAGACAACAGCGAATGATTATCTAGAAATCGTTAATTCGAATTTTACCGGAAGTCTGCAAAATGTTGCGGTCAATTCTAATATCAGTTGTCGTCTGTATACTGAAGACGGGGATATCAACTCTGATTCTTGCAATAAAAAGGTTCTTCTTAAAAACAATTATTATGATCATGAATTGGGTCCGAAACAAGCACCTAACTATATTTATGGAGGTGAAAGAATAGATGGTAATTATACTCTGGACAGTTTTAAATTAAAAGAATTAATTGCTGATCCGGTGGTTGTCGTCCCTGGGATTATGGGTTCAGAGCAATCCTTGGGTCAATGGAAGCTTGATCCAATTTTGCATACTTACGATGACCTTGTTGACTCGCTCGAAAAAAATGGTTATCAAAAAAACAAAAATCTTTTTGAATTCCCGTATGATTGGAGGAATAATAATGAAACAAGTGCGCATTATCTGCAGGCAAAAATCGAAGGAATAATCCTTGACACAAAAGTTTCCAAGGTTGATGTGGTGGCGCATTCCATGGGCGGCTTGGTTGCGAGAAGCTATATTGAAGGGTTAGATGGCGTTGATTATGAAAATACAATTGGTAAATTAATAACACTTGGAACACCAAATAAAGGAGCACCCAAGGACTATTTATATTGGGAGGCAGGTGAAGGATTTTTTGGTTGGCAAGAGAAAATAATGCGACATCATTTTCAAGAAGAAGCTAAACATGCTGGATATTCAGATTTGCAAAAATACATCCAGGAAAAAGTTACCTCGATAAAGGAATTGTTGCCAGATTATAGTTATCTCAAAGATGTTTCGAGTGGCGCAATGAAGGAATATCCAAATAATTATCCGCGTAATACTTTTTTGGAAGAATTAAATTTGGGAACTAATTTGGAAAAAATGAAAGGAGTTTATTATGCGAATATTTTTGGAAAACTGGATAGTAGCTCCAGTACCATTTCAAGTATTAGAGTTGTAAGTAGTACTATTAACGGCAAATGGCAAAATGGCATGCCGGAAACTTTTTATGATAAAAATACTGGGCAAGGTTTACTTTATGATAACGGTGACGAAGTTGTTCCCCTTGAGAGTGTCAAGGGAATTCCTGTCGATAAGTCGATAGAAATCAATGCTTCTCACCAGGAATTGCCTAATAAGGCTCAATGTGAAGTCTTCAAGCAATTGACTGGAAAAAGCACGTGCGCTTTTGTGGACAATTGGCATGTGACA
Organism: uncultured bacterium; assembly: GCA_903885965.1. GTDB lineage: Bacteria > Patescibacteriota > Minisyncoccia > Moranbacterales > GWC2-37-73 > CAIPMZ01. Next base: position 21,508 of record CAISKQ010000050.1, read on the forward strand.
AATGTGCTGCTTTTTAATGTTTTTTCCCCAATTGACATCCAAATTGTCTCACCAAGTGGGAAAAAAGTTGGCAAGGATTTTGCAACTGGTGAAATCTTAAACGAAATTCCAGGAGCTTTTTATTCCGGCTATGATGGCGTCGAAAATGAATTTGTCACCATTCCAAATCCAGAGGAAGGCGAATACAAAATTTTGACGCAAGGAACTGGCAGTGGAGATTATCGCGTTGAGGCAACGAAAATTTCTGAAAATCAGACTGATCCTTTCAATACAAATGAGTCGACGGTGAATTTGCAAGGCATAGCTGCGGTTGGCAAAAATGAAGAGCTGAAAGTCCAGGTGAAAGGAGATGAAGTCCTTGGTGGCAGCGATTCGGTTGCGCCGGAAACCAAACTTGAACTGGCAGGCACAAAAGGAGCGGCAGACTGGTTTAAAAGCGACGTAGTGGTGACGCTTTCTGCAGTGGATAATGAAAATGGGTCTGGCGTGGACAAGACAACATATTCCTTGGATGATGGTGCAACCTGGACTGAATATGCCAAACCTTTTTCCATCTCGAAAGAGGGAACAAGCAGCGTTCAATATTTTTCAGTTGACAAACAAGGCAACATCGAGAAGACCAAAATTCAAGCTGTTAAGCTTGACAAAACTGCTCCAGAAACAAAAATTACTTTCAATCCAAATTTGCAGGAATTTGAAATCAAAGGGATTGATAATCTTTCTCAAAATGTTGCAATTGCAATCACTCAGCAATCAACTTCAACTGCAGCGCCTAGTGGAAACTCAAAAATTATCAGTTGGCTACTTAACCTTCTTCAAAAAAACAAAGGAAAAAATATTTATGTGGCAACTTTGACTGATGAGGCTGGAAATGTGACAAATGTTGTTTTTGAAAAGAAAAGAGATGAAAATCGTCGCATTGAACTTTCAATTTTGTCTGTTGCCTATAACGGCGCAAGTCAGGATCTGCAAACAACCTCGCTTAAATACAAATGGCTATACAATGCCAAGCAAAAAAATTTCCTGATGCTCGCAACTAATGTCAGAACGTCAGACACTTTCGTGGAAGCTCACTATCGACCAAAAAAGAACCTCACAATTTTGATGCAAAAGCCCCAAGAATTAGATGAAAGGGATGTGGATGACGACGTAGATCTGCGACCAACAAAAGAAAAACTTGCTGGTCTGGTGGTGGTTGGTTTGCAAACCGAAAAAGGCAAAATCAAAATAACTTATTAAACAAAAAAACTTATGCCAAAAATTAAAGACCTGAACAGGGTCGACCAACCCAGGGAAATGTTGGAAAAATATGGACCGGAAAAATTGTCAGATGCGCAGTTGTTGGCAATCTTGCTGCGCACCGGCACCAAAGATTGCAACGTGCTTGAACTTGCCAAGAAGATTCTCAAAAAATTCTCAGGCGAGAAGTTGCTCAGCGCCAGCATTAAAGAATTAAGTGAAATTCATGGACTTGGCAAAGTTAAGGCCAGTGAAATTATCGCCTCTCTGGAATTTGGCAAAAGAATTTTGCAAGGCAAAAAATCGAATTTGATTTTGTCGCCGAAAGATGTTTGGGAAAATTGCAAAGATATTCGCGACCACAAAAAGGAACATTTTGTGGTTTTCTTTTTGGACACGCGCAATCAGGAAATTCAACGAGAAATAATTTCCGTTGGCACGCTTAATGCTAATCTGGTGCATCCTCGCGAAGTTTTTGAACCGGCAATTTTGCACAATGCCGCTCAAATCATCGTTTGCCATAATCATCCTTCTGGTAACTCACAACCATCCGATGAAGACCTGTCTATCACGCGACGCCTCCAAGACGCCGGAAAAATTCTCGGCATTGAGGTTTTGGATCACGTTATTGTCACAAAAACTTCGTATTTTAGTATAAAAAAGGACTAATTTAGCCTTGAATAAGTGGGGAAATGGGAGTACGATATGGAAGTACGGCACTAACTTTTGCTGTGTGGTAGGTTACGCAGTATCTTTAAGAATATGACTGATGAAATTAAGGAATTTATCCACAGTTGCAAAAGAATGTTTTAAACGATATTGTATCACTATAACAAAGAAAAATAAAAAAATGATTGCAAATAAAGAAACAATAAAAAATATCGCTCTTAGGCTAAGTGTACATTCGATTCATTTGAAGGTTTTTATGGCAAATTCAAAAGAAATTTCAATTGAAAACCTAGAATCAGAATATAAAAAACAATCAGAAAAAAATCCAAAACCATTTGTGAAGTGGGTTGGTGGGAAACGGCAACTAATTCAACAGTTTAGAGAAAGAGATCTGTATCCACCCGAAGGTTTTGATTTGAAAACTGCAACTTACTTTGAGCCATTTGTTGGAGGCGGGGCAATGTTTTTTGATCTCCTGCCTAAAAAGGCCTACTTGTCAGATATGAATGGCGAATTAGTGACAACCTATAAAGTTATCAAGAAAGATGTCAACGAATTGATAAAGAAATTAAAACTGCATAAGAAAAACGATAGTAAAGAATATTTTTTGAAAGTTCGCGCGCTTGATGTCGATAAGCTTACTGATGTTAATGTTGCTGCTCGATTTATTTATCTTAATCGAACTTGCTTTAATGGCATGTATCGAGTTAATGGAAGTGGAAAATTTAATGTCCCATATGCTGCCAATGAGAATCCACTTATTTGCGATGAAGAAAATTTGCGAAAGGCTCACGTGGCAATGAAACACACCACGATTAAATGGCAGGATTATGCTAAAGTTTTGGAAAAAGCTGAAAAAGGAGATTTTATTTACTTTGATCCGCCATATTATCCAGTCAGTAAAACCTCAAGTTTTACAAGCTACACCAAAGAAGGATTTTTGGAAAAAGAGCAGGGAAAATTGCGAGATGTTTTTGTAGCGCTTAGCAGAAAAGGATGTTTTGTGATGCTTTCAAACTCAGACACACCTTTTATTAACGAGTTGTATTCAAATTTAGGCAAGAAAATAAGAATTGAGAAAGTTTATGCTGGAAGGGCGATTAATTCAAAGGGTTCAGGGCGGGGGAAGATTAAAGAAGTCGTTGTGATTAATTATTAAAAGATGTTCAAAATATTTTTGTAAGTGCGCCAAGAGAAGCTGAGTGTTTACAGTTGGTTCAAATCCAACCTGCTTAAAGGCTAACCACCAGAGCAGTACAGAACTCTGCATGTTAATTCAGTAATGAATTAGTGTGAAGCCAGAGCAATGGACTTGTTAG
>CAISKQ010000051.1 GCA_903885965.1 uncultured bacterium
CGACCTAACAAGTCCATTGCTCTGGCTTCACACTAATTCATTACTGAATTAACATGCAGAGTTCTGTACTGCTCTGGTGGTTAGCCTTTAAGCAGGTTGGATTTGAACCAACTGTAAACACTCAGCTTCTCTTGGCGCACTCTCAATCAAATTATAAACAACCAACTCAGTTCCTCCATATTTTTTTGGCGGAACTTCTTCTTCAACAGGGGCTAATATGGCAATTTTTAGCTTTCTCATAAATTTAAATTTATTAAAAATCATCCAAACAAAAAATTCGCTCCACATCGCAAATTTTTTGGTTGAAGTACTTCTTCAATATCTAGTACAAACACCAAGGTAAGATATTTTCCAAACAAAAAACATGCCGAAGCAGCATGTCAAAATAATCCAGCTAATTTTCCTCAAAAAAAATCATTTAAGCCCAAAAAAGTTAGCAATTTTCTCAATAGAATTTGTTTTCTTGGGTCTTTTCGCGACTGATTTGCGCTTTTTGCCAACTGATTTTTCTTTAATTTCAGCCACTGCCGCCTGAACCGCTTCGAAACCAGCCGCAATGAGTTCGTCTGGATTCTTGAAATCAAACAAAGTAAATTTTCCCAAGTGCGGCTGGATAACAATTCTTTCGCCACCTTTAATAGCAGCAACCTGTTGTTTAGCCACAATACTATAAGCATTGTTAACTACATCCAAAACATTATCAGTTTTTTTGTGCGCCATTTTGGCAGCCAAATCAATTCCAATTTCCAACTGCGCGCCCATTTTTTTCAATGGCGAAAAAGGCAAATTTTCAACCAACATTCCATCGAGCAAATTTTGCTTGCCGATTTCAACTGGTGCGAAAAAAACTGGAATGCAGGCGCTGGCCATCACCGCTTCGGCCAGATTGCCACTGCGAAAAATCACCTTCTTACCGCTATCGATATCGGTCGCTACAATTGCCAAGGGAATTTTGGCATCTTCGATATTTTTATCACCGATGTAGTCTTGAATGATTTTGCCAACTGGCTTGTTGGAATTCAGGCCCAGCTTGGAATAGCCAAATTTGGAAATTTTGAGCCAGTTTAGTTTTTTGGAAATTTCAATCATTTCATCCAGTGAAACTCCAAATGCCCAACATGCCGCCACTACTGCGCCAGCACTGGTGCCAGCAATGCAATCAATCTTAATTTTGTTTTCCTGCAAGGCCTTAAGTGCTCCCACATGCGCAATTCCAAGCGCCCCGCCGCCAGAAAGCGCCAGTCCGATTTTCAATTTTTGATTTTTTTTCTTTTGAGTCATAACTTGATATGTCAATTATAGCATATTTTTTGCAACAATTTAAAAGGGGCTCGATTTTCTGAGCTCCTTTTACTAGTTTTGAAAAAAATTTCATGATTTCAGGCGGTGATTTTTTCACCAACTCTGAATAGCTCCTTCACGGTTTTCCGAACAAAAAAATTGATGATTGCCAGCACCTCGAAGCAACCAATTGTCTTGAAAGTAAACACCACCGCGTAAGCAATCGAGGCCAAAAATCTATGCTATTCTTTTTTTTAAAACTACTATCCGAACTTTGTTACTTCAAGCTTAGACTAAAGTCTGGAATTTGTAAAATCCCTTAGCAAAACTTCCAAGAGCACTGTTTTTTTATTTTCATCTCTTTCAAAAAATTTCTCCAAAAAGTGTGACAGAAGTCTGCGGTCGCAGACTTCTGTCACACTTTTAAAATCCCACCCTGAAATCTCATATTACACTTCCTAGACGGTCGCAAACTTTTGTAATATTTTTGAAATGTTAAAATTTTTTTCCTAAACAAAAATGCTACATAGCAAGCTACGTAACAACAATTTTTCCCAACAAAAAAACACTTCTTTTGAAAGTGTTTGTGATTTTGAAAAAGTTTAGGGCAGCTCAGTGCAGCTGCCCGTTTAACAAGAAACCTTTTTATTCTCTGCGTGGGAATCCATCGCAGCAGCGTCCATCCCACTCTTTTGCGTGAGTTTCGCAAACATGAAAATCTTGAACTGTCCCCCAGGTATTCACCAAAATACTCTTATCCCTATTATTTTCGCAACCATCGTGCATGCAAAGCTGCGAGATATCAATTGGATCTTTCAGCACATACAAAGAATGATAAAAGCTGGGAAATAAGATGTCAGCTCTATTCTCAGAAGTGTAACCATCAACATCCACCCTAAGATCAGATTCTGTAAATCTCATAACACCATCTTTTTTGTATCTTGAAGGGAAAGAAAAAAGAAACGCACATTGCCTTTCAAAATGCACCCCACTGGCCCCTCAGGATTATCATCGTTCGTTATCGAAACAACTTCTCCTTGCTGTCTCCATAAAAAAACTCTCCTCCAGCACGACCGTCACAATATCACCGACTTTTATCTCTGCCATTTCAGCCTCCCTTAAGTTTGAAAAATTAAACAATTTTGTCATTTTAAATTACTATTTTTGTGACCTAATCCTAAGGAAAAACTAAGTAAAAGTCAAGCGAAGTAGAATAATTTTCTTCAAGAAAAAACCCGCCTTCAAAGGCGAGCAAGGGTGGCAAAGGATTGGGATGATTATTTTAAACAAATTGCTACTTAGAAAAATTCCTCCCACCAAATCTAACTAGAATAAAATTTTTTCCAATTCATTAAAATCAGCGATGACCATGTCGGCTCCAACTGAATCCAGGCGCTCCTTGGTGAAAGTAGTTGTGATTCCACATGTTTGGCAACCAGCCGCTTTGGCGGAGATGATCCCATTGTCAGAATCCTCAATAACCAGGCAAGTTTTGGGATCTGCTTTCAATCTCTGCACTGTCACAGTATATGGCTCTGGATGAGGCTTTCCGTTTTTCACATCATCCGACGTGACCATAATTTCAAAAAAATTCTCGAGTCCATATTTTGCCAAAATTTTCTCCTGTTGAACCATGCGTCCTGAAGTCGTCAAAGCGAGCTGATATTTTTGACTACTTTTAAGTTTCTCCAAGAAATCACAGATTCCTGGCACAAGTACGACTTCTTGCAAAGCATATTGAAGATAAATTTCAATTTTTCTTTCAACCATTTCTTTGATGGACAACTCTTCAACTTCGTGTTTTTTGCTTGCATAAAGGAAAATATCCTCCATTTTTCTTCCCCGAAAATCATCACATTCACTTTCCGAAACTTCCATGCCAAATTCACGACAAACCTGCATAATTGCCCTTGCCTGAATTGGCTCCGAGTCAACAATAACCCCGTCCATATCGAAAATTATCGCATTAATTTTTTCCAGTTCCATAATTTTTCCTTTTTAATTCATTAGTCTTAATAAACCTGCCCAATTTCATTATACCCCTTTTCCGGCCAAGAAAAAACAGCTTGGTGCCAGATGGCAAAACACAAGCTGTTTTTTATTTCTTTTTATCTCCTCCCTCCTTTTTTGATTACTGCCCATTCTCCAGCAGATGTTCCATTCCAGCGGAAAAAGACCAAGTTTGAATAACCAAGCTTCTTGCACGCCAAAATGAATTCCCTGATTTGAGTCGGCGTGACGTTCCCACGTCCAATCGTTGAGGCCACTGGAACAATTCTGCATCGGATGCTTTTGTGATTTTTGCGATATCCAGTCCAGCCCTGCTGAAAGCGATTCACTGCTTGAGCAGGAGAAACTCGCATATCAGCCCAATAAATCTGAGGCAAATAGTAATCGCAATATCTCAAAGGAATCGACCAAGAAAGATCAGTTCGCCAGACGCTTGGAAAAGTCGAGAATGCCAGCGTCTTTTTGCGACAAATTGCACAAGCGTTGATGTGCTTGCGAACGACTGAAAAAAGCCTTTCCGTTTGCCTTGCATCACTGCCATAAGCAAAAACGTCATCAAAAACAAAGCCATCCGCACTTGTTTTGTGCAAAACATTGATAGCATGAGTAGATGCCTTCCGCACATCACTCTGAGGTTTGAGCCAAGCAGTTCCATAGCCATAGCATTTGATGCCAGCTTTGTGAAAAGCTCTTATCACACTCTCATTCAATTGAGTCTGAAATCTCCCTCTGCTGTTTTTAACACCCCATTCACAGCCATCCGAAGCTTTGACAACGACAAATTTAATCCCCTTAGCTTTTGCTTTTTCAACATAAGGCTTGGTATTGTTATCGTCAAAACACAGCTCATTCCAGATAAAGACACCGTTTCCCAGAAAATCATTTTTTGAATTTTTTTTACTGACACGGGCCTCAACTGAAACTGAAAGAAGCGGGAAAGAGAAAACAAACAGTAAAGTGTAAAGGAACAAGCGTTTCATTATGCCTCCTTTGGCTAATGTTTTAGTTTAAAAAGAGAACCATATATCTTAAGATAAAAAATTATTTTTGTCAAGCTTGCCGTCTATAGCTCAACAGCTTGGAAACGTTTTGAAGCCTTAAAAATGCTTTATTGTAGCCGAATTTTTCCAAGAAAAAACACCCACAAGGGGTGAATAAAAAATGAACCACCCCGTGCTAATGCACGGAGGCGGTCCAAAACAAAAAAACAGAGACTCAAGCGACACTGCCAAAAGCCGCAATCTCTTGCTTTGGGAAAGAAATGGTGCATAAAAATCTGCTTGGACAGGTGCCACAGAAAAGGGCGTACTCATAAGGACAGTTAGTGAAAAAAAACTCATCTCCATCCTCAGAAGGAAGCAGAGCATAAGGATCAATGACTAAAATTTTTTTTTGCTACGAATTGTTTTTGGACTTTCATATTTATCCAAAAACTCTTCTCTGTTCAGTAAGATAGCCACCAAAATTAAATTGGCGTCCTTGATTTTGGAATCAGTCAGAGCAACAACAATCTTGTTGCCATTGCTTCTGATGCAAATTCGAGTGTCCTCATCCTGCAAAAGCGGAAACCTCAATCTCAACAAGAAAGCTGCTAACTCATCAAAAATAACCGCTCCCAGAAACAACAGCTCACTCATTGCTAAGTGCTTTTTAATGGTCAGCAGGGAAAGCTCAATAAAATTTAACTCTCCCAAATTCTCTTCATTTTTTGCCAGGGCTTCGGGATTCAAAGAAATCCCACCAGAAATCAAGGCCAAAATAGCCTCGCCGATGCATTTTTCCGCATCAACTATTCCTTGAATAATGTTCATTTGCGCTTAATTTAAAGGTTAAAATTTTTCAAGAACAGTATTTCTTGCGTTGAAGATTTGAGCTATTATACCCATAAAACCTGGATTTTAGCAAGCACTCTATGCCAAAAACCACTTGGCATCAATGACCAAGTGGTTTGCAAAAAGATGGAGAAAAATTATTTGTTTTTTTGGTTGTTTTGAATTTTGAAAAAGATTTTCTTGCCTGCCAGATAGACAGCTCCGAGCAAAACAACCCAAAGCAGCAAAAGTGGCAAACCGACAATCAACAAGCGAATAATGAAATCAACAAAGCCTTGAATTTCCTTCACAAGAGAATTGACAGCTTCCTTGGCAACTTGAAGTGGTCTCCAGGAATCAACAACTGTGATATTAACATCTTCAGTGAGAGAAACTGAAATCACTGACATGTCAGTTTGAGACTCGAGATATTTGATGCTTCCCTGCAACTGTTCAATCTCACCTCTAACTCTGGAAACTTCTCGCGTGACTGCCAGGACATCATCAATTTTTTGAGCTTGAGCGAGAATCTTGAGGAAAGATTGTTCCTCGGCCTGGCTATTTGTCAATTGCGCCTTGAGATCGGCATATTGCTCCGTCACATCTTGGCCGGAGGTTGATTCTCGAATGACCAAATTGGCAACTGATTTTATTTCTGCAAAAGTTTTTTCAAAATTAGCCACCGGCACTTTCACTGTCAGCACTCCGCTTTTCACGTTTTTGCCGCTTTGATAAAAATTAGAAGCAAAAATTTCGCCACCATCACCCCTGGCAATTTCTGTGATTCTTTTAACAGTCGCATCAACATTATCGATTTTCAAACTCAGGTCACCATTTTTGACAATTTTTTTCTCAACCGGTGCCGGACTTGATTCGGGTGCAACAGCCAAAGGTGCGCCAACCATTCTGCCACCCCCGGAAGCTGCGTAGTCCGCAGAAACTGCGACGCCAACGCTCGAATTTTTGTTCAAAGACGATGGTGCGCCAACTTCATCAATTGCCACACTTGGAGCAACCACTTCTGCCGGAGAGAATTTATTGCCATTAAAAGAATCGAAAATGGTAAACAAGCCAAAACAAACAGTTAAAGCTCCCAAAACAATTCCCCCGATTTTCAAAATTTTGTTCATATTTTTTGTTAATTTTTAGATGCTCCGATTATACCACATTTTCACCCAACAAAAAACACTCCTCCCGAGGCGGACACGCTTTGGAAAAAAGTGTTTTTATATTTGTCATTTGAGACAACAAAAAAGCACCTTCGCGAAAAAGTGCTTACTTGCCCCGCCCTGTAACTTTCCAAAGAAAAAAGTGCCTCATAATAGGAATTAGATGCTTTCTATTTTTGACAGCACTAAATCACGGATTAAGGTTACTTTCTCAATGGCTTCTTCGGCCTCTTTGATTGAAATATCCTCTCTGAAATCAGGATATCTTGATTCAAAATAATAACTAGTTAAAAGTAATGCTTCGTCTTTGTATTTTTGAAATTCCTTGTCAATTTTTTCCGCAATATTTTCTAAAAGCGTATCCAGAGAGTGAGTCTTTTCAAATTCAAAATCATTATAAGCCAAATATCCCTTCAGATACTTTTCAGCAACCTGATGTGCGTGATAACAGACAATCGCTGGATAGGCGTTATTTTTGAGTAATAAGTTAGCAGCGCCAAAATCTTCTTCGGCTTTTTCTTGCCATTCTTTAAATTGTTCAGGATTTTTAATGCCCATATATCAACTTACCATCACGAAGAACTTTTCTAACGAACACATCTCTAATATTTATTCGTTTTTCCAATTCTTCAGGGGTATAAATAATTATATCCATTGGCACACCGCTGCCAAAAAGTTTCTTTTTCAATGAAATTTGCCTAACTCTCTTTGTCTCATCGGATTTTTGGACGATAAATAAATCAACATCACTGCTCTCAGTTGGTTTTCCCCAGGCATAAGAACCAAAAAGGATAATTTTTTCTGGATTAATTTCTTTGATTATTCTTTCCCTAATTTCAGGAATTCTAGCTTCATATTTACCCATATAAATATTATATCCTAATTTATAAACCATTACAACTGCACACGGCACAAAAAAACAGTTCAATCTGGCCTGTTTTGATTTTCTGCCTGTAAATACTATCCCGGCATGCACATTCTAAGAAAATAACCCGTCGTTGAGCCTGATTCTGGGATAAAATCAAAATATTTGTCGGTTATAAACTGCCTAGTCTAACTCTTTTCAATAGCTCCAACATAATATTTCATAGTTGTTTCCAAGTTACTATGCCCAAGAAGATATTGCACAGTATTCATTGGTACGCCCCTCATAACCAGCTTAGATGCAAATGTGTTTTCCACTGTTCATTTTTTCAAATATTTTTTTATTTCTCGATCAAAGTCTGACTCAATTTCTTGAGTTTTGTTAAATTCATCATATTGAGCAAAAGCTTTTTGCTCTGCTTGATTATGCGAAACTGTTCCATTATTTCCCAAGATTTTAAAATTATTAAAATTCAAAAATTCATTCACCGATAACACTAATTGCTGCATGTTGAAAAAATTTCGTTGTTCGATTTGATTTTCAATATAATCAAAATAGGCCGAAACAGTTCTTTCTAATTTTTTAATTTCTTTTTCTTCAAGATAATTTTTGGCAATTATTGTGTCGGATTTCAAAATTCTACCATGAGTTGCTTTTTTCCAAGTTTTCAAGCCCATAAAAGGCTCATTCTTATCAGCTTTTTCAAAAATAATTTCAGCGGCAGTTTTGCCAGTAATGGCAAAATGAAATTTATTTTGGACCGTGGCGTAAAAATTTCTGGCAATTTCTGAATTGTAGTCATAATCAAGACTACACTCTGCAAAAATATCAGTGATTTGCTGATAAATTCTTCTTTCACTTGTGCGAATTGAGCGGACTCTTTCTAATAATTCCTTGAAATAATCAGGTCCAAAATATCTGCCATTTTTAAGCCCTTCATCATTCAAGGCAAATCCCTTGATAATATATTCTTTTAATATTTTTGTTGCCCAAATTCTAAATCTGGTAGCTTTTCCAGTATTCACTCTATATCCAACTGCAATGACAGCATCAAGATTATAAAATTTCACCTGTTGAGTTTGAGTTTTTCCCTCAATAGCCCCATGTCTTGTGGTATGTTCCAAAATGGAACTTACCTTATTTTCTTCCAATTCTGCTTCGGTGAAAATATTCTGCAAATGTTTTGTGATTGCTGGTCTTTGCACTCCGAAAAGTTCGGCTATGCGGTCCTGCGTAAGCCAAATATTTTCATTATGCAAAAATACTTCCACCTTAACCTCGCCATCAGGAGAAGTGTAGAGCAAAAATTCTGTCAACTCGTCTTTTATTGTAATTTGCTTTTTTTTCATAAAATATTTTTCACACAAATAAAAGGGTATTAACACCTCTATGTTTTCAATCATACCACCAATTATTATGCTACTCAAGCGCAAAAAACATAGTGCTATTTTTGTCTTTATTATCTAGCGAAGTGAGCGAAATGAAAGTACTCTTTCATTTCCGAGCGAGCGACGATAACAAAAGGGTTAATACCTCGAGGCTTGCCTCGTGAGCCCGCAGGGTCCAGGGCTTGCCCTGGGGTATTAATACCTCTTTTATTAAGCTGAAATTTTGTTGACACAGTTTTTTGCACCAAGCTTTTTCCATAACAAAAAAACACCTTCGAAAAAGTGTTTTTATGCCCTGCCTGCATTGCTACGCAAAGCGTTGCAGGCGGGCTACAGCATAACAAAAAAATACCTCGCGAGAAGTATTTATTTGCTTGCCCCGTAGTGAAATAAATTTCTACTACTGGGGGCTACAGCATTACAAAAAACCGAAGTTAATCGTAAGCTATTGTGGCTAGTCCTAATGATTGAGTTTATCTGAGATTTCACAAACCGAAATTTGTAACGACCATGGTTATAGCCTTTCAATAAATTGAAAGGTGTTCACCGTAACTCCCTAGAAAGGAGGTGATCCATCCACAGCTTCCGCTACGGATGCCTTGTTACGACTTCACCCTTATCATCGATCCCACCGTTGTCCCCGGTATAAAACAGGGCCTTCGGGTGTTACCGACTCTCTTGGTGTGACGGGCGATTATCTTCGTGAAACTACGAATTGATGTTCCCATCGTGCCTGCGGATTTCCCGCACACGACGAGCTCAATGCATTTTTTGTTTGAGTGCAAAGATTCTTCGCAAACCTGGATCAGTGAAATGTTCATTATTCATAATCATTTCAAAAATCGCACAAAAAATTTCAAAGTCACCATTCTTTGAACGTAACTTCAAAGAATTCCTTTTGAAAAACGGAATAATTCTTGTCTCCAAATCACGTCTATTGGCGACTTCAAAGCGATAACAATTTTGATGGTTGACACGTGTATCTTTTTGGAAATACACATTGCCACATCCGAAAAATTTCTGCAGCTCATCAAGAATTTCTTTGTCTTTCTCGATAAGTTTGAGATAAAATCTCGGTTCAACTTTTGTTCTTCGCTTGACCTGCTTAGTGGAATCAGGATCTTTCACATAAACTGTGAAACTTCCTTCTCCATCAACAAGACCAACGACATAATCTGGTGAAATTTTTTCCATATGCTATGAGTGAGTCCTTCATCTTATCATTTTTAAGTGACAAGAGTTACTATAACTCAGCTGACTTCTGACGCTGCGTAAGTTTCTTTATCCATTTCCATATTACTACAAAAATTGAAACAACGCCAGATCTCCCGAGGTCATTTGCATTTCCATTCCACACATTCCAATAAGCCTTTTTGTGTATCTTCCTTTCGCTCACCACCTTTTCGAAAGTCGACACGACTTTCCGCTTTTCAGCGGACACATCGGACTGTGTTTTGTTTCCAGGTCCTTCACCGCACTGCTCGCGCAAATGCGACTACCTTTCAACTACGCTCTGATGACGAACCAGAGGGAGAGATTTAAACTCTCTTGAAAAACAAACTGCTCGGCGCTTTTATTGTGAGTACAAGATCCGAGAACGTATTCACCGGAGCGTTCTGATCTCCGATTACTAGTGAATCCGACTTCAAGGAGTCGAGTTGCAGACTCCTATCCGAACTGAGACCGGTTTTTTGGGATTGGCTCCGTCTCGCGACTTGGCAACCCTCTGTACCGGCCATTGTATCACGTGTGTTGCCCAGGGTGTCAAAGGGCCATGCTGATTTGACGTCATCCCCTCCTTCCTCCCAGACTGCAGGTCACGAATTTCTTCATGAACTATAGTCTGGGCAGTCTCGTGTGACATATATAACACACGACAGGGGTTGCGCTCGTTTCCCGACTTAACGGAACATCTTACGACACGAGCTGACGACAACCATGCAGCACCTGCTGGGCACCCTCGAAGGCGGCCTCATTTCTGAGGCTTGCAGCCCAGTTTCAAACCCTGGTGAGGTTTCTCGCTTACCATCGAATTAAACCACATGATCCTCCACTTGTGCGGATCCCCGTCTATTCCTTTGAGTTTTAGCCTTGCGGCCGTACTTCCCAGGCGGTATATTTAACGCGTTAGCTACGACACTGAAAGGGTCGATACTTCCAATGCCTAATATACATCGTTTAGGGCGTGGACTACTGGGGTATCTAATCCCATTCGCTACCCACGCTTTCGCTGCTCAGTGTCAGGAGTGTGCCAATCTAATGCCTTCGCCTTTGGTGTTCCTCATGATATCAACGCATTTCACTGCTACACCATGAGTTCCATAGATCTCTCACACCCTCTAGTTATACCGTTTCAAATGCAGTTTTCGAGTTGAGCTCGAAGATTTGACACCTGACTAATATAACCACCTACCAGCTCTTTACGCCCAATAAATCCGGATAACGCTTGAGGTCTCTGTATTACCGCTACTGCTGGCACAGAGTTAGTAACCTCTTATTCGTAAGGTACCGTCATCGAAATTCTTCCCTTACAAAAGCGGTTTACGACCCGAAGGCCTTCATCCCGCACGCGGCGTCGCTCGTTCACGCTTTCGCGCATTGACGAATATTCTCGACTGCAGCCTCCCGTAGGAGTTTGGGCAGTGTCTCAGTCCCAATGTTGGGGGCCGTGCTCTCACACCCCCTACCCGTCATAGCCTTGGTGGTCCTTTACACCACCAACAAGCTGATAGGACATAGGCTTCTCTCAAAGCGATAAATCTTTACTCCGTAGAGCACATCGTGTATTATTCCGGATTTCTCCGGATTATTCACAACTTCGAGGAAAATTCCTATGCATTACTAACCCGTTTGCCGTGGGCCTAAACCCACTCGACTTGCATGCCTTATCCACGCCGCCAGCGTTCATCCTGAGCCAGGATCAAACTCTCAATAGAATTGAAGCCTCCGAAGAGACTTCAACGGTTTGCATCTTTATTTAAAGAAAAGATGCGAAAACTTATAAGCTCAGATAATCTAACCAGAAATTTGTATTACTACAAATTAATAAAAGGACTAACCGCAATAAATTGCGATCAGTTCTAACTGTATTTATTTTTCAAGTTGCTTTATTTTTTACTTTTCCAAATCAGAATTTCAGGCTAAACCCAAAATTTAATTCTTAAATAAATCTAAGAATTTTTCAGAGAGTATAAAAAACACATCCTCACACACATCTTGTTGATATGCATCGGGATGTATCTTCTCATCTGCCCGAGTTTTCAAATATTACTTTTTGCGTTGATGTTTCTTACGAATTTAACACCTGTGTTACTCGATTGCTTAACCATCATAACAACTGCTTTTAAACTTGTCAAGGGTTTTAGAATAACTTTTCAAATATTAACCGCACTGTCCATTATTTTGGCTCATCTAAGCTAAAATAAAATAAAAATCTTTTTTTAAATTCCCACATTAAATGCTGCTTTTTAACCACCTAAACTTATTTTAAAAATCACTTTCGCAGCATTATCTTATTTATCAAGACATATACTCAAAAAATATCATAAATAACGAACATTATTTTTTAAATAAATATTTTTTCACATATTTAAATTCAGCTTTTACATCTTCCACTGTCTCACATATACTTTCGATAATAATTGGAAGATTTTTATCAACAATCGCATCCATAATTTCAGTTTGTTTAGTTTTGAATAGCAGATCATGATCGGTTTCAAATCCACTCAAGTGAATCTGTGAAATTCGCGTTCCAAATTCGTCAGTCATCTCTTTGGCTAGGCGCATTGAAGGATCATTTGTATAGCAATGATTAAGATCCAATACCATCCCTGCATCAATTTTCTCAAAAATAGCTTGCATACTATCAACATATTTCCCTCGCTCCTGCTTCCAATCCATATTTTCAATTGAAATTGGCAAATTAAATCTAGAAAAAATTTCCCAATTTTCAATTTCACTTGGGTGAATAACAATGGCCTGAAAATGAAAACTATCTTGGGCTCTTTGCAGAAGCTCGAGAGTATTAATGCTAACGACAGTCGGCGGAGCATGAAGAACAACATAGCTAAATCCAGCCAAATCACTTACGGTTATCTCATTTATCAATTTCAAAATATCATCTTCATTTAAACACATCACCTGAATGACATTGCACCCCATCGCACGAAAAATCCCAAAAGTCTCCCGCGAAATTGTCGGGTGAGTTTTATATAGACTAACTGTTGAAAATCCTAGAAGCATACTTTTGCCAAAATTTATAATTACGCCAAATTGCTGTTGGTTTCAAGGAGGCTCAACCTCCCTTATGGAGGTTGAGCCTCCAACGGTTATCTAAATAAATTAGGTTTTTTATGATAAATTACTCTACATCCAAAGCATTATTTTTGCAAATGGTCGCATATTCATGAGTACTTGAACGAATCTTCCGCTGCTGCGTTTTAAAGTCAATTTCAACCAAGCCAAATCTTGGCCAAAAGCCGCGAACCTGAGGAAATTCAAAATTGTCCAAAAGTGACCAATGAAAATAGCCTCGCACATCAGCGCCCTCTTCGATGGCCCTGTGCATCCACTTTAAATGCTCAACAACAAACTCTTTTCTTTTTTCATCCTTGGTGTCAGCCAATCCATTTTCCGTAATATAAACTGGAAGATTATATTTTTTAAGCTTTTTAAGAACCAAGTAAAGACCCTTTGGATATATTTCCCATCCCAAATCAGTCTTACTTTTCTCGGAAACAACTCCCTTGTTTAAAGAAATAACATACCGGGAATAATAGTTACAACCTACGAATGTGCAGTAAGGGATAGTTGCCCTGAGAAAATATTCGCTAAAAAATTCAATGAATTTAACAATTAAATAATTTAATCCTGGAAATATTTTTGTCTCATAGTGTGTTATGCTGTTTGCAATTCCAATTTCGGCCTTATCATTAATTTTGCGAATGACTGAGTTGGATTGTTTGAATGCGGAAAGAAGGTTGAAATATGCCTTGTAAAAATTAACCAATCCTTTTTTAGCTGGAGGCTGACTACCTAAAAGATACCCATATCCAATTCCAACATTAGCTTCATTAATCACGACCCAAAATTTCACAAGGTCTTTATATTGTCCAACCACCTTTTCTACAAAACGTGAAAAATATTCCGCTGATTTTTTATTGGTCCAACCACCCTTTTCATTAAACCAGACTGGTTCAGTCCAATGCCAAAGTGTCACAAAAGGCTCAATGCCTCTTTCGCGGAGCGCTCGCAAAACTCTTCGATAATGCTCGATTTCTTTTTCATCAAATTTTCCCTCTTCAGGTTCGATGCGTGACCATTCAATTGAAAAGCGATGGGCATTTTGTCCCAGCTGTTTGGCAAGGTCAAAATCTTGCTCGTAGCGGTTGTAGTGATCGCAAGCTGAGCCTGAAATATAATTTTCTTTTTCAAACATCTCCGGAAAATGCTCTTGTTGCCAAGGCTGCCATTTGGTTTTAGCTTCGTCGGCCAAACGCTGCGCATTATCTTTTTCCCACTGCGTCCACTGATTGTTAGTGCCACCCTCAACCTGATGGGCGCTAGTTGCGCTGCCCCACAAAAAATTTTTTGGAAATTGAAGTTTTTTCATACTAATTATTGAAATAGTTTTTTATTTTATCAAGAGTCTTTTCCTTGTCAATCACAATCAAATCTTCGTTCATCATTTTCATAATAATCTCAGAACCTTTTATTTTCTGAACCAAAAGCATATCCAAAAATTCAGACATTTCAAGTTCCATAACTTCTATTTTTTCTCCTCCGACATCAAGCTTTTGCTCTGAAACTTTGCGACATCCTTTGGCGATAAAATAAAAATAAGTCCAAACAACTTTATCATGCAACTGATGACTGTGCCATAATTTTAATTCTTTCGCCACATAGCCAGTTTCCTCTAGCAATTCTCTCTCGGCAGTTTGCATAGGCTCATCACCTCTTTCTATCATTCCACTTGGCAAACTTGTATACTTTCCCCTAGCTGGTTGCTCTTGATTTAGCACAAGTATTTTTCCATCCTCCGTAAAAGCGATAACGACTGCTGTATCTATTTTTGTAACCCTTTCAAAAATTTGCTTACTCCCATCAAACATCTCCTGCTCCCACTGATACACGTCAAAGAGCTTACCTGCAAAAACTTTTTTGGCATTTTCTGGGATTGATTGTTTTAATTTATTCATATACCTACGAATTACGAATTAATACCTGCCTGAAATGCTACGCATAACGTTGCAGACGGGTGAATGTACGAATGTACAAAAAACTTCCTTGTCATGCTGAACTTGTTTCAGCATCTGCTTTCTTTGTCTCATAATACTGCCTGAAACCGAGATCCTGAAACAAGTTCAGGATGACATTTCTAAGCGTTAGGCATTAGAAATTAGACATTAGTATTTTATAGTTATCGTATTTCTTCTATTTTTTCAGTAACTCCTCAAGCGAAGCATATTCTTCTTTCGCAATTATTTCTTCCTTGTGAAATTTTCCTTTTTTCCAAAATATTTTGTGAGCCTTGGCGTCTGGCTGGCTTGTGATGATTCGATACTTTCCATCCACAATTTCAATCGCACAGCAATTATCCAAAGCAATGGCTGGAATTTTGGAAACACTTTTCATCATTCTTTCCAAATCTGCTTGTCGGTGAACTTCGCAGTCGTGATGGGGACAAAGAAGTGCTGGGAAAAGACCCAAGCCTCGCACCCTTATCAGTTTATCACTACCACTAGTAAATCGCCTAGAGTCAGAATTTCCTGAGTCGAACCAGCAAATTGCACCCGCACTCACGCCTGCCATCACAGTCCCTTTTTCATAAGCAGCTTTTAAAATTTTATCCACCCCAAGCTTCCTCCAGATTGTCATCATTTTCAAGGTATTTCCCTGGCCAACATAGATAATATCCGAACCCAAAATTTTTCTTTCGAGTTCCTCCTGAGAATATTTTTCTTTCAGCAAAAGCAGATTGTCCGTTTTGCAGCCAAGCTTGCCACCAAAATATTTCCGCACCAAAAAACAGGCTGATTTTGAATCTTCCGTAGCCGTCGGCACAAAAAGCAAACTCGGATTTTCTTTGCCAGTCAGCGCCACAATTTCCTCATCAATTTTTCTTGTCACCGCATCCCTGCCTTTCTTGCCGATGATGCCACCCCCAATTGCAATTATTTTTCCCATAAATTATTTTTCAAACAAAATTTTAAACGCTTCATATTTCGGACGAATGATTTCCTTAGTTTTTTCAAACTTAAGCTGATTCCACTTGCTTTCCAATTTCTTACTCACAGATTTAAGTGCCTCACCTTGAGTCAAATTCTCATAAACCAATGCGGCTTTGAAAACTCCGACAATATTATCAAAAGCGCTCATTGCATCAGCCTCAGCCAAAATCTGCTCTTCCAAAGTTTCCAGTTCCATTTTCTGCGACCCGCGATGATGCAAAATGCAATTTTTCACCAAAGCAATCTTTTCTACTGGATAGCCAAACTCTTGTAATTTCTCACCAGCAATCTTGGCTCCCGTGAGGTGATGATCAACTCTGCCAATCATAATCGAGCCAATATCATGTAGCCATCCCGCAATTTCCACGATTTCCTCATCAGCTCCAAATTCTTTGGCTAGTTGCTTGGCATGTCTAACAACTTGAGCAAAATGATATTCATACGGCTCAAAGCCATATTTACTAGTCGGTTTACGACATTCATCCTCCACGAATTTTCTAACTTTTTCGATGATATTATTCATACGCTTAAATCAAAGTTAAATCTTTATATTTTTCATCATCAATTGTCGTAATTTCAATAACTTCAAGCAAAATCTTGTCCTCGAAATTTTTTGACAGCGCAAAGAAATTTATATCACTTGGCCCAAGCCTCACAGCAAATTTAAAATCTGTTTCGAATTCTGGCTTGAAATATTGCACAGAATTTTTTGTGGCAAAGCCAAAATGAAACTTGATTTTTTCTGGAGCCAAGGCGCGCAGCACTGCCTCTTTCTCCCAAGACTCCATTACTGCTTCATTATACTCCTGTGACTTCAAACTATCCAAATGAACCGCTTTTCGATTGCCTCTCAAAAACACTGACGCGATTTTCGGCCAATTTTCTACATCAATTAAATTATTTTCAAGTTTAAAATTTTTCATAAAAAATATTTACATTTTTTCAAAACTTTCTTTGATTGAAAGAGGATGTACATTGGTTAATTCTTCCATAAATTTAGCATCCAGAGAAGTGTCAGGCAAAAATTCAGCGCGCTTTTCAACTGGCATTTTCTCACCAACCAAATTCTCCGTGGACATGCCCAACGCTTCCATTCCTGCCTTTGTAAAATCAAAAAAACTCATCCGCTTGCCAGAAATATGCAGGATCCCTTGATACTGCAAGCTTGCCACTTTTGCGATAGCCTGAGCGGCTTGTTGATAGCTCAGAGGCGACCGATACATATCCACAAAACGCACAATCTTCTTGCCTTCAGCAAATTCTTCCTTGGTTTTCTGAAATCGTTTGTCCAATTTGCCATCGACAAAACCATAAAGATGATTCGGACGAACAATGCAAAAATTTCCTGTTTTTGCTTTGATTAAATCTTCACAGATTCTCAAATTTCTGCCATACAAATGCGTCCCATTTGGGATGTCGTTTTCTTTATATAATCCTTTCAGGCCATCAAAGACACTATCACTTGAAATATATATTATCCTAATTCCTTGCGTCGAATCCAAAAAACGCTGCATTGCATTTTTCAAAACTTCCTCATTTTCAATAAATTCTATTTTTGTCGGCAGAAAAATCACATCAATCTTTTTACCTGCAAGAACCTCAGCAATGTCATCAGTGAAAAAATTAAACTGTTTTGAATCAGGATTCTTTTTGTTTTTGTGATGCGTTAAAATCACCTCCTCATAGGAGTCTTTGATTTCTTGATAAATTTGCTCTCCGAGAAAACCAGTTCCAATAATGGCAGCTTTCATAAAAATATTATCAATGAATAATTAAATTTCAGCAGCTTTCGCAAAAGGTTTTTCGCAAAAGGTTGCTCTTCAAAAAAATCCAGAATTAGGTTTTTAAAACCAAAAGCGATTTCGTAGTCATCAAGCTTGTTTATTTCTTCTTCAGAAAACCATTGAATCCTCTGCCCTTCGTGCAAATTGATGTCCGCAATTTCAAAATTTGCTTTCTGCCAAAAAATATAAGCGACATTGCCTTTGAATTCAAGGATCCTGAACAATTTAGGTTCATGCAAAATTATTTCCATTTCCTCTTGCATTTCCCTGGTGATACAAGTTTCAAATGTTTCGCCCTCTTCAGAAAGACCACCTGGGATAGTCCAACAATTCGGATATGGGATATCCGAATTATCGTCTCGCAGCATCAGCAGAATTTCTCTTTTGTCATTGACAAACAGAATACTGGCACCTCTTCTTAAGCCTTCCATAAATTTTGATGATTATTTTTTATTTCAACAACTTTTTATCCTCTGGCTTTTTGAGAAAGTTTTTCTTGGTGACAATTGATTTGCCAAGTCTTTTTTCGAGTTTTTTCCTGGCTCCACCGGCAATGTCGCCACCAGCCTTGGCATCAGCTTTGAGCTTGACCACGCCTTTGGAATTTTCCACCCGATGAATTTCCGTGGTTGAACGCTCACCCAGCATTGTGAAAATCAATTCAAAGTCATCCATATGATCTCGCAAATTTTGGCGTTTGAGTCCTTTGAATTTTTTGTATTCGTTTGGAGTTTTTCCAAAAGTTGCTTGAGAGATTTCCGCAGTCAAAATTTCATAATCTC
This sequence comes from uncultured bacterium, assembly GCA_903885965.1. Classification (GTDB taxonomy): domain Bacteria; phylum Patescibacteriota; class Minisyncoccia; order Moranbacterales; family GWC2-37-73; genus CAIPMZ01. The sequence continues at coordinate 18,320 of CAISKQ010000051.1, forward strand.
TTTGCTCGCGCGCTCCTCGATTTTTCCATTCTTCTGTCAACTCCTCCCGAATTGCAATTCCCCGCATCCGCTTTTCAATCCAGCCGTCCGAATAACCCTTGAGTTTATACAGCACTCTCGTCCGCTTGGTCGCCAATTCCGGATCCTCAATTTCTTGTACCCGCTCAAACCCAACTTTCGCCAACCAACGCTTAATCGGTTCAGCTTTCGGTGAGGGAATCGATTGTATAATACGAAATAATTGTTCAACATTACCAGCCAGTGTTTTTCTTTTTTTACCAGTTTCAGTTTCCATTTCTACCTGGGGACAATTTGTCCCTATGTACAATCCAAGTTCTTCATCTCGCTTGCGAAGTTTCTTCAAATAATCTGTAGCATTTTTTGAATCAGTCAAGGATTCAACAACATCCACAATAGAAAAATACCATTCTCCATTATAGACTTCTCTTCTTATTTCCTGATTCCGAAACAGCACGATTTTTGTTGTTTCCATATTTTTTACCCCGTTAAATTGCGTAACCGCACTATTTAACTGGGGCGTTTTTAATGTTTATAGTAGATTCCTAGACTCTCATCTGAAACCCCTAGTTGAACCGGACAAGCAGTTTTCCCGCATCCGGCTCTCCAATATTAGATTCGCTTTTTTTTTACTATCAAGATTAATTTTGTCGCTGTGTTGGTTTCCATTTC
>CAISKQ010000052.1 GCA_903885965.1 uncultured bacterium
AAAGTGACATTGAAGCTGGTGAAGAAATGAGAAAAGAGAAAATGAAGGTATTTTCTAAAATTAAAGTTAACTAAATTTTTCAAAAATGCCCAATATTGTAGCTTACATTTGAGGTATCATTCCTGTATTGGAATATACTGGGTCAATAACAGCATCTTTAGTCTTTTACTTGAAAAACGATTTTTTTATCAAAAAATATCTCGACAGGACTAGTTCACTATGCTACTATAATTGTGCAACCAAAACTAATAATTCATTCTAATGAATCATTTCCCCTTTAAAAGAGGTAGCTTTTCATTAATCAGAAACGATGCTTATTCAATATTATGGTCAATCATGTTTCAAAATAACCAGCAAGCCGGGCGGAAGAGCAACTGATGACGTAATCCTTTTTTTTGATCCCTTTGGAAAAGATTTAGGAATAAGGCCGCCACAAGGTCAAGCTGATGTTATTTTCGTTTCCCATGCTCATCACGACCACAACAACACTGAGGCACTCAAAGGTGAGCCCGTCATTATAGATACCCCGGGGGAATATGCCGTTAAAGGTGTTAACGTTGTTGGTATTGATTCTTTTCACGATATGGAAGAAGGTGTCACCAGGGGACGCTCCACTATCTTTATAATTGAAGTAGAAGATCTCAAGGTCTGTCATCTTGGCGATCTTGGTAGCGAGCTAACTGGGAAACAACTTGAGGAAATTGACGGAGTTGATATTCTCTTCATTCCTGTTGGCGGAAATTACACAATTGATGGGAAAAAAGCAACAGAATTAATTAGAAAAATAGAACCCGCGATTATCGTGCCTATGCATTATAAAGTTGAAGGTTCAACTGCGGATATAGATGATTTACAAAAATTTTGCAACGAAATGGGAAATTGTCCAAGTGAAAAGACTTCTAAGCTAAATATCAAGAAAAAAGATTTAGAAGGTAAGAGTATGGAGGTTATCATCATGGACCACATAGTATAATATTGAAAAGTTATGAATATAACAAAAAAAATTGAAGAGATACGTCTTCAGCCAGACAATGTCAGACTACGCTGGGTTTGGGGCAGCGTTATTTTTTCAATGCTCATAATCTTTGCGATTTGGCTTCTTTCCATAACCTTAATGTTTAAGGGCGAAAATGGAAATCCTTCACAAAATTCAGCCAACATACAAACAGATGCAGCCCCTCAACAAGCCGCTTCCCTAAAAGATTATACTGAAGATAAACCGCTCACTGTGGGTGCCGAGGGAGTATCTTCTTCGCGAAAAAACAATGCGACACAAACAACACCCATGCCTAACAGTGAATCTACCGATACCGCATCATCTTCGGTTAACACAACAAATCAATCGAGCTCTTATACAGGTCTAAGCAAATAAAATCAACAACTATTTTATTAAAAATACCAAAGAGAAAAGTTTAAAACTTTGCTCTTCCGTATTTTGAATATATAAACATTTTTAATAATAAGCTACTTGAGAGGTTACTCTCCTTTTAAGTTTCTCCCGCCGAATATGAAACCCATTCAAAAAAAACTTGATTTCGTACAGGAAAATATCCAACCTCGCGCTCTTGTGCAGGAAGTTCAACAGTCTTATCTCGACTATGCAATGAGTGTTATTGTCTCTCGCGCGCTTCCTGATGTGCGCGATGGGCTAAAGCCAGTGCACAGAAGAATTCTATACTCCATGTGGGAATCTGGACTGCGACCTTCTGCAAAATTTCGCAAATCCGCAACCGTAGTCGGAGAAGTGCTTGGGAAGTACCATCCGCATGGAGACACGGCTGTCTATGATTCCATGGTTCGCTTGGCTCAAGATTTTTCACTTAGATATCCCTTGGTGTGGGGACAAGGAAATTTTGGATCAATGGATGGTGATAGTGCTGCAGCATATCGATATACAGAAGCAAAGCTAAAGCCAATTGCTGAAGAAATGCTTTTCGATATTGAGAAAGATACTGTTGATTTTATACCAAACTTTGACGGCGTTCACAAGGAGCCCGTAGTGCTACCCGCAAAATTACCGCAACTATTGCTTAATGGGACGATGGGTATCGCAGTTGGTATGGCAACCAACATTCCGCCTCATAATTTAAATGAGCTTGCTGACGCCATAAATCATTTAATAGACAATCCAGAGGCTTCAATCGATGACTTAATGCATTTTGTAAAGGGTCCAGATTTTCCAACTGGCGGAATTATGTACAACACGCCCGGAATCAAAGAGGCTTATTCGACGGGAAGAGGGAAGATTGTAACAAGAGCAAAAGCTGAAATTATTGAAACAAAGGCAGGTGCTTTTCATATTATTATCACTGAAATTACTTACGCCACAAATAAAGCCACGTTAATCATGAAAATTGCCGACCTCGTTAAGGAAGGTAAAATTCTGGGCATCAGAGATCTGCGTGATGAGTCAGATAAGGATGGTGTTCGCATTGTCATTGAACTTAAAAAAGATGCTTATGCGCAAAAAGTTTTAAATAAACTCTATAATGCAACTGATCTTCAGAAAAATTTCAATGTAAATATGCTAGCGCTAGTTGATGGCATTGATCCTCAGATTTTAAGTCTAAAATCAATTCTTGAACACTACATTAGGCACAGGAACATTGTTGTTACAAGGAGAACTCAATTTGAACTAAACAAAGCCAAGGATAGAGCTCACATATTAGAAGGATTAAAAACTGCCCTTGACCACATTGACGCTGTCATTGAAACAATCAGGAAATCGCCGACAAGAGAAGAAGCACATGCAAACTTGATGAAAAAATTCAAGCTTTCAGAAAAACAAGCTAGCGCAATCCTAGAAATGCGATTGCAAACTCTTGCTGGAATGGAACGCAAAAAAATTGAAGATGAACTTGCGGAAAAGCTAACTATTATTGCTCAATTAACTGACCTCTTATCAAGCACTATTAAGATTCTAGCAGTTGTGAAAGATGAGTTACTTGCACTCAAAGAAAAATACGGCGACGAGCGAAAAACCAAAGTGCTGCGAACTGGTATTGAGGAATTTAAGCAAGAAGATTTAATTCCAAATGAAGAGGCAATCCTTACTATTTCACAAGATAGCTATGTTAAGAGAATGAACCCAGATGTTTACAAGGTACAGAAAAGAGGTGGCAAAGGGGTTATTGGCGCAACAACTCGAGAAGGAGACGTAATTGAAAAGGTTACCAGCGTGATGACACATGATAACTTAATGTTTTTCACCAATACGGGGAAAGTTTTTCAAACAAAGGCTTATGAAATTCCAGAATCATCCAGAACAAGCAAGGGACAAGCCGTAGTTAATTTCCTTCAACTTTCTCCAGATGAAAAAATCACGGCGATGATTCCATATAACAAAAATGATGGTTACAAATTCTTTTTCATGACCACCACCCATGGTGTTGTGAAAAAATCCAAAATTGAAGACTTTGACAATGTGCGTAGAAGCGGCCTGATCGCAATCACTCTCGACAAGGGAGATACATTGAATTGGGTTTTACCTTCAACAGGAACTGACGAAATTACAATTAGTACTGCAGGTGGTCAAGCAATTAGGTTTAAAGAAGCTGATGTGCGAGCAATGGGCAGAAGCGCTGCTGGAGTTCGAGGAATTAAGCTTCGAACCAATGATCTAGTTATTGGCATGGACATTGTCATTAAGGGACAAAAAGGAAATCAATTATTAATTATCACAGAAAATGGTTACGGAAAAAGAACCGACCTGGGTTCCTACAAAATTCAAAAGCGAGGCGGCAGCGGAATTAAAACTGCTAACATCACCACAAAAATTGGAAAACTAGTTGGCGCACACATTATTAATATTGATGAAATCGAGGGAGATCTTTTTATTACCTCACTACAAGGACAGATTATCCGAATTCCACTTAAAAGCATTTCTGTTCTCGGCAGAGCTACCCAAGGGGTTCGTATTATGAAACCAAGCGCTGGGGATAAGGTGGCTGCGGCGGCAATTATCTAAAAGCTTGTCACAATAGAGGATATGTGTTATGTTTTTAAAGTAGTTAATTATTTTCATTGAGCATATATTGGTTTCTGGCTTAAGTAAGGTCAAAACGAGCATATTGCCAAACAACCGCTATGGCGCTAACGCACAAGCAAAAAGAAAAGGTAACCAAGGAGGTTAAACGTCACGAAAAAGACACAGGATCCCCGGAGTATCAGATTGCGATGTTTACTGAACGTATCAAAAAATTAACCTCTCATTTAAAAAAGAATAAAAAAGATTTTCATTCTCGTCGAGGTCTCCTAAAGATGGTTGCGAAAAGACGAAAGCTGCTAGCTTATCTTGAAAAAACTAGCGAAAAAGTTTACAAAAAAATAATCAAAGAGCTTGGACTTAAAGGCTAAGGCCACAGATACTTACGGATTAATGAGGGATAGACACGAATCACGGATGAACTTCGCTTCAGCAAAATCCGTGATCTGTGAAAATCCGTTTTTAATTTGTTTAAATCCGTAATAGAAAAATATGCTTAGATCAAAAGAACAGCGCGTAGGAGTCTTAGTTGACATCCAAAATCTTTACTACAGTGCCAAAGCACTTTATGGCAAAAAAGTTAACTTTCAAAAAGTGCTTGAAGAAGCCGTTGGGGAGCGCGTATTTATTCGTGCAATCGCTTACGGAATAAAAACAACCGAGGGACAAGAGGAAAAATTTTTTGAAGCACTTGAAAAACAAGGATTCGAAGTTAAAACAAAAGACTTGCAAATTTTCCCCGGCGGTGTGAAAAAGGGGGACTGGGATGTAGGTATTGCCGTCGACGCCATTAAGCTTTCCAAGAGCTTAGATGTAATTGTTTTGGTTTCTGGCGACGGAGATTATATTCCGCTTGTGCAATATATTCAAAGCACCACAGGCTGCAGGGTTGAAGGCATGGCATTTGGGGAGAGCACTAGCGCCAAACTAGGCGAGGCATTAGATGACTTCATTGACCTATCGGAAAACAAAAAGAAATTCTTAATTTATTCCCGAAATTAGCAAACCGCATTCGATAATGTCAACCATCAGTTAAGACGATATATTTTTGTCAATAAAAAACACCCATTCGTGGGTGTTTTTTATTGACAAAATGCCCAGACTAGGCTATTGTTTTGATAGTCATTATTGTGACGAATTATTTAACAAAGCCTTTGCTAGTGCGCTAACTGAGTTCAAAACACAAACCTCAAAAATCAATTTTATAGCAATAATTTTTTTGCTTTAATACTTGAGCTTTGAATTTTGAATTTATGGTAGCTGTGGCTAGCTCAGGACTAACAAGTTTTATGGAACAAAAGAAATGGTCACTCCAAATCGGAGGACGAGTTCTTGAAATCGAAACTGGCCTTCTTGCTAAGCAAGCAAATGGTGCAGTAACTGTGCGCTATGGTGACACAGTTGTTTTAGCAACTGCAGTTATGAGTAAAAATGCCTCCAGAATTGGTGGTTATTTCCCGTTGATGGTTGATTACGAGGAGCGATATTACGCAGCTGGAAAAATCAAAGGTTCACGTTTTATTAAAAGAGAAGGTCGTCCTTCCGATGAGGCAGTTCTTACCGGGCGAGTTGTGGATCGCACAATCAGACCCCTTTTCAACCCGCGCATGCGCAATGATGTGCAAGTCGTGGTAACGGTGCTTTCAATTGATGGTGAAAATGACCCAGCGATTGTTTCAATGATCGCTGCCTCAACTGCTCTTTCGATCTCAAATATTCCCTGGGCAGGACCTATTGGAGCCGTTCGAGTTGGACGTCTTAATGGAGAATTTATATTAAATCCAGTTAATGGGGAAGTAGCAGAAGGAGACATAGATCTTATCATCGCTGGCACCAAAGAAAAGATAAACATGATCGAAGCAGGCATGAATGAGGTTCCCGAGGAAGATGTTGCCGCAGCTTTTGCTTTTGGACATGAAGCTATTAAAAAAATTACGACACTAATCGAAGAAATAGTTTCAGAGGCTGGAACAATAAAGACCGCACCTGCGCTGCTCCAGGGATCGCCAGAATTTGAATCAGAAATCAAAGAGCTTTACCTAAAAGAAAATCTCTCAGAAATTCTTTATCACAAAGACAAACAAGTGATTGAGGAAAAAATGAAAGTTATTAAAGAAAAAATTAACGCTTTCATTAAAGAGAAGTACATCGAAAATGCTGATAAGCTTAAAGAAGTTGCGGAACAGGTTTTTGAAGAAACTTCTGATGAAATCGTGCACCAAAATATCTTAGAGAAAGGACAACGCCCAGACGGACGAAAACTAAATGAAGTTCGTCACATTTCTTGCCTAGTTGGACTTCTTCCTCGAACTCACGGCAGTGCAGTTTTCACCAGAGGAGAGACCCAAGCATTAACAGTTACCACCCTCGGTTCCCCTGGAGATGAACAATTCATTGATACCATGGAAGTTGATATCAAAAAAAGATACATTCATCATTATAATTTTCCACCATTTTCTGTTGGCGAAGTTCGTCCAATGAGAGGACCTGGCAGAAGAGAAATTGGACATGGAGCGCTTGCCGAAAGAGCTCTTGTGCCTGTCATTCCATCAAAGGAAGAATTTCCTTACACGATTTTATTAGTTTCTGAAATCCTAGAGTCAAATGGATCATCATCCATGGCATCAACTTGCGGGTCAACACTTTCCCTTATGGACGCAGGCGTACCAATCAAAAGACCAGTTAGTGGAATTGCTATGGGAATTATTGTAGGTAAAGATGGCAAATTTGAAGTACTTACCGACATTCAAGGACTAGAGGACCACTATGGAGATATGGATTTCAAGGCAGCAGGAACCGCCAACGGTATTACCGCTCTTCAAATGGATGTCAAGGTAGATGGAATCACAGTTGACATGCTAAAGGCTGTTTTAATGCAATCAAAAGTTAATAGAAAAGAAATTTTGGAAAAAATGCTAGAAACATTGCCCACTCACAGAGAAAACATGTCTCAGTATGCACCAAGAATTATCACTATGCACATCAATCCTACTAAAATTAGAAATGTTATTGGAAGTGGTGGAAAAATTATCAACGAAATTATTGATGAAACAGGTGTTCAGATTGATATTGAAGATGATGGATCTATCTTCATCACATCCGTTGATGAAGCCTCTTCCCTTAAAGCTCAACAATGGATTGACAATCTCACTCATGAGGTAAAGGCTGGTGAAATTTTCAATGCAAAGGTAACTCGGCTTATGACTTTTGGGGCTTTTGCGGAAATCCTGCCTGGACAAGAGGGTTTGATTCATATTTCAGAATTTTCTGATAAACGCATCGACCACATTGAAGACATCGCTAAAGTTGGAGATATTATCCCGGTAAAAGTAAAACAAATTGACGACCAAGGAAGAATAAATCTCACAGCAAAAGATGTGACAAATAAAATTGCCAACTAACTTTTGCGAATTAGCATAATTTATGTTAAAATAAAAGCACCTAAAAAGTGCTTTTATTTTTATTGTCAAAATAAATAATAACTACTATTTATCGTAACTAACAATCTTATATAATTGCACAGTAACATCATAGGGCAATTATTTGATAGAATAATAAAATGACTATACAAACAAAAACAAACTCTTCAGATAGCACCCTTCAACAACCAATAGTAACCTCGAATGACTTTATTATTCACACAATGCAAGATGACCTTAATGGTTCAGGATTGCCGCTTAATAATAATATTCAAGCATCTACTAGCGTAACACAAAAGGTTCCGACGTATACTAACAGTCAATCACCACAAACAATATCACCATTTAGTGATACACCCCAGACACAAAAATACCAACCACAAACAAACCCAAATACTCCGCCACGAAGCTCTTCTCCATTAGTAGAAATACCAAACACAAGAAAGTCAACAGCTCCTAGTGGAAACACGGTATATAAATTTGCTTTTTCAGGAATAATTATTGCTATTATCGCAATAATGGGCTCAGGTTATTATTTTTATAGCCGCCAAGCCACAAAGCCAGTTGTCGCGCCGCCTATTATAACACCAGAGCCACCAATTAAAGTAGAACCACCTATTATAGAAGGACATATTTACTCTGCCACAAATCCCAACCTGCTGAAGATTGACTCCTTGTCTGCGGATGACATTAAATCACAACTTATAGTCGTTGCTAGCGACATAAAGTCGCTTGCTCTAGCAGTTCCTTATGAGTTCATAGTTGTTGACCAAAATAACAACCCAATATCACTAAAGACATTCAGCGAAGCTGTCAAATTAAACTTTTCGCCCACTATTTTTAGCAAACTAGATCAAGATTATTCTCTATACCTTTATAATGACAGTAACAACGTAAGGTTAGGAATCAAAATGAAAGCTTTACCTGGAAATAAAGCCGGACTTGAGACAGAAATGGCTAAACAAGAAAAAACAATAGTAGATGATATAGCATTTATCTTTTTAAATTACCCAATCGAAAAGAAGGTTGGGGCGACATTCACAACAAGTATCTACAATACTAATAATGAAATGATTCGATTTTTAAATGTTAACCAAGATAAAAGCCTTTCCATTGATTATGTTGTGACGAGTGATGCTTTATTTATTGGGTCAAGCAAGGACACATTAAGGGTTATATATCTTAAACAATCCACAGCAAGCACCCAACCAGCAACATCAACATCCGCAACCACCACAACAACCTCAGTTGCCACTCCAATCACTACTCCCACTGCCACCCCTGCCACCACCAATACTCCATCAACAACAACTATTGCCATTCCCGCCACCAGCAAAACAAATTTTTAAAATAATATCACCTGTGGATAACTTGTTAATAAGTCCTGCTGAGAAGAAAAATGTCAAAGTAAATTACTTATTTTAAAGACCCGTTAATTAAAATAGCAAATACAACATCCATTTAGGGTCAAAAAAAACTCAAAAAATAGCAGTATTAAGCCATATTATTACAAGCACTTTTGACTGAACTGTTTTTATCTGCTATAATTGATTTATCAAGTGAACTTTAACAACTTCAATAACTCGGTACTCACGTTCCAATCACAATTTCCCCCTATTTGCGATTGGAACGTGAGTACTGTCCAAAGTGTTTTGATTCATTGTAATCAAGGCCGCTCCTATTCTGAGAGGAGAAACAAAACAAAAATAAAAACTTTTTTATACAAAAATAAAAAATAAAAAGTTAACAAAAATAGTTCTTTCAAATTTCTAAAGGCTTTATATGCCAGAGGATAGGTACACACAAGTATGTTAAATAAAAGCTCAGAATAACATGCAAAAAAGCAAAGAGTTGTATGTATACAAAGTACATGTGATCGGTAAGCTCGAAATGTAAAGCTCTCACCCGGGCAATACTATAAGTTTCAAATTTACATGTTGATACATGCATAACACTCGGCGCTGTACGCCATATTATATTTAATTGGGCGCCTTACAGCGCCGGGTTTCCATACCATTTATTTGATTATTGAAATTCGGTTTAAACAGCTCTATAATAGTATTAAGAAATGCACCATTTGGGTGTTTTTTTGTTTATATATTTAAAATACTCTATACTTGTATTATCGCTTTAACATAAACACATGTTTACTATTCTCAATAAAAGGAAAAGTCTAACCATTGGACAATTAGGAGAAAAAGCAACAGCTATATACCTAAAAAAGCTTGGATATGTGATTATTTGCCTTAATTTCACGAATAAAACAGGAAGACGCTTAGGTGAAATAGATATTATTGCTAAAGATGGAGCTGAGCTAGTTTTTGTTGAAGTAAAAACAAGAAAGAGAGTGGCCAACCAAAATATTATCATTCCAGAAGAAAACATAACTCTCTATAAATTATTTAAATTAAAAAAGATTGTAGCTTATTATATAAAAACAAACAATCTCTGGGATTATACTTATCGATTTGATGCAGTTTCAGTATTATATAATGAAAAAACTCAAACATTTAAAATGAACCACATTAAAAATATCTTTTTATAGACACGGATGCATGCTTTTGATATAATTCATTTAAAGACTAACTTAATCAATATAAAGCAATAATAATATGTCATTATCCCAAGAAGAAATAACTGAGCTAAAAAAAAACCTATACAAAGAAAAAGAACGAGTTGAAAATGAAATCAATCGCATTACAAAACCCTCCCTTTCTGGAAAATATGAACCTATTTTCAATGAAATAGGCCAGGATGAAGATGAAAATGCCTCTGAAGTTGAAGAATACACAGATAATGTGGCGATTGAAAATACATTAGAAAAACAACTTAAGGAAATTAATATGGCATTGGATCGGATTAAGTCAAACTCCTATGGAAGATGCGAAAAATGCGGAACCGAAATATCCACAAATAGACTACAGGCATACCCTGCAGCGAAAAAATGTATCACATGTTAAAATGTTCTCAAAAATTAGAAAATTCGGCTTTATTGTAAATTCAAAATCATTGTTTTTTTTGACTTTATTATTTATCTCTTTAAATAGTTTTTTTTCCTTTAAAATCCACCTTAATGGTGGATTTTATGTTTGCAATAAAGGTATCGCTCTTGGGCTAGTTCTTTCTTGGCAACTTTGGATTAGCTGGTTTATATTTTTACTAATATTTTTCGGTATTATATTTTATAATTATCAAAAAAATATATATAACCCATTAATACTAATATACACAGCCCTGCTTTGTAGTGGGGTTAGCTCAAATATTATTGATCGTCTTATATATGGTTGCGTTATTGATTATATATATTTAAACATTCCAATTCTTCCAATTTTTAATACTTCAGATGTGGAAATTTTCATAGGCATCCTTATTATTTTAGTAACCACCGTCAGGAGAAAATAGTATTTATGTGTATAACTTGTTAATAACAACAATAAACATTCTTATTTCTTGTTGATAACATCTTACACTGCGTGTGTATAATCCATCCTGACACATTCGTTTTCTTCTTAGAAAGAACTTATACACATAACAGGTAGCACTCAGGACTAACTTATCCACAGATCATTTATGTATATTACCCCTTATTCAAAGCATAGAAAGTCCTTATCCACTAAATAGTATTTCCTATATAATAATAAAGTAATTTA
>CAISKQ010000053.1 GCA_903885965.1 uncultured bacterium
AAAGTGACATTGAAGCTGGTGAAGAAATGAGAAAAGAGAAAATGAAGGTATTTTCTAAAATTAAAGTTAACTAAATTTTTCAAAAATGCCCAATATTGTAGCTTACATTTGAGGTATCATTCCTGTATTGGAATATACTATAAATAAAAAAACTAAACCACAATAATAATTACAAAAAATTATCAATGCTTTTAAGAATATACATTAATCAAAAAAGCCACCCTAAGAAAATCCTAGGATGGCACATAAAAACATCTTCACGACCTATACTTATAAATAATTTCCCTAGTCCGGAAAGGATTAGGGCTACCATTTTGATCGTAAATACCAAAATTAATTTCAAAATCAGAAAAATTCTGACCAAAAATTTTTCGGTTCTGGCAATCGAGAACCAAGAAAGCACCGCTGAAATCTCGAGAACTCGTGACTATAATTGAATTGGGATCCGCAATCCAAAGATTTGGACCAGCAAGCCACTGAAGAAACAGCCAAAAAATCTGGGCCTCCAAAAGCGTCATGAACTGCGAATTTCGCCTCAAGACATATTCACACGACTCAATGCTTTTTGAGGCAACCGAGGTAGCTATTATATAATCTCCTTTCATATAGCCACGCCGACTGGCTGAATTATCCAACTTAAGACGAGAATCGTATTTAAAAAATTCCCCCATCTTAGCATAAATAATGCTCTCAGTACTATTATTTGGTACGCAGACTGGGAAAGAATAACCCCCTGACATCTCAGGAATGAACTCTTCAGAAAACAAATTTTCTACCTCCAAAAATTCTTGATAAAATCTTTCGTAAAGATGTATTAATTCTAATGGGGTAAATCCAATAATTTTCCCCGGTGGAACCTTGCCAATCTCAAGACTGGCATACAGTTTTTCTGCATCAATCTTTGAGGCCATAACAAATTTCCTTGTTTATTTTTTTAAACAACTATTTCTTTTTTAACACCCTAACTTTTGCGTAATTATTAAACGTAATTTTTAAATTGTCAATACGCATATGCTCTCAATTAAAAAGACCCTTGCTTTATCTGCAATCTTTTGTATACTTAAAATACAATCAAATGAAACGATGATGTGGCTTACCAACCCACTAGTTTCGGTTTTTGCAGCTTGCGAACAAGCGCCCAAAGTGCCCAAATAATCCGGGAAATCGAGTGGAACCTCCTTGACGAAAGTCGTGGACTCGATGCAGGAAAGACTATTTCCTATCCTATTTTATTTGAGGCTTTTATTTATAAATAACTCAGAAATCCAAAATCTAAATTTCCAATGACTAATAAAATCTTAAGTCCAAATGTCAAAAATTAGGATTTAAAGTTTTACTGGAAATTGTCAGCCAGAGGCTGATCACCCGCTGGGTGAGAAATTGGGATTTAGAAATTAGGATTTATTTAATGTTTTTATTCTAATTATTTTATCTAAAAAAATTATATGAAAAATGAAACTAATAAAATTGAAACACTTCGTCATTCCACCGCTCACGTCCTGGCTGGCGCTGTTTTAGAAATGTTTCCAGAAGCCAAACTTGGCATTGGGCCGGCCATTGAAAATGGTTTCTATTATGATTTTGAACTGCCACGCACTTTGATCCCGGAGGATTTGCCACTACTGGAAGAAAAAATGAGAGAAATTATCAAGGCTAAACATCCATTTGAAAAAGCTGAAATTTCAATCAAAGAAGCGCTCGAGCATTTTGGAAAAGTTAGTCAGCCGCTTAAACTGGAACTTATCAGTGACCTGCAAAAAGCTGGCAACGAAACAGTCACGATTTATAAATCAGGCAATTTGGTTGATCTTTGCGCCGGCCCGCATCTGACTTCGACTGGCGAAATCAATTTCAAAGCTTTTGCCCTAACCAAAATTTCCGGCGCCTATTGGAAAGGCGACGAAAAAAATCAACAACTGCAAAGAATTTATGGCGTGGTTTTTGAGGATAAAGAAGGACTAAAAAATTATTTTAACTTGATTGAAGAAGCTGCCAAAAGAGACCACCGCAAACTTGGCAAAGAATTGGATTTATTTTGCTTTTCAGATTTGGTCGGACCAGGTCTGCCACTTTTCACTCCCAATGGAACCATCATCAAAGATGAACTGCAAAAACATATTGAAAAAGTTTGCCGCAGCTATGGTTTTCAAAAAGTTTCCACTCCCCATCTGGCCAAAATCGAGCTCTATGAAAAATCTGGTCACGCCCAAAAATTCGGCGAAGAACTTTTTCAAGTGACTTCTCACTACAAACAAAACTATGTCCTGAAACCCGTGCAATGCCCGCATCAAACTCAAATTTTCGCTTCCAAGGCTCGCTCTTATCGCGACCTGCCGATTCGCTACATGGAATCAGAAAAACAATATCGCGATGAAAAGCCAGGCGAAATCGGAGGTTTGCAGCGTGTGATTGCCATCACCGTTGAAGATGGTCACTCTTTTTGCACCGTTGATCAAGTCAAACAAGAGGTGAAAAACATGGTGGAAATTATTCAAAATTTTTATACTTCACTAGGCATGTGGGACAATCACACAGTTTCGCTTTCGGTCAGAGATTATAAACACCCGGAAAAATATATTGGTCAACCAGAAGATTGGGATCTTTGCGAAAAAATGCTTCAAGATATTTCCGATGAAATGGACCTGCAAGCCATCAAACACGAAGGTGAAGCAGCTCTCTATGGTCCAAAATTGGATTTCATGTTTCGCGACGCCCTTGGCAAGGAAATTCAAATTCCAACCGTGCAACTTGATTTCGCCACTCCAAAAAGATTTGAATTGGAATACACCAACAATGAAGGTGGCAAATCTCATCCAGTGATGGTGCATCGCGCTATCCTTGGTTCATATGAAAGATTCATCATGCTCCTGATTGAACATTTTGCCGGCGCTTTTCCTCTTTGGCTTTCACCTGTGCAAGTTGCTATTTTGCCAATCTCAGAAAAATTTGCGCAGTATGCCGATGAAGTTAAACGTAAACTTTTGGAAAATGACATCCGCGTCGAAATGAATGACAAGGCTGAATCCCTTGGAAAAAGAATCTCTGAAACTGAAAAACAGAAAGCGCCCTATATCATCGTAGTTGGCGAAAAAGAAGTTGCCGACAAAACCGTCGCCATCCGCACCCGCGGAGTCAAAGAGCAACAAACTTTGCCACTGGATGAATTTATTGAAAAAATTATCAAGGAAGTAAAAGAGAAGAAATAATTCCTAAAAAAAGAATCACCACTGCAATACAGGGGTGATTCAATAAATATGTTGGCAGAAATTAAGCCATACTCCCAACAAAAGAAAATTCCATCGTCAGGACATTCTTTAAAATTATATAGATGAAACTAACTTGTTTTTCCGAGGTATCAAGCACGAGCAATTTACCGTCGTGATTCATTAAAATGCCCGAAACTTTTTCTCTGACACCATCCCTGATCAACACTACATGCACTAAAATTCTACCCGACCTTAGTTCCTCTTCACGTTCATGCATTATCAAGTTAATAGCGTCTTTCCAATTATCTTGTCGATTATTAGCCATAATTTAGCTACATTTTTAATTTTGAAAAATACCATAAGAACTGCTCAATATCCTACTTCTTTCCTAGCGTTTTGTCAATAAAAAATTATCTCTAAGTCCCATGCTCCATACTTCCAAAACTTACCATATTAAAACCTTCGGTTGCCAAATTAATGTTTCAGACAGCGAGCGAATTGCCACTTTTTTGGAAACGCAAGGTTTTTCACCGAGCAATGAAATTGAAACTGCCAATTTGATTATTTTCAACACCTGTGGAGTCAAACAAACTGCCGAGAACAGAGCTTACAGTTTGATTAACAATCTGCGAAAAACAGAGAGAACTGCGAACCGTAAACCGCGAATTATTATCATGACAGGTTGTCTTGCCAATCGCGCCGACGTCCAAAAAAGAATGCAAACCAAAGTTGATTTATTTTGCGAAATCAAAAACTTCCCAGAAGCTGTAGCAGGTATTTTGTATAATGTATCTTGTATAAATTTAAAAATACAAAATACATCACACAAAATACATCCTACAAAAAATCCATATAATAAAGAAGATTTAGATTATTTAAGCATTCAACCAAAATACAGAAACTCTTTCGAAGCTTATGTTCCCATCATGACTGGTTGCAATAATTTTTGCGCCTATTGCGTGGTGCCAAACGCTCGCGGCCGCGAAGTTTCGCGTCCAGCCGCAGAAATTATTGCTGAAGTCAAAGACCTTGTTGCTAGGGGTTACAAGAATATTATTTTACTCGGGCAGAATGTAAACTCTTATCGTGGAGCGTGGAGCGTGGAGCGTGGAGCGTTAAATGCAAAAGCTAAAGAAAAAATTGTAACTTTTTCAGAATTACTGAAAAAAATAAACGCTATTCCGGGAAAATTTTGGATTCAGTTTGTCTCCTCACATCCAAAGGACATGAGCGACGAATTGATTGAAACGATGACCAAATGCCAAAAAGTTTGCGAAAATGTGCACTTGCCTGTTCAAGCTGGCGATGACGAAATTCTTAGACGCATGAATCGAAATTACAATCAGCAACACTACCTTGGACTTATCGAAAAAATAAATCAGGCTTTTAGAGAAAATAAACCGGAAACACTCTTTTCCATTTCATCAGACATTATCGTAGGTTTTCCCGGTGAAACTCGCAAACAATTTTTGCAATCAGCATCCTTAATGGAAAAATCAAAATTTGACATGGTGTTCTTTGGACAATTTTCACCTCGACCAGAAACTGCAGCTTGGAAAATGAAGGACAATGTTTCCCAAAAAGAAAAAGCCCGCCGCGAAAAATATCTTAACGAAATTCTCAAAAAAACTTCCCTGGAAAATAATCAGAAATATGTCGGCAAAATTTTTGAAGTTCTCATTGATCAGCAAAAGAATGCTGCTTATTTCGGCAAGACAAGAACCCTGAAAAATGTAAAGATTGCAACGAGCAAGAAAAATTTGATTGGAAAAATTGTGAAAGTTTCAATAACAAAAGCCAATGTTTGGAATCTAGAAGGAGAATTATGCTAAACGAAAAGCCTAAAATTATCGTCATCATGGGCCCCACAGCCTCTGGAAAATCTGGAGTAGCCATTGAACTTGCCAAAAAATTCGGCGGCGAAATAATTTCCGCTGACAGTAGGCAAATATACAAAGGCTTGGATATTGGTGCAGGAAAAGTTAAAAGAGATTCAATAAGTCATCGAAAGAAAATGCCGCAATACATCTCCGAAGGCGTTACGCACCATTTAATCGATGTTGCAAAACCTGGGGAAGATTTCAATGTTTCGCATTTTAAAAAAAATGCCGAAGAAGCAATCCAAGAAATTCTCAGTCGTAAAAAAATTCCAATCATCTGCGGAGGAACTGCATTTTGGATTGACACTTTAACCAAAGATTCAAACATTCCAGAAGTTGCGCCAAATGAAAAATTGCGCGCAAAACTTTCGCTCAAAACCACAGAGCAATTGTTTTCACAGCTCAAAAAACTAGACGGCCAGCGCGCAAAAAATATCGACAGCAAAAACAAAGTTCGTCTGATTAGAGCCATTGAAATCTGCAAAGTGCTAGGAAAAGTTCCGCAACAGTCATCAGTCATTGGTCATCAGTCATCAGAAAAATATCAACTATTACAAATCGGGATTAAAGTTTCAAGGGAAATTTTAAATGAAAAAATAAAAAAACGCCTCGACGAACGCTTTGCCGAAGGAATGACTCAAGAAGTGGAAAACCTGCACAAAAAGGGTGTTTCCTGGAAATGGATGCAGCGAATCGGTCTGGAATATCGCTGGATTTCGAGCTACCTGCAAAAAAAAGTTTCCGAGCAGGAAATGAAACAAAAACTATATTTTGACATTATCCACTATGCCAAACGCCAAATGACCTGGCTTCAAAGAAATCCGAACATCATTTGGCGGGGTGATTATAAAAGTATCCGAAAAGAAGTGCAAAAATTTCTTGAATAACTTTCCACTGATTCTAGAATCTATTTTAGCTTATTTTCTTCTTCAATATCTCCAGCACCACTTGCGGATTCGCTTTGCCGCCAGTTTGCTTCATCACCTGCCCCATCAAAAATTTGAGGGCATTTTCTTTGCCAGCCTTAAAATCATCAATTGATTTTTGATTACCAGTGAGAACCGCATCAACAGCACCTTCAAGTTCGCCATCATCTTCCATTTGACCAAGATTTTTTTCTTCAATAATCTGAGAGGGATCGCCGCCAGTGTGGTACATTTCTTTAAGTACAACTTGAGCAGCACTTGAATTAATTTTGCCATCTGCCACAATTCCGATTAACTCAGCATAATTTTCTGGACTAATCTTCAAGTCGCGGACATCATGCTTATTTTCAGCCAAATGTTTGCGTAATTCCGAAATAATATAATTAACAGCAAGCTTGATTGATTTTTCCTCAGTTGCCAAAATTTCATACGAAACAATCTTTTCTCGCAATTCGCTCATAATATCTTCGAAGTATTCCGCCAAATCCTGCTGCGCTGTCAGCACAGCAATGTCGTCTTCTCTTAGCCCATATTCACTGGCAAATCGCTTCTCTTTCGCAGCTGGAAGCTCGGGCAACCTCATTTTCAACTGCTCAACATAGTCTCTGGAAAATTCCATTGGTGGAATATCCGGCTCTGGAAAATAGCGATAATCATGCGCAGATTCTTTTTTGCGCTGAGAAACTGTCACGTTTTTTACACTGTCCCAACCACGCGTTTCCTGAATTATTTTTTCTCCACTTTCAAGCGCCTCGGTCTGCCTTTTGATTTCATAATTTATAGCTTTTTCAACATAACGAAAAGAGTTAATGTTTTTCACTTCAACCTTTGTGCCACTTAGTTTTTCCTCGTTTTCTTTATGCAGTGACAGATTGACCTCGCAGCGCATATTACCCTTTTCCATGTCCGCATCAGAAATCCCAAGATAGCGACAAATTTGTTGTAGCTTTGTGCAAAACAATCTAGCCTCTTCTCCATTTTCAATATCTGGTTCCGTCACGAGTTCCATCAAGGGAACACAGGCACGATTAAAATCTACCAAAGTGTAATTAACTCCGGCTGGATGAACAAGCTTACCCGTATCCTCCTCTAAATGGATTCTCGTAATTCCAATTTCCCTTCCTGCAATTTCAAGTTTACCCAAGCCGCAAAGTGGTTGATCATACTGAGAAATCTGATAGCCCTTCGGCAAATCAGGATAAAAATAATTTTTTCGGTCAAATTTTGATTTCAAATTCAGCTCGCAATTCAAAGCCAAGCCTGCTAATTGCACAAATTCAATTGCCTGCTGATTCGGCACTGGCAGCGTTCCTGGCTGGGCTGTGCAAACAGGGCAAATGTGAATATTCGGCGCACTCTCTTGCCCAAGTCCATTTTTGCAACTGCAAAACATTTTTGATTTGGTCTTCAGTTCGACGTGAACTTCCATACCAATGACGGGGATATATTTCATAAATAATTTTTAATTTTTAATTTTTAATTTTTAATCAATTTTCAATGATTAAATTTTAAAAATTAAAAATTCATATCTTATTTCAAATTAAAAATTTCAAATTTTATTTCAACGATTATCCCCATTGCCTTGCAATGTTCCACGCTCTAATCTGCTATATAATTTTTCAATATTCGCTTGAGCTATATCATCTAAAGATATTTCCAATTCAGTTGAAAGTTGCGTCAAATACCAAAGCACATCGCCAAGCTCTTTTTTTATCTCTTCCCTTGTTTCATTATCCAAAATTCCATTTTTATCACGAAATATTTTTTTGATTTTTCCCAAAACTTCACCCGCTTCATCACCAAGCCCTAGCGCTGGATAAACATAGTTTTCTCCTATTTTTGGATAAATAGCAGTTTTCCTTGATTTTTCTTGGTATTCTTTAAAGTCCATATTTTTATAGATAAATATTTTTAATTTTGCTCAACAAAAGTTAGCCAAACACTCTTTATTTGCGCCACTTTTTCCGGAGAAATATCCAAAAACTTTTTATTTTCTTCGAAATTAGCCTGCCCGTAAATTTTTTCAAAACCAAGTCTGACGTTTTCATGAGTGACATGATTCTCCAATCCATAGGTAATAAGCTTAGCATTTTTTTGCAAATAAACTCGCACGCTTCGATATTTTTTTCCATGTTCAACAAGAGGAACGATTTGATTAAAAAAAACATTTGCCGCAAGCACATCCCACTGAGAAATTGATTTATGCTGAATCATTTTAAGTGCTATGTTTATTTGCCCTCGACATTTCAAAGAATCAAAAAAACCAACATAATCAAAAGTATCATCGGTCAAATTTTTTCTGTCCAGCGAAATGGCAAGTACTTTTTCCAGCATATTCCTTGCATAATCGCTCTCAAGCTTGCTATGGATGTGTTTCCTGACATATTCGGCTTTTTCCTTTCTATCATCTTCTGTCTTCAAATTATAAGCGACATCACCATCTTTCAAGTCTCCAAGCTTATGAAAACGCGCCGCCCACATCAAAAAAAGAGCTTTTTCCTCACTCAAACCTTCAACCATTGTTTCCCGATAAGCCAGATATTCCATCAATACGCCATGAGAATGTAAATTTTCATCCTCAAAGGTACCATCATTTTCATTCAAGTAGGTTGTCCAACGTTTCCGCTTTGACCCTTCTTGATACAGTAAATCGAGCAGAAAATCAACGTCATTTTTAATTTCATTGCTTGATAGCGTCTTTTTATGTAAATATAAGAGAGAATTTGCTTTCATAATTATTTCAGATTATCCATTTTTAACAAAATTTCTGCAATGATATCCTCCTGAACTTTTTCAATTTCTTGATTCGCGTTTATTCCAGTCCAACCGCAGCGATCTCCAAGCAGTTCGTGAAAATTCTTACAAATCACAATGCGTTCGCCGTCCATCTCATTACGATGATCTTTTTCAATGGCTGACAAAAAACGGCTACCATGCATCAAAATTTCCAAATCTGGTTTAAATAAATCATTGTTTATCCGCTCAAGGTATTCAAGCTCACCACCCCATGTCAGTCCCCAAGAAATCCCCGTTCCCACATAATCCTCGGCCACAATCCATTCGCCATTTTCAAGCCGCTGTTTCAGTTTTACTTCATAGCGCCTTCTATTGTCTGCATACTTCTCTTGCAGCTCATGCGTAGAAAGTTCATTATCCTTGCGAAATTGCGGATCTCTTAAGTATTTATAAATAAAAGGTCCTTCTGGCTCTAAATCATAAACTGGATATTTCAAGCGCGAAGCATTCTTGCCACATTGCTTTAAATATTCAACCAATAATTCAACCTGGGTTGTTTTTCCAATCCCATTAATCCCATAAACGGCAATGAATCTTCCCATTTTAACAATGGACAGTTTTTTTTCTTTTTTTTGAGTCATAATTTATTTTTCAGTAATATCCTGTTGCCCTCTTCTGATATCAAATCTATTAGGCTCATCATCCAAGTGAAGAATCAGACCATCTTTTTCAAAAAGTTCTTTCAAACTCTTTGTCATTTTCAACATCTGCTCCACTAGTGTAGCATGCACAAATCTCGTCGAGCGAAGCTCGACCAAATACACAATGGCTTTGAGGTCGCCAGACAAACGACAAGCAACGCGATATCCCATTGCGTTGTAATACTGTTCCAGCTCCTTACTAATTTTAAGTTTGGCAATTCTCTCTTCCTGCAATTTTATAAATTTTTCAGCTTTTTCTCTCAATTCATCAGGCAATGAATTTAAATACCAAGGATTGAAACCATGCGTGCGGGTTAGCAGTGGCATTCTTTGCACAATCGCTCGATGTCTTTGCAAATCGCGATATGATCCAAAGTCCAATAGAAATTCATACGCCACTACGCCGCATTCCGCTATTGCCATCGGCAACTCGGTTTTCATTGGACGCGTTTTTAAAACATTTTCATACGACGCTAACATTTTTCTATCCACTTTGTCGTACAGCAAAGTAAAATCCCGGCAATCATCATTTTGGTAATAATAACCTTTCTGCATCCAATTTTTATTATACTCCTCTGTGTGTGGAAATCTTTCCTGCCCAAAAGAACTAGGATATAACTCCTTCAGCGCCTCCTCAGTTTTCTCTGCAATATCCCTAATTTCTTCAAGTGGATGATGGCGAAGAAGCATCAATTCATCTGAAAATTGACGAAAATTCATCCTCCAAGACAAATTTGTTGTCGCCCCTGCAGGCAAAAATGACCTGGTAATATCAAAGGCTCTGGCGATAATCGCTTTGTCATATACTCCTTGATTTTCAGTATCCTTTTTTGGAAACTGTTTTTTCAAATGCACAATCAATGGCTTCTGTGCATCCAAATAAAACTTTCGCCAGTCTTCCAAAATTTCCTCCCCATCCTTCGTATCTGCCGGATTTAAAAATTTCTGCCTTGAAAAATCAACATATCTAGTTGAAGCCTCTTGTCCGGAATATAACCGCCAATCCTGAATAGCTTTTGCTGCCAGCATTGAAACGCCTTCAATAAAAACCGTCACACTGCCGCAGTCGCCAATGGATTTATGTCCATAACCGACGTAAAATTTTTCCATGAAATTTTCCGCACCTTTTTCTTCCAAAATTTTCAAGTGACTTTCAATTCCACCCGTTGAACGAGAATGAAGAGCTTGAAGCATTGCCTCTGCCTGTCCGTCAATTTTAGCCTCAACGTTAAGTGCCAACACGAAACCCCCAGTTGATAGCTGTCTTGTAGCATGCTTTGCGAAAATAGCTGTTTCCATATTTTTTGTATTATTGAATGTTTTGCGCAATTATTTCGTCCAATTGTTTATATAGATCGACATAGGTTCCATCATTGTCCATCACGTAATTAGCATAATTTTTCAAGTCGCGAATTTGTAATTCTGAATCGGCTTCATGCTCAGCCTTAAATTGCTCAAAAGTTTTGTTTGAATCATCAGTATTTTCTCCTCTTTTCAAGATTCGATTAAAGCGGTTTTCCATATCAGCCTCAACGTAAATAAGCTTAAAATGAGGAAGTTCTCGAAGATAAGCAACATCCGCCATTCTTCGCACGCCATCAACAATAACAACGTCATGTTCGTCATTTTGAACATCATGATACATCCCCTTGGCCATAATATCCTCACCAAAATTCTTTCTCAAAATCATCGAGAGAACTTGAATATTATCACGTGATTGATCCAAATACAATCGGTCCAAAACATCTCGCAAAATTGTTGAAAACCTATGAGCACTTCCGCCGCGCTCAGCAACAACATGCTTCGCAATAGTTCCTTTTCCTGAGCCCATTTCTCCTGCAATTCCCAAAATTAATTTCGCCATAATTATTTATTTTTCTCAAAAATTATTTTATACGCTGGTGCAATCAAGCGATATTTTATTCCAGCCATATCAAGCATTCTCCGGGAGGCTCTCCATTCTTCCTTATCGTGATATTTATCGTCCTCATAAATGATTTCCTTTATACCACTTTGAATAATGACTTTCGTGCATTCGTTGCAAGGAAATAAGCCACAATACATTTTTGCCCCATCAACTTTTGTATTTGCACTTAAGACTGCATTTGCTTCCGCATGCACAATGTAAGGATATTTTACATCATAAAAATTATTTGCATCTTTTGACCATGGCAATTCATCATCACTACAGCCGCGAGGAAAACCATTGTAACCCATCCCAAGAATGACATTTTTATCATTCACAATACAAGCTCCAGTTTGAGTATTAGGATCCTTTGAGCGCTGAGAAATGACCCTACACAACTGCATAAAAGTCTCATCCCAACTGAAATAATTCTTTCTCTTATCTTCTTTCATGTATTTTTGCAATTAACCATTACTTCTCTATTGTATACATTTAATCTAATCCCGTAAAGGCTATAATATGCCACAAAAAAGACACCCGCAGGTGTCTTTTTAAGAATAAAGAATATTTTCGTGAAGCTGAAAATTATAAGTTAATTTTCAGTCCTGGTCCCATAGTTGAACAAATAGAAATTGAGACTACGTATCTTCCTTTCACACCAGTTGGCCTGGCCTTGGTAATCGCATCAATAATGGCCTCGTAGTTTTCTTTCAATTTAGCTTCATCAAAAGAAAGTTTTCCAAAAACTTGATGAACATTTCCAGTATTATCATTTTTAAATGATGCTTTTCCCTTTTTTAGCATTTCTACAGCTTCCTTGATTTTCTCGGTTACTGTTTCAGTCTTTGGACTTGGCATAAGCCCGCGGGGTCCAAGGATTTTTGCAACACCGGCCAACTTTGGCATCATTTCGGGAGTTGCAAGCAATACGTCAAACGGCTCAGCTTTTCCAATTTTAATTTTTTCAATAAATTCTTCTCCTCCAACCAAATCAGCGCCAGCTTCCTGAGCATCCTTAGTTTTTGTTGAAGTTACAACGGCAATTTTCAACGCTTTTCCAGTTCCATGCGGAAGAACAACAGTTCCACGAACTTGCTCATCACCTTTTTTAGGGTCGATGTTAAGTTTCACATGAACCTCAACTGATTCGTCAAATTTCGCAATTTTACCTGCGCGAGTAAGCGTGATCGCTTCTTCAATCGCATAAACTTTTTTCAAGTCCATTTTTTCCACTACTGCGCGATATTTTTTCCCATGTTTCATAATATTTGCGTGGTCATAGCGAGATATTTTTCATATTCTCTGCCACAAAAAAATAATTAATAATTTTATATGTCACTTGCAATCAAAAGTATTGATTTCAAGCAATCGGAGATTATCCTTCAATCTTGATTCCCATTGATCGTGCTGAACCTGCCACAATCTGCATAGCGCCCTCAAGGTCATTCGCATTCAAGTCAACCATCTTAACCTTTGCAATTTCTTCGAGTTGAGCCTTGGTAACTTTTCCAACTTTTTCTTTAAGTGGATTTGCAGCACCTTTTGCAGCGCCCGCAGCTTTCTTCAAAAGTTCAGCTGCTGGAGCAGTCTTCATAATGAAATCGAATGTTCGATCTTCATAGATGGTAATTTCAACTGGCACAACTTCTCCCATTTTATCCTTTGTTGCTTCATTGAAACGTACGCAGAATTCTTGAATCGCAACCCCGTGTTGTCCCAAAACTGGTCCTACTGGTGGCGCTGGATTTGCTTTTCCTCCAACAATTTGGAGCTTGATAACTGTCTTAATTTTCTTTGCCATATTCGTCTGTGAGCGGAGCGAGCAGCTACAAATATGAGCAACCCCGCACCAATTCTCTAATAAATTTTAAATTATATCCGGCTAAACCGCAGGCGATTCCGAGAAGCAATCAGCAATTTTCCACAAGGCTGAATTCGAAATTGTTTGCGGGACACCATTCCCTACTCTATATTTTTTTGATTTGCAAAAAGTCCAATTCTACTGGTGTGTCTCTTCCAAAAATAGAAACCAACACTTTAACTTTTCCTTTTTCCTCATCAAATTCTTGAACCTTTCCATCAAAATCTTTAAACGGTCCATCATTGATTTTGACTGCATCTCCGGCCTTGATATCCATTTTGTATTTTGGTTCAGAAACACCCATCCTCTTTTTAAGCATTTCGATTTCACGAGGATCAACAGGTGTTGGAGTTGTTCCAAGACCAATGAATCCAGTTACATTCGGCGTGTTACGAACCACATACCATGAAGCATCAGTAACCATCATCTGAACCAAGACATAACCAGGATAAATGCGCTCTTCAATGACTGTCCTTTTTCCATTTTTGATTTTAATCTTGTTCTCTGTTGGAACCATCACATCAAAGATAAGGTCTTGCATATCCATTGATTCGATACGTTGTTTTAGATTTCGTGCAACGTTATCTTCATATCCCGAATATGTGTGGATCACATACCAGGCAAGTCCATGATGTTGTGTTTGCTTAGCCATTTTCGTTAATTACTGATTCTCACGGATGAATAACGGATTTTCACTAATCACAGATTATCCGTGATCTGCGCTGATCAGTTTTTCATCAGTGTTTATCTGTATGTTACTTAATAATATATGTCTTCAAGATATAACTAAAAACAGAGTCGAGTCCACCAAGGAAAAGGGCAACTGCAATGCTGACTGCAACCACCAAAGCGGTGTAGTTAATAGTCTGCTTTTTGGTCGGCCAATTCACCTTAATAAGTTCAACTTTTGCTTCCTGAAAAAATTGTACAGCCTTATTCATATTTTTGGGTTTTTTAAAAAGCCCTCGGGGCTTTCTTTATATATCTAATCTACACTACTATGACTTTTTTGTCAACACTTAAGGCCCATCATATCTCAATTATATTGGGTCATGCTCAATATCACTGGAGTAACCAGATAAATTAGGTTACAATTTGGATGGGGATAATCCTTAACTCATCCAAGTAATATGGAAAAAGATGACGCATCTATTGCGGAGATATTTTTGCCAAAAGGAACTACGCAG
>CAISKQ010000054.1 GCA_903885965.1 uncultured bacterium
TACGACCTAACAAGTCCATTGCTCTGGCTTCACACTAATTCATTACTGAATTAACATGCAGAGTTCTGTACTGCTCTGGTGGTTAGCCTTTAAGCAGGTTGGATTTGAACCAACTGTAAACACTCAGCTTCTCTTGGCGCTCTTACAATAAAATTATAGCAAAAATGTCAATGGATGTCTATTTGAAAAAAATGGAAGATGAATTGAGGCTCAGGAGATACAGTCCAAAAACTATCCAGAGCTACACCAGTTGCGTGGGTGAATATTTGCGTGCTAAGGGAAAAGATTTTGAAAAAGTTGATATTGATTTTATCAAAAAATTCTTACTAGCCAAGGTTGACAAGGGTGTGTCAGCTCAGACGACCAATCAAAGTTTGCAGGCAATCAATTTTTTCTGCTGGAATGTCTTGGGTTATCAAGGAAAAATTGATATTAAATTTGCCAAAACACCAGGCAAATTACCCATCGTGCTGTCACACGATGAAATTCAAGCAATATTGAAAGCAATCATAAATAAAAAACACAATTTGATGGTTGCATTGGCTTATGCTGGCGGACTTCGTGTTAGTGAGGTTGTTGACATGAGAATAAAAGACATAAATTTGGCTGAGCTAACAATTCACATCAAGGGAGCCAAGGGCAACAAAGATCGCATCACGATTTTGCCAGAAAAACTTATTGAAAATATCAACCAACTCATCGCTAATCGAGATTTTAATGATTATACTTTTGCAAGTGAGCGAGGTGGCAAACTCACAACCAGAACAGCACAAATGATATTTGAAAAAGCTTTGAAAAAAGCAGGGATTCAGAAAGATGCCACCTTTCACTGTCTCAGGCATTCATTTGCGACGCATTTATTGGAAAATGGAGTTGATGTGAGATATGTGCAGGAATTGCTTGGGCATGCTAATATTAGAACAACTCAGATTTACACAAAAGTGACCAATCCAATGCTGAGAAATATTAAGAGTCCATTATAATAACCTTATGAAAATCATCTCTATCTCCGGCCTTGATGGCTCCGGAAAATCAACTCAAATAGAATTGCTGAAAGAATATTTCCAAGCTCGTGGTAAAAAAGTTTTCTATTTCCACGCAGTGGCTTTTTCGATTGCAAACAGAGGCGCAAAGCGTGCAACGCATAACGTGAAACGTGGAGTAAAATCCGTGACGACTGCGAACTGGCTGCAAATTCAGCTTCGCAAAGTCGCCTTGCTTATTGACCTTCTGCGATTCAAAAAATTACTAAGAAAATTAGAAAAGACGGGCTATGATTATCTTCTATCAGATAGATATTTTTATGACAGTTTAATAAATATCAACTATCTTGAATCAAAAAATCATCAGCCTAAAAGCTATCAGCTAAAAGCTAAAAGCTGCGCAAGCATTCCTCGTCCCGACTTCGCCTTTTATCTCAACGCCGATCCAGCCAAAATTATGCAGCGTCCCCGCCCGGCCGACCAAGGTATTGACTATCTCATCGCCAAGCAAAAAATCCTGACTCGATTTTTCAAAGAAAACAATTTGCTTGAAATTGACGGGAATAAATCACAGCAAGAAGTGTTTGGGGAAATTCTCAAAGTAATCGGTAACTAGTAATCAGTAACTAGTAACCGGTAACTAGTGAAGACTCTAAGAAGGTTGAACCTTCGGAAATCGGAAACATTAAAGTTGGCCCACGCCTATAAATTAATATATAGGTCTAAGAAAATAATGACCTACTGCTTGAAACATTATAAAATTAAAAATTATTTAAAAATTAAAAATTAAAA
>CAISKQ010000055.1 GCA_903885965.1 uncultured bacterium
CGGTCGGTCTCCATAGTGATTTTCATACACCACTATTGTAGACATTATCCGCAATCTAAGCGAGTGACCCTCTTTCGGGGGTCATTCTGCGTTAGAAACCGAAACCCATTTGAGGGGTCATTCTGTATTGGACAAGACTTGAGCTAGGCATATTCCCAGCATATGTTATAATTGAATTATCTAATAAATAATATAAAAGTCAGATGGAAAATAAACCATATTTATCAATTGTGATTCCTGCTTACAGAGAACAGGAAAGAATCGGAACTAATCTCCTAGAAATCGAAAGTTTTCTGAGTGGTAAAAACTTTAATTATGAGATCATTGTTGTAGTTGATGGATCCCCTGATAATACTGCGCAGGTTGCGAAAAATTACTCTAGTCAGGTGAAAAATTTGCGCGTGATTGATAACAAGAAAAATCACGGTAAGGGATATGTCGTGCGTCAGGGTCTCTTGGAGGCTAAGGGTGAATACGTGGTATTTTTGGATGCTGATGGATCAACCTCAATTACTCACGTAGAAAAGGCTTTACCAGAACTTGAAAAAGGTGCGGATGTCGTCATTGGTTCTCGAAAGATAAAGGGAGCTTTTGTTCAGATTCATCAGCCCAAGCATCGCGAAATCATGGGCGAAGGTGGTAATTGGCTTATTCGGATTGTTTTGGGTCTTTGGAGTTTTCCAGATACTCAATGTGGATTCAAGATGCTCACTGGACAAGCCGCACATGAAGTTGCCAAGAGGATGGTTGTTGATCGTTTTGGATTTGATTTCGAGCTGATTATTTTGGCTAAAGTGCTTGGGTTTAAGGTTGTGCAAATGCCGGTGAGGTGGCTAAATGAAGAGGGTTCTACCGTGAGCCTGACTGGGCCAAATGGTTTCATTCAAGTTTTGATTGATTTATTTAAAACCAAATGGCGACTTATGACTGGAAAATATAATATCAAAAAAATAAAATAGTTTAGTGGGAATTAGGAGTTAGGTTGTAGATGGTAGGAATTAAGGAAATACAAAATACAAAAAATAGGTATTTGGATTAATTTATGGACAGTAGAAAAATTTTCTACAAGCTAGATTTTAATTCCTACAACCTTTTAAAGCGATGCAAATAAACATCAACAAAAAAGACAAGGAAAAAAATGAAAAAGATGCCCAAGTTTCCCAGTTGCGGCAAGACATTGCTTCTGGTGATTGGGTTTTGATTGCAACTGGCCGAGCTAAGCGTCCAGATGATTTTGCTCATTTCGAGCGAGTCAAAGACGACAAGGGAATTGACCAATGTCTCTTTGAGGATCCCGAAACAAGTGGTCAAGAAAAGGATGTTTTGATTTACACTGATAATAATGGACAATGGTCATTGCGGGTTTTTCCAAACAAATTTCCGGCTGTTTCTGACACTGCTGAGGCAAAGGCTATTTCCGAGGGACCATATTTTTCAATGCCTGGCGTTGGTTTTCATGAAATTGTGGTGACCAGAGATCACTTTAAACAGCTGGCATTGATGAATGTGCTTGAGGTAGCTGAAGTTTTTGATGCCTTTCAAGATCGTTACCTTGATTTAATGAACAAGAAAAATGTCAATTACATTGCAATTTTTCATAATCATGGCAAAGAAGTTGGCGCCTCGATTCCACATCCTCATTCGCAGATTATTGCAATTCCAGTCGTTTCGCCTTATGTGAAAATGGAGCTTGATGGTGCTCAGCTTTATCACAAGAGTAATCATGATTGTGTTTATTGTGTAATGACTGAATATGAGAGTGAGACTGAAAAAAGAGTGGTTTTTGAAAATGATGATTTTATCGCTTTTTGTCCTTTTGCATCCCGAGCAGCCTTTGAGGTTTGGATTGCTCCCAAGAAACATAGCCCATATTTTGAGCGCATCACAGATACGGAAAAAGTAAAATTAGCTGAGGTTTTTAGCAAGAGTCTTAATGCTATTTATACGGCGCTTAATGACCCTCCTTACAATTTTTATATTCATACCGCGCCTTGTGACGGTAAGGATTATCCATATTTTCACTGGCACATAGAAATTTTGCCACACACTGCAACCTGGGCAGGCTTTGAACTTGAAACTGGCATTGAAATCTCAACTATCCAACCAGAGGTTGCAGCAAAGTTTCTTCGAAAGCAATTGTAATACATTGTCACATTGCTAGACTGTTACATTGTTCA
This sequence comes from uncultured bacterium, assembly GCA_903885965.1. Classification (GTDB taxonomy): domain Bacteria; phylum Patescibacteriota; class Minisyncoccia; order Moranbacterales; family GWC2-37-73; genus CAIPMZ01. The sequence goes on from CAISKQ010000055.1 coordinate 2,178, forward strand.
CAATGCAAAATAGTTTACTGCAAAAAAATAACAATGTGACAATGTAGCAATGTAACAATTAAAACTATATTCTATGCATGAAATTATCATAAATATGTTTCTGGGTTTCCCAAAAGAACTTGCAACTTTTTTGATTGCCCTGATTCCAATTACTGAACTACGCGCTTCAATTCCTTTGGCAATCAAGGTTTATGGCTTGTCGCCAACAGCAGCACTAACGTATTCCGTGGCTGGTACTTTTTTTTCCATGGCCATTATCGTGTTGCTTTTGGATCCAATTTCTAAATTACTTTCAAAATATATTCCAATTTTTGAAAAGTTTTTTACTTGGCTTTTTGAGCACACCAGGAAAAGAGCTGGTAGTAAAATGGAAAAGTATGGCGAGTGGGCGATTTTCATTTTGGCCGCTACTCCAATTCCGCTTTTGGGCGGCATGACTGGGGCGCTAGCGGCTTTTGTGTTTGGCATTCCACTGAAAAAATCTTTGCCACTTTTGTTGATTGGAACCATTGTTTCAGGACTAATTGTGACTGGAATAACAATATATTTTTAGTTAAAAATAGTTTATGGAAATTGAAACAAGGGTCTTAATTTTTGAGGGAAAAGGCGTCAGAAAAATCATTCACAGTAATGAATGGTGGTTTTCGGCTTGTGGATGCTATTTGTGGCTTGGTTAGGGATACTGAAGATGAAGATTTTTGGGCGAAAAAAATCACTGCGAAACTGATCAAAGATGGGCATATTTGTGAGTTATAAAAACAAAAACCCCCGTTTATAGTTGGAATAGCCTATCTTTTTCAAGAAACCAGCCATACGGTCGGTGTTCGGCTAACTTTTACTTTTTCATTATAATTTACTGAATATTTTTGTCAAACAGAATTTGAGTAACTCCTCACTGACCTCCAACAGGCATCAATGCCTGGTTGTATAAGCCAAAGAAATCTTGTTTAGATTTTCTCCAAAGAGACATCACTACCGAATAAATGATGCTCAACATGTCAGCCCCTTTTTGAGTTTTAGAGCCAAATGATTTTTTTCTTTTA
>CAISKQ010000056.1 GCA_903885965.1 uncultured bacterium
CTTTTTGCAGATGACCTTCATCTTTTAGGGCTTCGATTCTATCCCTATCAGACTGAATCAGGTGACGAAATGACTTTCGTCTTTTTTTATTTTTTTCCATTCTCTAATTTTACCAAATTGCATTTCAAAAGAGAATTTTCGCGTGGTTCAGGAAATTAATCCTTGGCTGCAACACAGTGGAATGATAGATGAGAAAATCAGACTCGAATTGATTTGCGCTATCTTAAACAATCCAGGACACATCAGTGATGAAGTTGCGGATACTTTTTTTAGGGAGCAGGCCAATTTTAGAGGAGCATTACTAGTTCAAATGGTTAAACAAGCAGAGGGAAAAGATTTTAACGTGCTAATGAAAGTCCTGGATGTTTTAGAAGCGGTGGCTCTTTTGGGAAAGGGGGAAGATTGGATGGAAGCTGGCAGGCGAGAAGCCCTGGCGCAACTTGAAGAAATTCAGGACACTGAAGAAAACTATTTTGTGAAAGTGCGCTTGAAATTGATAGTTGATAAATTGGAAAATTTTCCCAGAAATTCGAAAGTAGTGCCAGCTGATGATCTTGGGCAAGATAGGGAAAGAATTTTTCCCCTGAGCGCTCAATTTTATTATGACAAGCAAAAGAAATCGTATCTGGACAGATGTGCTTACAACAAAGTCAGCAGTGATTATGGGGTTATCTATACGAGCAGTGGTCAGGTTGATTCTTTCTTCAAGTTGAACTCTGAAAATGGCACTAACCTAGAGCTGAAAGATATTTTGGCCAGCTCGCACGTAGAGTGGGAAACTTTGGAGCAGGAAACGCAAATAAATTTGATCGATAATTATCGAGCTTTGATTAGTCCTGCTTTCCGTGCAGAAATTGAGCAAAAATTTAAAATTCAACTGAAAGATTTTGACATCAGGACGCAGGTTCAATTTTTGAATTTTATTTCAAGAAATAGTGAAGCTGAAATAGAAAAAGTTGCAAATTTCATAAACTCCGATGAAACTGCGGAAATGGCCCCAATGAAGCTGAAGGCTTTTTTGACCCTTGAGGTGAAAAATGCCGAAGGTGCAAAAATTTTGCAAGTTGGCGAAAAATTGCCAAAAGAAAAGGCAGAAATATTTTTTCAAAAAATTAGCGAATTAGCAGCTTTGGCAGCCAAGGAAAGATCGGAACTGCAAGGGTTGCTTTTGAAAGAAGAAAGAGAACAAGAGATTCCAAAAATTCAGCAAGAATTGCTAAAGAGAGCGTATACTATTGTTGAAAAATTCAGCACAGAGCTTTCGCTGAAGCAGCCTGATGATCAAAAAGTTGAAACTTTGCTGGCTGATTTGGAAAAAAGCAAAATAGAAATCATTTTGTTGGCTGCAGCCCTGAAAAATGGTGTGACTTTGGAGCAGTTGGAGGGTTGGGAGATTTTGGTCAAAGAAAATCCCGATGAAAAAGAGCAAGAAGAAATGGTGGGAATTACCGAAAGAAATTGGGATCAAATAAAAAACATCAAAGATGTGGTGGTGGATGGCCTCAGAGGAATTTTTAGCGATGGAGCAAAAAGAAAATGGTATTTGGTAAAATTCCAGAAAAAAGTTGCTTCTTCTATGGCATTTAGGCAAATGGAAACTGGTAGGGTTTATGCAAGTTCTTTTAACGTTGATTTTGATGCTAGGGGATTGGGCATTGGCGACAAAATGATGGAAATAGCCATTGTGGAGGAGGCAAAAGAAAATGTCATTGAAGCTACTGTCTCGCCACGCATTCCAGCTGGCACGGCCTATGTTGAACGAGTTGGTTTTGTTATTAATGGCATAATCTCCAATTATCGTGACACTGGCGAACCTCTTTTTAGTATTGAATTAGACAACAAGAAAAATCCGGTCTATCAATATCGTAATGAAGGGAAAGAAGCTGCGATAAGTGAAGAGACAATCAAAAAACAGGCTTGGGAATACGACGATATCGAGCCTCTTATTGGGAATGATACCATTGTGCTTAAATTTGATATGCAGAATGATTTTGAAAGAATGAGAGTCACGATGGAAAAGCTATTGATTGCAAAAGACGATAAGGGCGAAGAAGTTGTTGGTCAATCAAAGGAAAATAAATATGTTATCATGAGATATTTTAAAGATAAAAGCAAGGATAAGGAAAATGACCTGCGATATTTCGTGTTTGAGAAAATTAAAAACACGTAAACATAAGCACGCTAAAACAAGATATAATAACCAAGCTACAAGCACCAAGATACAAATCACAAATAAATTTCAAGTCCTAATATTCAAAAATACAAAAGGTCTGAATGTTTGAGTTTTGATTATTGAATTTTGTTTGCCTGCCTGCCGGTAGGCAGGGTTATTGTTTCTTGTCTTTTGGTTGTTAGCTACTGCATGTGTATAACTGATTTGCTTTATTGATAGGAAAAAGTGTAGAATAGGAAGAGTTAGAAAATAAACTATAAACTAGGAAGGAAGGTGACACTATGGCTAATGTAAACAAAGATGCACTCGTAAGTGCAATCGCAACAAAAACAGAACTTTCTAAAAAAGCAGTTGAAGGAGTTATTGAATCTTTTGAAGAAACAATCACTGAAGAAATCAGAAAAGGAAACAAGGTGACACTAACAGGCTTTGGAACTTTCAAAGTTTCTCAGCGAGCAGCAAGAGAAGGAATCAATCCTCAAACAAAGGCAAAGATCCAAATCCCTGCAATGACTGTCCCTAAATTTACTGCTGGAAAAGCACTCAAAGAAGCAGTGAAATAAATTATTTTATCTTTATATGGTTTTCATATATAGAAGATAGAAACAAAACCCGCCGTGATGGTGGGTTTTGTTTTTGGGAAAAATTTATTTTGAAATTTTATTGGGGCTGGGTTGACTGAATAAACAAGTTTGATATTAGCGAAGATTATTCCAAAGCAAATTAAAAATTGCTCTTTGGGTGTCGGCGATTTGTTTGGACTCGATGATGACGCCAACTTTTTCTTCGCCCAGGGAAATGATGGCGACTTTGTCTTGATAGATGTTAATTTCGTTGGTGATGGAAAATTTGTTTTTGGGGATCATGAGAGTTTGGCGCAATTCTTGCTTGTTGTTATTAAGATGATTGTGAGCATATTCGTCAGTCGGCATAATCAGTTTCTGTTTGATTTTTTTGGCAACTCTTTTTTTGATGTAGGTGTTGATGGCACCTTCGGAAAAAAGCTTGTAGATTCCTTCGAAAGTTGCAAAGCCAAGCACCTCTGACCCATCTGGAAGATCAAGCATTTCATAATAAGCAGCGACGAGGCCTTCTTTGCCTTCGTAGAATTTAATTTTTGGTTTGGCTGGGGAAGTTGAAGTCAGCAGTGAGAGATCAGGAATGAGATTGTCCAAAATTTCTTTTTGGCGGTCAATAATTTTCTTGAGTTTTTGAGGCTGAACGCTGGCATAGAGTTTTCTTTTGCCAGAAATACTCACTTCCAAAAGACCCTTTTCCAGCATCTCGGTCAGGAATTCATAAATCGTGCCGCGTTTGAGGCCTGACTTTTGAGCGAGCTTAGTAATAGTGGCTGGGCCGTTTTCCAAAGCGACCAAGTATAAACGGGCTTCTTTTTGGCTCAAGCCAAGTTTTTGAAGTTGACCCAAGGGCTTTTCCATAGTTTTGAGTTAGTTGTTTAAATATTCCGACACCTTTAGCTAAGCTTATTATAGCATGCTAAACATAACTTGTAAATATAGCTATAAATTAGGCAAAAGTGTCGATAAAACTTCAAAAATAAAGTGTCGGAAAAGTGTTGACAAAATGCAGAAAAGATGCTAGGATACACCGTTGATAATTTAATAAACAGCAGTTCATTAACAAATAGTTTCTTTAACAAAAGGGAGGTTGCAATGGATAATTGTGCTGAGGAAACAGAAAGGCAGTTTTGGTATCTTGTTAAAAATAATATGCTGGAAGAAGCAAGGCCTTTAGCAAGAAAAATATTTCTTTTTGTCATTGAAAGATACAATTCTTTCAAGTTTAACAAGATACAATGTTTAAAGGATATCAAGCATAAATTCCCATCAGAAATAGCAGTTATTCCTGATGAGGAAATTATTGAAAAATTTTCTTTACTCTTTGAGTCAGCAAAAAAGAGCGGAGAATTATTGAGAGTAGGTGAGGTTTGTTTGGCAAGGTCAATTCTCTCAGAACCATGCCAACAAAAAAGGGTAGAAAAATTTGTTTATTGGTGTTATTCCCAACCAGGATCTGCAAGATTATGGTCTGATCATGGAAGTGTTTTTGATTGGAGCTTGACTCCAGCTGAAAAAGAACAAGCAACGCGAGGAGAATTTTTAAACGGTCGTTAAACAAAAAACTTAAAGAGCCTGACCAGCTCTATAAAACAAAAAGGAGATGCTATGAGTAAAAAATGCAAAAAAATTGGAAACAGCAATTCTACCCTGACAAAGTATGCCAGGCTTAATTACTGGAGCCAAGTTGATACCAGACCGGTACCAGCCTGGCTGAAGAAATATAAGGTTGGCAGTGGAAGTTTCTTTTACAACGGAGAGAGAATTTCTTATTCTATACTCAGCAAAGAATTCGAATTGAGACTCCCAGGGTTTGTTGGCTTTCCGCAGGGACATCTTTTCATTTCAGAAGAGGTGCCAAAAAATTATCGGAAGCCCATGCTGATTCATGAGTGGGTGGAATTCACTAAATTTACCGGCCAAAAGGGCAGATGCGTGAAAGCATTGACGCGTGAATTGGATTTCGCGCCCAAAGGAGCTGAACGCATGGCGTATTTGAAATATCGAAAATTGTTCTTTGAAAGACTCATTGGATTTTATCGCGACTCTAATGAGGTGAGCGATGAATTCAAAACTGAAATTCAGGGGAGCTATGAGCTGTTGAGAAAACTGATAGCTCAGCTGGAGATAGAAAATCTTCCGACTGAATGTCTTGGCGGTTATTCTCTCAAAGAATTCGAAAACCTTGATGTTTATGAGAGAAGGAAGATCATCCTAAGAGAAAATTAAACGGTCGTTAAACAAAACCCCCTAAAGAGCCTGACCAGCTCTTTTTTATTTGGAAAGGTCACTAATTGACTTAAGTGGGAAAATCCTTTAAGATGGATATTAGTTAGCAACCAAGGATAATTGGCTTCACCAATTGAATAAGTGTATGTTTTACGTGTATGTGCTACAAAGCATAAAAGACAGACTGTTTTATACTGGCTATACTTGTGACTTGAAAAGAAGACTGGATGAACACAACAATGGTGAAAATTTTTCAACCAAGTTACGTAGACCATTTAAACTTGTTTACTATGAGGCTTCTTATGATGAAAAAGACGCTAAAGCTAGAGAAAAATATTTGAAATCGGGAATGGGTAAGCGATACATAAAAAATAGGCTAAATTTTTTTCTCAGTATTTCTAAGTAGTTTACAAATATTTGTATTTGATGTAGAATGTTTTGACTTGTGAATAACTTTCGAAACAGGGCGTGCCCCGTTAGAGATTTGACAAGTTAGCTTTAAGTAGAAGTTATTATTGGTAGAATTAAGACAGTTTTATAGATAAGGTGAGATTTTCAAATCTTCAAATTGTGGGCGTGCCCCGTTAGAGATTTGACAAGTTAGC